>CATJQX010000278.1 GCA_949742535.1 uncultured Muribaculaceae bacterium | reverse complement strand
TCTTACCACACAGTACGGTTCTTATAATACCTGGCTTACCACTCTGACTAACTCCAGCCGCTTCGGGCGCTTCTCCTCGATGCTTTCGCTGAGCTACGACCGCACAGACGGCACATGCGACAATTTCGATTTCAAGCAGATGTCGGGTTATGCCAAAGTCGGGTACGACATAAACGCCAACTGGAAAAGTTCGGTGGACTATGCTCTTATGAACTTCAAGGGCAACGACCCAATTTTTCCGCGCCTGAGCGATCCGTCGAGCACGGCGATATACCATCAGAGCATCACCCGCGGAGATGCGTCGCTCACGGTCAGCAACCGCTATGGCGACCAGACGTCGGGCGATATCCGCGTGTATTACAGCTACGGGAACCATTTTATCGACGATCCGCGGCATTTCCACAGTCTTGATGACCGTTTCGGTGCCATGCTGTATCAGAACTTCACCCCGTGGAGCGGTGCCGACGCTACCGCAGGCTTCGATTTCGACATATATTCGGGGCGCATACCTGTATCCGGCGGACAGGAACACCGCCCAGGAAGTCTGCAGACCATGGAACGGCAGAAGATCAAGGAATATTCACCCTATCTGACCCTGGCACAGTCGCTTTTAGGTGAGAGACTGGTGCTCAACGGCGGGGTGAGGATGGCCAACAGCAACCGTTTTACCACCCGGTGGATTCCCCAGGGAGGTATCGTTGGCAATCTGCCTTCCGGCACCACACTGAAAGGCTCGGTGGCCATGGGATACCGCAACCCATCTTTCCGCGAGCTGTATCTTTACCGCATGGCCAATCCAGATCTACGACCCGAGAAGATGATGAATTACGAGGTGTCTGCCTCCCAGAAATGGGGGCATATGCTTGGGGCGTCGGTGACGCTGTATTACAGTTCCGGATCCGAGATGATCCAGACCGTGGACATGCGCAATGTGAATACTGGACGTTTCATAAACAAAGGTGTGGAGATCTCGCTTGACAGCCGCCCGATGAACCACCTGTGGCTCAACGCCTCATACAGTTTCCTGCACAGTTCGCTCGACAATCTCACGGGAGCGCCCCGCCACCAGTATTCACTGGGAGCCGACTGGCAGGCATTGCGTCGGCTCACTGTGAGCGCGCAGATGAAAGGGGTGGCACGCCTGTATGTCTCTGACCTGACACCTCTGCAGAGTTTCGCCACTCTTGATTTCAAGATTTCCTATACCCCATGCGAGTATGCGACTGTGTTCGCGCGTCTTGAAAACGTGACAGACGCACGCTATACTCTTATGCGTGGCTATCCTATGCCCGGATTTACTGCCATGGGTGGTGTGAAACTTTCATTCTCCACCCGATAAACGCACGTTTGACGCAAACAAATCACGCACACAATATGACGCTTATGAAAAAAACAATCTTTTTATCGGCTGTCGTGGCAGCCACTATAGCATGCTCCGGATGTACAGGTGCCAAAGCACAGTCCGACGTGGCATCAGAGGGAGAGAAAATCGAGACAGCCTCGCTTCCCACGGTATATTATATAAAGGAGATCAATCCTGAGAACCTTTTGAAGATATATAAGGCCCTCGGAAGAAAAGCCGAGGGTAACAATGTGGCGGTAAAGATCTCCACCGGAGAGTCGAACAAGTCGAACCATCTCGCCCCCAACCTTATCGCACCCCTGGTAAAGGAGGTGAACGGCACCATAGTGGAATGCAACACCGCGTATGGGGGCAACAGGAACGCCACCGAGAAACATCTTGAGGCGGCACGCGAACATGGATTCACCTCCATCGCTAAGGTGGATATAATGGATGCCGACGGCGAGGTGAAGATACCCGTGGAGGGGGGCGATCATTTGAAATATGATATCGTGGGCAAAAATTTCCTTGACTACGATTTTCTTGTAGTGCTCTCTCACTTCAAGGGGCATGCGATGGGAGGATACGGTGGCGCGTTGAAAAACATCTCGATAGGCATAGCCTCCTCAAACGGAAAGGCATACATTCACACTGCCGGAAAGGTGGAGAACGCGGCAGAGCTGTGGAACAATCTTCCCGAGCAGGATGCGTTCCTGGAATCCATGGCGGAGGCATGCAAAGGTGTGCTCGACCATATGGGTGACAAAGTGCTGTACATAAATGTGGCTAACCGGCTTTCTGTGGACTGCGATTGCGACGGCGATCCCGCCGAACCTAAAATGGGTGACATAGGTATTCTGGCATCGCTCGATCCGGTGGCCCTTGACCGCGCGAGCGTGGATATGGTATTCAATTCAGATGATCCCGGCAAGGGTGATCTGATAGAAAGGATAAATTCACGACACGGAACGCACACTATCGAGCATGCCGAGAAGCTCGGGCTGGGATCGCAGAAGTACCGCCTTGTGACTTTAGAGTAGAATACGGTGAAAACGTTGTTGAAAGTTTGAATTTTGCGGCACCCCTTGTCATGAGGGGTGTTTTTGTGTATATATTAGTATTTTTGTTCTGACTGGTAATTTCGTGCAGCGATAATACACAAATTTACTTGATCATTTGTGTAGATGAGACTAAATTTGTAGTGCTGAAAATTTTTACTGTTACCATCCTCATACCTTAAAACATGAAAAAACTGATTCTGGCTTCAGCGACAAGCATAGCCATTCTTGGTGTTCCGCATATTAATGCAGAAAATATTCCAAACCCGCTTCTTCCGGATGTGGCCGATATTGGCGTGATGAAATACAACGGAAAGTATTATCTGGGAGGATGCCGCACCGACGGCGATTTCTATATATCATCTGACCTTGTAAACTGGGAAGGCCCGACCCACGTGATTGACATGGACAACGATTGGAGTAAAGGCTCGGGCTGCGGCAACAACCAGATACATGCCAACGACATGCTTTACGACAATGGTACGGTGCATGCCTACTGGTCGGTGAACTACTGGGGCAAAGACCTGCATGCCGTCCATGTCGTGCACTCCGAGGCCACGGATCCGATGGGGCCGTATGCCGAACCGGT
>CATJQX010000277.1 GCA_949742535.1 uncultured Muribaculaceae bacterium | reverse complement strand
TGCACATCCACACCTATCATGATGGATGGAGCGAAATCCTCACGCATCACATCCACAGGAAAATTGTCGTAGATGCCTCCGTCGTAGACATCCACCCCGTTCATTTTTATAGGCATAAACACAGCCGGGAAACTCATTGACGCGCGTATGGCATCTGACAGACGCCCTGAACGGCACACGATCTTGTGCTTGTGCACCACATCAGAGGTCACACACCTGAACGGCACGAAAAGTTTATTGAAATCGCCGCCACACTGCGCCGTATATGCGGCAAACAGATCCATGAACGCAAAGTTCATAGGCAGCGGAGATATGAGGCTCGACGGGATGGCATTGGTTACCGCGGCGGAATCGGCAGGGTGAAGGTTGATGTTCAGATGACCGAACGCCGGCGTCTGTGGCTGGCGCAGGAAATAATATGTGAGATTCGGATCAATCTGACCGGTAGACCACATGGCGAACCCCGGGGAGAGTATCAGATCCATCATCTCCGAGGGGGTGTAGCCGGCGGCATAGAGTCCCCCGACTATGGCGCCCATTGATGTACCGGCCACATAATCGATGGGGATATTATGATCCTCAAGAGCCTGTATCACACCTATGTGCGCTATTCCTTTCGCTCCACCGCCACTGAGAACAAGCCCGACCGACTGGGTGGATGGAGCTTCCTGCATTGAAACGCTGTCTGGCATTTCGGATGCATCTACCGCCATGCAGGCAAACGACATTATTACCGCCACAATGGCGCCAAATATTTTTTCTGACATCATCTCTTCTCTTTCAAACAAATAGTCTACTCACATAACAAATGTGGCAGTACAGCAGTTCGACATAACAGAGCCACAAAAATTTCACTGCAAAAATAATCATCGAAAAAATAAAATCACTATATTTGCGCATATAATTTTAACACCTGTAAATTTATGAATAATTACAACCAACACCCCCAGATGCCTTACCGTTATATCGGTTTCGGCGATGCTATCCAGATCTGTTTGCGCAAATACGCCACTTTCAATGGCCGTGCCGACCGTGCTGAGTATTGGTGGTGGATACTTTTCAATTTCATCATCAGCGCCGTTTTCGCTACGCTCCTCATGATCTTCAAGGGATCGTTCATCGGAAGCCTTTTCACTTTCCTGAATTACGCCGTGAGCCTGGCGCTTCTGGTTCCGAGTCTGGCAGTGGCCTGGCGCCGCATGCATGACATAGGCAAAGGCGGCGGTTGGTATTTCATCAACCTCATCCCCATTGTAGGCACAATCATCTGGATCGTATGGTGCTGCCGCAAAGGTGAGCCGGTGCCCAACCGTTTCGGTGCGCCCGAGGCATAATCAGTGTTGACCTGATAACAAAAAAGACCCGGAAATTTCCGGGTCTTTTTTGTTATCAGGTCAATGCGCCATGAGGCGTGGGTCAGGAATACAGGAAGCGCTTGATCGACTTTTTCGGGGTCTTTTCAAATTCGTTGGGTGTGAGCTGCACATGATCCACCTTCTCATATGGCGCCACCAGGGTGTTAAGCTCCACACGGTTGCGCTCCATGATTTCCGGCAGATGCGACACCTCTATGCCGTCGGCATCCATGCGCTCATAGTCGGGATATACAAGGGCGGTAAGCCCTTTGCCTCTTTCCACGATAAGGCTCTCCGACACATAAGGCATGTTGTTGAGTTTGGCCTCTATCTCCTCGGGATAGATATTCTGCCCTGACGCGCTGAGTATCATGGTCTTGTAACGCCCTTTTATAAACAGTGTGCCGTCGGCCGAGCGGGTGCCCATATCGCCGGTATGAAGCCAGCCGTCGGCATCGATGGTCTGGCCGGTGATATCGGGATTGCGGTAATATCCTTTCATGCGGTTCTGTCCGCGCACACAGATCTCCCCCGGCTTATGCTCGGGATCGTCGCTGAGTATCTTGCTCTCCATATTGGGAAGAGTGCGTCCGCAACTTGTAGGCACGAACTCGCGCCAGGGGGTATAGCTTATCAGAGGGCCGCATTCGGTCATGCCGTAACCCACTGTAAAGGGGAACTTTATCTTGTGGAGGAAAGCCTCAACCTCGCCGTTGAGCGGCGCCCCGCCGATGATCACCTCCTCGAAAGCCCCGCCGAATGCCTCCACGAGCTTGTTTCTTATCTTGGCGTAAATGGCACCGTCCACAAGCGGCAGTGCAAGCGCCCATCTTATGGCGCGGCGTGTGATCATGGGCACAATCTGCTTGCGGTAGATCTTCTCAAGAATAAGAGGCACACAGATCACGAGATTAGGACGCACCTGAGCCATAGCGGCAAGAAGCAGACGCGGTGTGGGCGTCTTGCCGAACAGGGTGATGAACGTGCCTACGGCAAGCGGCACAAGCATGTCGAAAGCGCACCCGTAGGCATGTGCCAGCGGGAGGAACGAGAGTGCCCTGGATCCTTCGTAATGCAGACGCGACTTAACTCCGAACATCACATTGCCGCATATGTTGTCAAACGTCAACATCACACCCTTCGAGAATCCGGTGGTGCCGGAAGTATAGTTAATGATGGCGGTGGCGTCTTTGTCGGCTTTCGGATATTTCACATCCTCGGGATTGAAACCGCCGGGGTAAACTGTGCGGAAACGCCGCGAGAGGTTGCGCACCACACGCTCCACGGGAGCCTCCCCTTCGGCAGTACGTTCGGCCAGCACATGGCGTGTCTCAAGCGACATCACAGCTTTCAATCCGGGCATGCGGTCAAACTCATATGTCTCCCATATCGACTGGTTGACAAACAGCAGCGACGCGCCGCTGTGGTTGATGATGTGCATGGCGTCGTGGGGGTTGAAATCGGCAAGTATAGGCACTATTGTGGCTCCATATGTGATAGTGGCCATAAAACATACAACCCAGGTGGCAGAGTTCTTTCCAAGAAGCGCCACCTTGTCGCCGGGCTTTATGCCGATCTGTTTGTAAAAGAGGTGCAGGCGGGCTATACGCCGCGCCATCTCACCATAGCTCAGAACCTCGTC
>CATJQX010000276.1 GCA_949742535.1 uncultured Muribaculaceae bacterium | reverse complement strand
GTCAACTCCCGTCACCCTCACCCTCAGGCTCCTACCATCTGGAACCATTCTTGGCTGAGCCAAGCGACCAAAGGTCGATGACTGACAGCACCCTCGCCACCCGGACAGAAACAAGACGGTGTGTCTAAATTCACGAATTTAGACACACCGTCATCTTATTATAATGTAGCTGCGTGTTATTTTGAGGAGGTGACAAGCTCGATGATGTGGTCGTGGGTGTCTGCCGGAAGGGATGCGAGATGCAGGGTTACCGATCCGTCGGCCTCTTTGGTGAACTTCACTTTTGTGCGGTCGGCATAATTGACGGCGCTTTTCACCTTGCAGGTGAGGGGAAGACGGATATCGGTGGAGGAGGGGGTGAGCAGGTGCACGAAAAGGCGGTCGCCCTTGCGTGTGGTCGTGCCCCATTCCTGGGCGGGGAAATCGCCGGCAGTGGTGGCATAGAAGGTCTCGCCGTTGTCGGCAAGCCATTGCCCTACCTCCTTAAGGCGTCCGAGAGCCACGGCGGGAAGTTCACCGTTGGGTTGCGGTCCCATATTGAGAAGCAGGTTGGCACCCATTCCTGCTGCTTTCACGAGGTAATGGATAAGCTTGCGTGTGGTCTTGTATCCCTGGTCCTTGATGCGGTATCCCCATGATCCGTTGAATGTTTCGCATGTTTCGAGCGGGAGTGTGCTTATCTCCTGTCCTGAGAACCCGGCATGGTTCTCTCCCGGTAGGTCGCGCTCGAAGATCTGTATGTCTTCCCCTGCCACCGGTGTCCAATGGTGGTTGTTGCCTATGAGGCATGCGGGCTGCAGGGAGTGTATGAGGTCATACTGTTTTTCGAGTTCCCAGTTGAAGCGGGTGGAGTCCTGGTCGTGGTCCCAGCATCCGTCGAACCATATGGCTCCTATTTCGCCGTAGTTCGTCAGCAGCTCTGTAAGTTGTCTGTTCATGAAGCCATAATAAGACGCCCAGTTGGCTTTCGAGGTGTCACGTCCGGTCTCCCTGCCGGTGCGTCCGATGGGATAATCCTCGCGTGTCCAGTCGAGATGTGAATAATAGAGATGCAGTTTGATGCCGTGGCGGTGGCATGCGTCGGCGAGTTCCTTTACGATATCCCTCCCGAAAGGTGTGGCGTCCACAATGTTGAAGGGTGACTGTGCAGTGTGGAACATCGAGAAGCCGTCGTGATGGCGCGATGTGAAACAGATGTATTTCGCTCCTGCCTCCTTTATGGCCTTTACCCATTTGTCGGCATCGAAATCGGCGGGGTAGAATCCCCGTGCCGCTTTGGCGTATTCGTGGGCAGTGAGGCCGTCCTGCAGGTACCATTCCCCCTGTGCGAACATGCTGTATATGCCCCAGTGGATGAATATGCCGAATCCGCTGTCGGAAAACTGCTGTCTTGCCCGGATGTTTTCAGGTGATGGAGTGTAGGTGATGTCGGCAAGCTGTGCCGAGGCGTTGGCCGCGCCTGTGGCCAGCGCGCCTGCGATTAATAGCGATTTAAGGATTTTCATGGTGTCTGGTAATGTGGTGATACGCAAAAGTAGTGAAATATTATTGATTGCGGAAAAAACAACTGGTAATTGCCATTAACAAGACGGCGGTGAACCGGGAACTTGGGAGTCTCGCTTCACCGCCGCCATGTAGATATGATATCCTATTTCACTACAAACTTCTTGCAGATTTTTGACGTACGCACTACATATACGCCTGGAGCAAGATCAGTTGTGGAAACATCTCCGGTAACCCTACTGATATTCTCCTCCTTTACAAGAGCGCCCATCGGATTGAACACGGAAACCACGCCTATCTGCTCAGTGCCGTTGATTTTTATAGAGCTTCCGTCAACCACAACGCTATCGCCTGAAATACCTGCGGCATTTATGGAAGTATATCCCGGACGTGCAGTTTCAAGAGAGTAAATAACTTCACCATCGCCGTTGACCACCTCGTAAAGTTTCGATATAAAACAGTCCATTGGATGGATCATTAGTGCACTCTCCAAAATTGTTCCCACGCAGTGGCGATTTATGTCTTGCTCATAATCTTCGGAGGTAATAAATCCAAGTCCTTCCACCAATTGAAAATCCTCTATAATTGGATGTGTCTTCAATCTAAAGTTATACCTATTGCGTTTTTCGCCGTCTAAAGTGGTATATTCACTCCATACAGCCTCGTGGAGATATGAAATCTTCATCTCCGTGGGCGTATTAACCGGATTGGCAAAATCATAAATCATGTCAGTGTATGGGGTTCCATCATAAAGCTGATAATCAAGATAAACCTTCCGGTTTTCACAATCTTCCCACATACGGCCACTTTCTTTCTCTATTTTCATGCCATTTTCATCGTACATGGTAAGAATATATACCGACTTGCCATCGACTTCAACGACATCTTCTGCTCTCAGCACCCTCTTCCTGTCCTTTTCTTTAGGACGATCAACATTGTAATGAAATAGATTGTACCGCCACTCCTTGCCAAGTTCCAGCAGAGGAGTGTAAGGCAGATGTTCTGCATCTGCCGATTTGTAGCGTGACCTCTCCCTATCTGTTTTCTCACTTTCATCCCGTTCTATTACTGTGACTGTTGTATCACAGATTTCCTGGAGACTTAGCTCCTGGTTATCAGTGGGGGATTCGGTGGTGTGACGAATTGCCACTCCGTAAACGTTGCATGTTGTTGCAAATATGAATCCTAAAAAGAGGCCAAGTTTTTTCATAGCAAATGGGTTGGTAATTGTTCTGGCAAATGTAGATATTATATTTAAATTCTGCAATTTTTTATAAAAATAAATATTGCTGTCCGGTAAAAACACCTAAGTCATCAATTGCCCACTGACACGCAATATGTTGGAGCGTGTTTTGATGACATGGGCTTGCCCATCCATACCCTACCGACAATCAACGTGCGTTATATTACTAGAAATAAAACTGTTCCCGCGAGCCGCCGGAGGTGGCGTGTAAAATGTAAGCCCCACATCGAGCGGTAAATAAGGCCTTTGGCCGAAATTTGCCGCGAAG
>CATJQX010000275.1 GCA_949742535.1 uncultured Muribaculaceae bacterium | reverse complement strand
CCCAATCCTGAAGCGCTAACCACACATATCTGACATGAAAGCATTAATGTTCGGGTGGGAATTCCCGCCCCATATCCTCGGAGGATTAGGTACGGCCAGCTACGGTCTTACCAAAGGCATGTGGCAGTGCGGCGACATGGATATCACATTCGTGATACCGAAACCTTTCGGAGACGAAGAGAAAGGGTTCGCACACATCATCGGCGCCTCGCAGACACCGGTGGCATGGCGCGACGTGAGCCGCGACTATGTGGAAAGCCGCATCGGCAATGTGATGGATCCCGACCTTTATTACCGTCTGCGCGACCATATCTATGCAGACTTCAACTACATGCGCACCAACGATCTCGGATGCATAGAGTTTTCGGGACGTTACCCCGACAATCTCCTTGAAGAGATCAACAACTATTCGATAGTGGCCGGAGTGATAGCCCGCACCATCGACTGCGACATAATACACTCCCACGACTGGCTCACCTATCCCGCCGGCATCCACGCCAAGCAGGTGACCGGCAAGCCCCTCGTGATACATGTACACGCCACCGACTACGATCGCTCCCGAGGCAACCTGAACCCCACGGTGTTCGGCATAGAGCGCGACGGCATGATGCACGCCGACCATATCATCACCGTGAGCAACCTCACCCGCCAGACCGTCATAGAGAAATATGGCATCGATCCGGCGAAGGTAACCACCGTGCACAACGCCGTGATACCCCTCAGCCGCGAGCTGCTTGACGTGGAGGTGAACAAGCCGAAAGAGAAGGTTGTCACCTTCCTGGGGCGCATCACCATGCAGAAAGGTCCGGAATATTTCGTGGAGGCAGCCGCCAAGGTGCTCAAGCTCGACCACAACGTGCGCTTCGTGATGGCCGGATCGGGCGACATGATGGACAAGATGATCAGCCTGGCCGCCGCGCGAGGCATAGCCGACCGCTTCCATTTCCCCGGTTTCCAGAAAGGGAAACAGGTGTATGAGATGCTCAAGGCGTCGGATGTATATATCATGCCCTCCGTGTCGGAGCCTTTCGGCATCTCGCCCCTCGAGGCCATGCAGATGGGTGTGCCCTCCATCATCTCCAAACAGAGCGGTTGCGCCGAGATACTCACCAACGTGATCAAGACCGACTACTGGGATATCGACGCTATGGCCGACGCCATCCACTCCATCATCACATATCCGGCCATGTACAATCAGCTGCGTGAGGACGGCATTGATGAGGTGAACCGGATCACCTGGGACAAGGCAGGCAGGAAAGTGATTGACATATACCACCGTGTCCTGGCGAATTACAAGTAAGTACAAACAGATAAATTGAAAAATACAAGATGAAGGCGATTTGCTTTTACTTCCAGATACATCAGCCGTTCCGTCTGAAACGTTACCGCTTCTTCGGCATAGGCAACGACCATTACTATTACGATGATTTCGCCAACGACGACATCATAACACGCATAGCACACCGCAGCTATATCCCCGCCGCACAGTCGCTGCTGCGCATGATCGAGGATACCAAAGGCGCTTTCCGTTGCGCCATCTCCATCACCGGTGTGGCTCTCGAGCAGTGCGAGCAGTATGTGCCCGAGTTCATTGACCTTCTAAAGAAGCTCGCCGCCACAGGCAAGGTGGAGTTTCTCGCCGAGACCTATGACCACTCGCTGGCATCGCTCGCCGACCCCGAGGAATTTGAGATACAGGTGAAGCTCCACACCGACAAGATAGAGGAGCTTTTCGGGGTGAAACCGAAAGTGTTCCGCAACACGGAGCTGATCTATTCCGACGAGCTCGCACCCCAGATAGCCGCTATGGGCTTCAAGGGATGCATCACCGAGGGGGCAAAGCATATACTCGGATGGAAATCGCCAAACTATGTCTATGCCGCCGCATCTGCTCCCAAGCTCAAGCTGCTGCTCAAGAACGACAAACTCAGCGACGACATCTCGCTGCGCTTCAGCAACACCTCCTGGAACGAGTATCCCCTTACCGCCGACAAATATATCGGCTGGATCGCCGACACCCCGCAGGAGGAGCAGGTGTTCAACCTGTTCATGAACCTCGAGACATTCGGTGAGTTCCAGACCGCCGATACCGGCATATTCCACTTCCTTGAGGCGCTTCCCCGTTTCGCAAGCGAGCGCGGCGTGGAGTTCATTACACCCTCTGATGCCGTCAAGACATTCAAGCCGGTGGATATGCTCTCTATCGTGCACCCGATAAGCTGGGCAGACGAGGCACGCGACACTACTGCATGGCTCGGAAACCAGCTGCAGAACGAGGCATTCAACAAGCTGTATTCCGTGGCAGAGCGTGTGCGCCTCTCCGACAACCGTCAGCTCAAGCAGGACTGGGGACGCCTCCAGGCATCCGACCACCTGTTCTACATGTCGACCAAGCATATGGCCGACGGCGCGTCGCACTCCATGTTCTCACCATACGACACCCCCTACCAGGCGTTCACAAACTATATGAACGTGTTGGCCGACTTCATTGTGCGTGTGGAGGAACAGTACCCCATGAGCATCGAGAACGAGGAACTTAACTCACTCCTTACCACCATCCGTAACCAGGCACGCGAGATAGAGACACTCAACAAGGAGATAACCACCTACCGTCTCAACGAGGAGCATCTCAACGAAGAGCACGCCCTGCGCGAACCCAAGGAAAAAGAGGCCGCTCCCGCCGCCGAGCCTAAGGCCAAACCCGCCCGCAAGGCTTGCAAGCCAAAAGCTGCCGCCGCAGAAAAGCCGGCATCCAAACCCCGCGCCAAAAAAGAGAAATAAAAGCCCTGTCGCGCAAGCATACAAGCAAGCAGGGATGGCCAACGACGCCGTTGGCCATCCCTGCTTACATTTTATCAGTGTTAATGCAGGTGTTAACAAACATTAACACTGATACAAAATCTGTTAAACTCATTTTATGTAATTTTGTCCCTCGTAAGTAAGTATTGCGCAGCGTCTGATTTTCAGAATATATCAAATCACACATAAATCAAT
>CATJQX010000274.1 GCA_949742535.1 uncultured Muribaculaceae bacterium | reverse complement strand
TGCAGATGGAGGAGATCGCTGTTGAGGAGCTTGCTACTGACATGGTGATCACATATGTGAAACTCGCAGGTGTGACAATCACCAAGGGTGAGAAGGATAAATATTATGTGGCCGAGCAGGATGGCGCTACCGTAACTCTCTACGACCAGTTCGGTATCAATCCCGCCGTAGGTGAGAACCTTAACGTTGTCGGTATCGTGTCTGTATACAACGGCGCCCTGCAGGTTTATCCTATTGAGGTGACCGACGAAAGCGGTGTTGTGATAGAACGTGTGGCAGCACCTGTGTTCACTCCCGGTGCAGGCGCAGTGCTCGCCGGAACCAAGGTTTCCATCGCCACAACTACCGAAGGCGCTTCTATCCACTACACCGTTGACGGCACAGAACCCACCGCCGACTCCGCTCTCTATACCGAGCCTATCGAGGTTTCCGAGGCTATGACCATTAAGGCTATCGCAGTCAAGGACGGCGCTGAGAACAGCGAGGTGGTAGTTGCTGAATACACCATCCGCGAGGCCGGAGCCTACAAGGGCGACTTCGACAGCTTCAACAACGCTACCGCAAACAACAAGTATGGTACATACACCAACGCTACAGGCTGGACCGCCGAGAATGCCGCTATCCTCAGCGGTAACGAAGAGGGCGCCAAGGACAACAATCCCATGTTCGCTTTCATCGGCGACAAGTACACCCTGGCTCCCACTCTCAACGGCAAGACTTCCGCTCCCGGCAAGCTCACATCGTCTGTGCTCACCGGCGGTATCGGCACTCTGACCTTCGACTACGGTTTTGCTTTCGCCGACAGACAGGTTAAACTCAAGATCCAGATCCTCGACGCCGAGGGCAAGGAGGTTGCTTCCGATGTGCTCGAGAAGACCGGTCTTGAGAAGCAGACCGCTTACAGCTACAGCCACGACTTCAACCAGGCTGGTGATTTCAAGGTTGTCATCGCCAACGAATGCCTCACCGGCACAGACAAGAACGTTGACCGCGTTTCTATCTGGCATCTCACATGGACCGGCTATACCTCCGGTGTGGACAATGTGGTTGTTGAGGACGCTGACGCTCCAGCTGAATACTTCAACCTCCAGGGTGTGCGCGTGGCAGCTCCTGAGGCAGGCATCTTCATCCGCCGCCAGGGCAACAAGGTAGAGAAAGTGGTTATCCGCTGAAATCTGCCATAGACAGAAATTACCAATCTGATCCAGTAAGGATACTCGTTAAATAATAAACAGGTTTACTTACTTTGCTCGGATCCCCGCGACATCGCGGGGATCTATTTTTTTAGAGCGTGAGAAGCAAGAGCATTAGAAGCCAAGCAAGAATTTCTGATTTCACTCACAGAGGTTTTCTTGCTTGGCTTCTAATGCTCTTGCTTCTCATGCTCTGCCCATCCTGAAGCGCAAAAAGGCCGCGCAGCAAAATTTTTGCTGC
>CATJQX010000273.1 GCA_949742535.1 uncultured Muribaculaceae bacterium | reverse complement strand
AGCCTGAGGGTGAGGGTGACGGGAGTTGACTTTGGTCAATGACCGAACCCGAATTCCTCAGGCGACGACCCAGATGGGCCATTATGACACATCCTCATTCTCTTGTCTATGAATTGACTAAATGTAAAAGCGGCGCGATGTCTGCCCTGACATCGCGCCGCTTTTACATTTAGTTGGGAAATCTTTATTCGAATATATGCTTGAGCTTGGAGAACAGACGCTGTTTTGTTGATTCAGACGGTTTCATATTGGGGTTTTCCCGCATGTTCTCAAATGCCTCTTTCTCTTTGTCCGTGAGGCTTTCGGGGATGTAGACCATCACATTGATAAGCTCGTCGCCTACGGTGGACCTGTTGTATTCCGGCAAACCTTTGCCTCTCAGACGCAGCACTTTGCCGGGCTGGGTGCCTGCAGGTATGTTGAGGCGTGCGCGGCCTGTTATGGTGGGCACCTCCACGGATCCTCCGAGCGCTGCCGTGGGAACGTCAAGCATCAGATTGTATATCACATCGTTGCCGTCGCGTATCAGTTCCGCGTCTTTGATTTCCTGTATTACCACGAGGAGGTCGCCATTCACGCCGCCGCGTCGCGGTGCGTTGCCTTTGCCGCGTATTGTAAGTGTCATGCCGTCGGTGACACCGGCAGGTATGTGGAACGATACAAGCTCGTCTTTTTTCTGTATGCCTTCGCCGTTGCAATAGCTGCACGGTTCGGATATTACTTTGCCGTCTCCTTCGCACTGCGGACATACGCCCACAGCTTCCTGGGGGCCGAAGATTCCTTGCACAACTTGGCTTACCGTGCCGCTGCCGTGGCAGGTGGGACAGGTGACAAATGCAGTGCCGTCTTTGGCGCCTGTGCCGTTGCAGTGGTCGCATTTTACCCAGGTCGGTATCTTGAGCGTTTTGTCTACCCCGGTCATTATTTCCTTGAGGGTGAGCTTCACGGTGATGCGAAGGTCTGATCCGCGGCGCTGCGGTTTCTGGCGACGACGCGACGAGCGTGAGCCGGTAGCTCCTCCGAATCCTCCGAATCCACCGCTGAAGTGACCGCCGAAAATATCGCCGAACTGAGCGAAAATATCCTCCATTGACATTCCGCCACTGAATCCGCCATTGCCGAATCCACCAAATCCTTGCGAACCCATTGAATGGCCGAACTGGTCATATTTCTGGCGTTTCTCGTCGTTAGAAAGAACCTCATATGCCTCGGCTGCTTCCTTGAATTTCTCTTCGGCGGCTTTGTCATCCGGGTTCTTGTCGGGATGATATTTGATGGCGAGCTTGCGGTATGCCTTTTTGATTTCGTCGGCGGTAGCGTTCTTGCTTACCCCAAGCACTTCGTAATAATCTCTTTTTTTGTCCATTTTCGTGTCGGGTTATTGGGGTAGCTTTATTGGGATACGACCACTTTGGCGTGGCGCAGAACTTTGTCGTTGAGCATGTATCCTTTCTGTACCGTATCTTTTACAAGCCCTTTTTCTTCCTCATTTTCGGCAGGAATCATTGCCACGGCTTCATGCAGTTCGGTGTCAAAAGGCGCACCGGTCGACTGGATCTCCTTTACGCCGTTGTCTGCGAGGTATTTTATAAATTTATTGTAAATAAGGCGCATGCCTTCTTTAACAGCTTCTGCATCGGATGTATCTTTGATTGCATCAAGGCCGCGCTCGAAATCGTCGATAATCGGCAGAATGCCTTGAAGAGCTTTTTCAGCCGCGCTCTTGATAAGATCGGCGCGTTCGCGTATGGTCCGTTTGCGGAAGTTGTCGAATTCCGCCATGAGGAAAAGATATTCTTTTTTCTCTTTCTCCACTTCCTCCTCTTTGCTCGCAAGGAGATTTTTCAAGGCTTCGAGTTCAGATCCGTCTTCTTCGGCTTCCATGTTGCCGGTTTCTGCTGTGCCGTCTGTCGGAATGTCGGAGATTTCAACTTCGGGATCTTCTATAATGGGCTGTTTTCCTTTCTGTGCCTGGTCGGCGTCGTTGTCGTGACGCTTGTTGTGTTCGTTACGGTTCATATGTCGTGATGTTTTTTGTCTTTTTCGGAACATGATTATTATGCATGCAAAAATGTTGCCAAAAGATGCGTTTGTGGTAGTCTGGCACCATGGCGTATCAATTATATGCTTTTAATGAAAAAACAAAAAAACGGTGTCAAGAGTTTACATCAGATTACTGACGAAGATGTCGCATCCGCAAAAGCGGTCTGACAGCTGTTCGGAAATATTGTCATTCACGAAAATTCCGAATACTGCCGATCCGCTTCCGCTCATCGAGGCATATAACGCACCCATTTCCATCATTCCGTTTTTGATCTCCGAGATAACGGGATATTTCGGGAAAACGGATGTCTCGAAATCGTTTTTTACAGCGGCCTGCCATCTTTCAACGGGCTCTTGCAAAAGCACCGGAAGGGGAGTGGCAGGGATGTGCGGGTGCACGCGGGCATATGCTTCCTTGGTTGAGACCGATACAGGTGGTTTTACCAATGCGATTTTTGCATTCTGCGGCAGACATATGTCTATAGGGCACATAGAGGTGCCTGTGCCTTCGCACAGCATCGGCCGGTTATAGATGAAAAACGGGCAGTCGGCGCCTATGCCTGAGGCGATTTCCGCAAGTTTGTCTGAACCGAGCTGCAGGGAGAAAAGGCTGTTTATGGTGCTGAGCGTGAATGCCGCGTCAGCCGATCCTCCTCCAAGGCCGGCGCCGTCGGGTATTATTTTGTGCAGGTATATATCGACCGGAGGGAAGTCCACAGTCTCCCGCAAGGCACGCACCGCTTTCATTACAAGGTTCTTTTCCGGCGGGCAATCCACGTGGCGTCCTGTTACGGTCAGGCTGTCAACTTCTTTTCCAGGTATGATTTCCAGAATATCGGTCCAGCCTACCGGCATCATGACAGTTTGCAGATCATGATAGCCGTCAGGACGTTTGCGTAGCACGTCAAGGCCGAGATTTATTTTAGCATTAGGGAAAGTGACCATTCTTAAATAGTAATGTATGAGACTGCAAAGTAACGGGAAAAATCGGAAATGGAAAAATTTTTGCTTAACTTGCAACCTTTCTTGTGGGGTGGTGCGTCTAACTGTTGAATTCACGT
>CATJQX010000272.1 GCA_949742535.1 uncultured Muribaculaceae bacterium | reverse complement strand
TTATCCATACCACCGGAATAATGAAAACGGATTTCCAGGAAAATAATCAGAAAACAATTAAACTCACCTTCCAGACAGATACAAAAAGGCGATGTGCCCAATTTTGACACATCGCCACGATTTATCCTGTATGATTCTCAGCAATTCAATATGCCCGTCACTTCACGACAGTATATGTGCCGGCCGCATATTCTTTGGATGAGGTCTCACCGGGAAGTGTCACCTCGGCAACAGCGCCTTCAGGAACGGTGAATTTCCAAATCCATTTGTCACCGTCATACTTCCAGTTGCTCTTGATGACTCCGGCTGCGGATTTATATTCGGCATCAACGAATCCGAGACGCTTGTCGGGAACAGGTTTCATGATTATGCGCTTGAAGCCCGGTTGCTCAACATCGGCAGCTATTCCAGCCATTGTCTCCCACATCCATTCGCATACCACGCCATATGCGTAATGGTTGAAACTGTTCATGCCGCGGGGACCCATTCCATGTTCTACCATGTAACTGTTCCATCTCTCCCAGATGGTAGTTGCGCCATTGTCGATGGAGTAGAGCCAGCTGGGGTTCTTGCGCTGGAAAAGCAGCTCGTATGCTATATCCTCCATGCCATTCTCGGTAAGCGTCGGCATCAGGATAGATGTGCCGAGGAATCCCGTCTGCAGACAGTTGTCATGTTCGGCGAAGTTTTTGCGCAGACGCGCGATCATATTGCTCTTTGCATCGCCGTCCACCAGACCGTTTTTCAGTGCGAAAAGAGCCGGTGTCTGCATCGTATTGAGTATCTCTGTCCTGAATTTACCATCGGTGGTAAGGAAATTATCACGCAGATACTGTCTGGCCTCTTTAGCCATGGCATCATATTTTGCGGCATTGCGTCCAGTGGCTTTCGCCATGTCGCGCATCATTTCCGCATCCATCAGCCAGTAGTTGGCACTGAGATAGTTCCAGTAATCGTATGTTTCGGGACGGATAAACGTATTGCCGAGCTCATCGCGGTCATGCATGGTTCCGCCGCAGCTTTCAAGCGGCTCATAGCTGAGCCAGTCGGCCCACTGATAGTTGCCGTTTTCGGCCACAAGGGCATGATGGTTATATTTTGTCTTATTGATATGGTCAACATACTTCTCGATGGCGTCCCAGTTCTCATCCACGATTTGAGTATCGCCAAACTGCTTCCAGACAACCCAGGGCACTATCACTCCGGCATCAGACCATCCCAGACGGGTGCACTCCCATCCATACTGTGCCAGAGGAGCCACACCGGGGAAACCGCCGAGAGGGTGCTGCGAGTCGCGCATGTCGCGCATCCATTTATGGAAGAAGTTTTTGGTATCCGCAAAATAGGTGCCTGTTTCTGCGAAGACCTGTGTATCTGCCGTCCAGCCGAGGCGCTCGTTACGCTGAGGGCAATCCGTGGGCACAGAGAGATAGTTTGAGCGCTGTCCCCATACTGTGTTGGAGATAAGCCTGTTCACAAGATCGTTGCCCGTAGTCAGTCTGCCGGTCTCTAGTTCCTGTGCAATAGAAGTTACAGGCACAGACTTCAGAGATTTAATGCGCACCTCGTCGTCGGCGGTTATCGATACGAAACGGTAACCATAGAACGTGCATCTGGGACGATAATTCACATATCCTTTATTGTTGGCAAAAGTGTAATTGAGCAGCATGCCGGTCTCGGGGACACGCAGATTCAGACGATGGCAGCTGCCTTCGGGACCATCCATGCCACGGCTCTTTGCTCCGTTTCCGTCATTGAGAAGCTCGGCCGGCAGACATGTCAGCTTGGTTCCCTCTTTCGCACGGAATTCAAATGACGGCACTGCGGCGCAGTTCTGTCCGAAATCTACCACAAGAGTTTCTCCCGGGCGGATCACCATCTCTTCTCCCGGCTTATATTCCTTTGTAACGACCACTTTACCGAAAGCGTCTCCGCTTTCTCCGGTCACACCATTCCATACGTAGGCTTTCTGCGGCTTCAGAGCCAGATCCTCACGCATATATATCTCAGCTCCCCGGGAAGGAAGAATCTCACCGTTGAACTCGGTATTCTTCTCCGGTGCCGACATTTTATGTGCCGACTCACTGCCTGAAAGCTCGCGGGCGTCATATTCCTCACCGTCAAAAATGGCCGCATGCTTCACCGGACCGGCGATACCGGCTTTCCAGTCATCGGTATTTGTGCCGTAATATTTCTTTGTACCGTCTGCGAATGTCAGCTCAAGTACTCCGCGGAATGCCACCTTCTTACCGATCATGCCGTCGTGTCCGCCGGGGGTGATGATCTTGTCGCCCCACCATCCGGGGGTCACCTGCACGGAGAACACATTCTCAGCATTGGCTTTTTTGGAGACTGCGTCGGTCACATCATACGTAAACGAGCGCTTGGTTTTTGCATGATGAGTGAAACCGGGCTTCAGAATCTCTTTTCCAACAGGCTGTCCGTTGACATACAGTTCATATACACCAAGACCGGCAGTCATCCATCGAGCTGAAACCAGCTTCTTTTCATTCTTTATCACCGACATAAACCAGCTGGCACCATCGGCAGCACGCTCGTTGTCGCCGGTTATAGCCCCTTTTATTACAGGAGCATCAACTACTGAGATCCATTCGGATTGATCCCACAGGGAATTGTCCAGCGCGTCAATCCGTTTCCCTACCTGAACGTCTTTGGCAGAGGCAATGCTTGTGGCAGACATAATGACCACACCTGTCGCAAGCGTAATAGCAAGATTTCTTTTCATGTTAGACTTATAATTTAAGGTGAGCAGTGAAACAATTGGTTATAAAATATTTATCGGTATTGATTCAAGGTTCGGAAGCTAACCTCGAAAATTAAGGCTATATTGCTCACCGCATACAAAGTTAGGTATTTTTTTCTTTACCGCTAACCAGTCATATCATTTTTCAAACATTTTTTTCAATAATTTTTATCAAAAAAAAAATAATCACATAAAAACTTTTACACAAATTTACTTGGTATAGCAGACCTATATATCGTAAATTTGTCACGACTAAAATTATTTTCATAACCAACCTCATACCATAAAACATGAAAACAAGACTTTGCCTCTCTGCTATGGCTCCATTAATCTCTATGTCGGCCTTTGCACAACAGGACAAGCCAAACATCGTAGTGATATTAGCTGACGATATGGGAACTAATGAAATC
>CATJQX010000271.1 GCA_949742535.1 uncultured Muribaculaceae bacterium | reverse complement strand
TTTTTGAAGCGGCTATGGCTATAATGAATCCACCGATAAACAACATTATTATCGGGTCGGCAAAACAATGAAGTATAGCCTTGTAGCTCACAAGTTTACCAAGATTTTCACTTTCACGCATGAACCATAACGAACTGTCTGAAGCGCAGAAAAGAAGTAGGACAACAACAACTAACGAAGTAGTCCATGCCGGCACGGCATCGAATAGCCACATGAGGGCGGCAAATACAAAAACTGCTATTATCCGCTGTTCAACGACAGTTAAACCCGTTATATTGAAAAAAGATGTCGGCACGACCCAGCAGAAAAGTGTAGCTGCAATCGCTAACGTCAGCTTGATTATTTTAATCTGAAGCGGGTTGTTGTTTTGCCTATGTTCCTTTTTCCACAGATGATACTCATCTACCAGTTGGAATCCATGAAAATTTTTAAACATAACTTTCCGCCTGCGCTATATGGTTATTAATCAAACTCTTTAAGGATTTGATTTTAGACCATTGATCATTGTACTGGAGACCGCGTAGCGCATAACTTGACAGGTTGAATCCGGTTTTAGGACTGATCGCCAAAAAAACGGGATTGACATGCCTCTTGGCTTTCCCTGCGAAACGGATAATAGCATCTTTGTCATCCGGGAAAGGAGAATGTGCGTCTATAAGTCCCATTACGATTTTCTTCCCTTCTGGCAGATGCCTTAAAATCTCTGTTGAGTAATCGTCTGTGGTCTCAAATGGCATAAAGAACTTATCTGCATTGACTTCCGACAATATCCGTGGCATGATGTTGTCAGGATATTTTATATATTCCCATTCAGGTACTATTTTGTCACCACCGGAAAGATAAACTGCTTTCTCAAGATCGGAGGGCGTTTCTGCGAAAGAGCCATTGATCAGTTCTATTAAGAGATTTTGTAAACTTATGGTATCAACACCACCTTGCAGAAGCCTTTTTGCGAAATTATCATCACACAGGCAGCCACACACTGTATCATCGAATACTATGCTTCGGCATCCCAATTCGTAAAGCCTTATTATGGTTTTACGATATGCATCTGTTATATCCGATACGAGGTTTTCAGCATCAGGATAGATACGTTCAGGATGGCCGTCGGATATAAAAAGGATTTGCATATACAACTCGGTAGGCGATGGAATAATTTGGCGGCACACTGCACGTTCGGCTACAGCATCAGCCATAAACCTGAAATCATCGAAATAAGGGTGTGATGGATTAAAAGAAATGCGACCGGTGAAGCGTATTAAATCGGTAAGGTTTGTATCAACAGAATACAGATGACCACTGTCGAGGCGTTCTTTTGATATACCTGAAAGGCCGAAGAAGAAGTCCTTGTTCCAATGTTTCCAGCGTATTCCTCCTGATGTAACAACAGTTAGTCCACATTCAAGCTGTCTTTCGATGATGTCAAGGACTGCATTATTTTCAATCTCTTTCAAACGGTCGGTTGAAAACTGGCCATGTTCATATTCGGTTCGTGCCGAATTTAATTCGGTTGGAGGCAGATAGATTCCAATTACATCAAATTCCATTTAGTACGAGGTAATGATGATAAAGATAAACAATAGATTTCAACGTGTATCATCTCTCGCGATTTTTGTATGTTCAATGATTGGCATACAGCAAAGGGCAAAGTCTCATTGACTTCACCGGAGCAACCATGGGTTTATATGAGTTCCCTTGCAGAAAGTCGCAAATGTCTTGTATTTCATATGTCGCTATCATAGCATCCAGTCCTCGGGATTAATGATACAATGGTCCCGGCAGGTCTCCTGACTTGTCCTGTTTCCGTAAGCCTTCCCAGTCATATCATGACCAGTGACTATAATCTACGGAAATCCTTGGCGGACTCACAGTAGCGGGTCTGTTCAGGATTCTCACCTGATTCCCTTTTAATTCATGGCATCTTGCGATGCACACAAAACCTGAGACGGCGCAAAATTACTCATATTTTTTCAAACAACAAGTAAATCTAAGAGAAAAATAAGCAGCAAAGTTCAAAGAAAGTTTCAAAAGAAAGTTTCACCGATTTTCTGTTTTTGCCGGTTAAAAGACGGTGTGTCAAAATTTGCGGATTTTGACACACCGTCTTGTTTCTGTCCGGATGGGCCATTATGACACACCCTCTGATATGATTATTTCACGTAGATCTTGGAGGAGTGGCTGCCCTGGCGACGGATATAGATGCCTGCCGAGGGGTTGGTCACACGGCGTCCCTGCAAGTCGAAGTATTCTACAGGCGCGTTTGCGTTGTTGCCGGTATCGGCCTTAACATCGTCGATGCCGTTGGAACCGGCGCCCGGGATGTTGATTGTGAAACATGCGCCCTCAAAATGCGGAGTATGTGCATATTCATATCCAAATCCTTCTATACCGACATATATGATGGGGAAAGTAAACATGTCGCCGTTGCGGGTACCGTTATCTACAGAGGCGTACAGATAATAGTCACCTGCGTAGAGTTCATCTATTGATATTCCTGTAGGTATTATGCCAAAAGATATATATTCATTGCCATCTCCGGTGTCGTGGGTATGGCGGAACGACCAGTCTCCCACCGGTTTACTGTGGAGTGTGACATAGCTATACCATCCCGGATCCTGTGTGTAGGGATTTGGGAGAGTGTATATGTCTGTGTTGAGATCTTCAGGTGAAACTGTGCGGACAGCAGTCAGATCGTTGAACGCGCCGAAGAATGCCGGATCGGTAGCGAACGGGCTCAAAAGCTCTTCGGTTACTGTCACACCGGTGTATTCGTAACGGCATGAAAGCGGAGCAACAAAATGATCGAATGCTTTTCCTGAATTGTCGATCGGTACTATCAGCATCCATGACGGAGCATCGATAAGGGACTTGTAAGGTAGAACCGCAACGTTTCCGGAACCGGGATCTGAGGCGGCCTGAGGAGTCACGGTATGTACGGCATAAGATGTGCTTCTGTTCGCAACACGTGCTGCTTCTGCTGTAAACTCGGCGTCTGTGGGCTTCTGAAGCTGTGCAGGCATGATGATATATCGGATTTCTTTCGCTGCCGGAGCCACGTTGCCGATTATGTTGCTGTAGTCATCATCTGTCTGCTGGAAACCTATACCGCGGTAACCGGGAAGATCTATGATAAGGGGGAAGAAGTCAAAATGCGGAATAATGAGACGTTTGTCCCTGAATTCACTTTCATAGAGGGAACTGGCATAAAAATCTGTATACATGAAATGGCCGTTACCGCTTCCGTTGGGGCGTCCTGATTCAAAGGTGATGTTTTTAGGATCCGTGACATCGAAAACGAACCAGAAAGTGTCGTCGGTACGGAATGCATCGGGACGATACTGCGCCTGGTCGCCGCTATACATTTTGTCAAGAGTGTCGTTGAACGGACCGGCAATGGCACATGAAGGGCTGTATGGGTTTACCACACGGTAGATCTCGCGGTCTGT
>CATJQX010000270.1 GCA_949742535.1 uncultured Muribaculaceae bacterium | reverse complement strand
TGGTAGGAGCCCGAGGGTGAGGGTGACGGGAGTTGACTGAGGTCAATGACCGAACCCGTCATCGGTCTCTGACCGCTTCGCCTTTGCGAAGAATCCCTCGGGCGACGACCCAGATGGGCCATTATGACACACCCTCCATATAGAGTTGTTACACAATGCCGTTACAGCCCGAATGCCTCACGCACACGGTCCACATAGTCGAGCTTCTCCCAGGTAAAGAGCTCAACCTCGCGGCTTACTGTCCCACCGTCGCGTGAGACGAAGGTTTTCACCACTTTGCGCGGGGTGCGCCCTATGTGGCCGTAAGTGGCGGTTTCAAGATAGATTGGCGCTCTCAGTCCGAGGCGTTTCTCTATGGCGTTGGGGCGCATGTCGAAGATCTCGCGCACTTTGCGGGAGATCTCCCCGTCGGTCATGCCTACTTTCGCCGTACCGCGCGTATTGACATACAGGCTCACCGGCTCTGCCACACCGATGGCATAAGCCACCTGCACAAGCGCCTCGCCGGCCACTCCTGCCGCCACAAGGTTCTTGGCGATATGGCGTGCGGCATAGGCCGCGGAACGGTCAACTTTCGAGGGATCCTTGCCTGAGAAAGCGCCGCCGCCGTGCGCGCCGCGGCCGCCGTAGGTATCCACTATTATCTTGCGGCCTGTGAGGCCGGTATCTCCGTGTGGGCCGCCTATGACAAACTTGCCTGTAGGGTTCACATGGAGGGTGATACGGTCGGGCCAGAGGGCACGGATTTCTTCAGGAAGAGCGGCACGCACCCGGGGGATAAGCACCTCCTCCACGTCGCGGCGGATCACGGCGAGCATCTTCTCGTCTGCCTCCTCCTGCGACATGCCTTCTTCAGGCAGAATGAAATCGTCATGCTGGGTGGAGACCACTACGGTATCCACTTTCACCGGACGGTTCTGCTCGTCATACTCCACTGTCACCTGGCTTTTGGCGTCGGGACGCAGATATGATTTGCGCACCCCCGCAGGGGTTACATATGTCATCGCGCTCTCGTCGCGGCGGATCTTGGAAAGCTCTTTGAGGACAGCATGGCTGAGAGCCACCGTAAGGGGTATGTAGAGCGGGGTCTCGCTGCATGCGTACCCGAACATCATGCCCTGGTCGCCGGCTCCCTGCTCCTCTTCCACAGCGCGTTCCACACCGCGGTTTATATCGGGGCTCTGCTCATGCAGGGCATTGAGCACGCCGCACGAGTCGCCGTCGAACTTAAGCGCGGAATGGTTGTATCCTATCAAGTTTATCACTTTGCGGGCAGTGGCTGCCACATCTACCTGTGCGGTCGATTTCACCTCGCCGGCCACTATCACCTGGCCGGTAGTAACGAGGGTTTCACATGCCACTTTCGAGTTAGGGTCACGCGCGAGCATCTCGTCGACGATGGCGTCTGAGATCTGGTCGGCCACCTTGTCGGGATGGCCTTCGGAAACAGATTCCGATGTAAAAAGATAGTGCATGGGTCTTTTTAGCATTTTTTTTAGTGGTTGCAAGCAATCAAATTTTTCCACATGGCCCGGACGCTCCCCTCACGGGGCTGTCGGGGCCTACAATATGTAGGGAACCTTCCGGGGACTGCTATATGAGCCGGAAAGGCGGTGCAAAATTACTACATTTTTTCTATTCTGCAAAACAACTGTGCGGCCCGTGCCCCTTTTGCAAGGACACAGGCCGCATTTATTCATAATCCTGTTTAGGAATACCTATCAGAAAGTGTATCCCACAGAGAGTTTGAGGTTGCCGGTATTGATAGCGGGTTTAAAATCTTTGCCGCCTTCCTCAGCCTTGAAAGTGTGGCTGTATGCCGGGATGAAGTCTGTGCCGTACTGCACGCCCAGGCTCCACTGTGTGTACTGGAAAGTCGCGCCTACATGCCATCCCATCTGGAAACGATTCCATGTGAAATCCTTGTCACCCACGCCCTTGTCTTTGGAGTCGCTGAAAAGATTTGTCCACTCTTTTGCCTCATCTTCCTCAGCCTTGTCTTCCCAGTCGCCATCCATGTATGCGCGGGTTTTGCTTACGAAATGCAGCTTGAAGTTCAGACCCACATAAGGAGCGATTGTAAAATCCTCAACTACATTGAATCGCCATACGAAGTTTACAGGCACCTGCAGATTGATGTTCTGGAACTGGCTCTTGTATTTTTCGGTCTCACCGGCGAATTTGAACTCTTCCGTGTTGGAATAGAAATTGAAGTTCACGTTACCACCTACCTCAAGGAACATAGGGAGGCTGTTGGAGAGGCTGAATCCGTGGATGTAGTTCAGACCGAAACCGTTGGTGCTGAAAGAAGGATCCTCGTCTTCATCTGCCTTGTAATCTTTGTTGTAGCCGAAATGTGTGTTGTCGTACGAGATCGCTACACGGTTGTAGTCTTCTGCGGATGCCGAACCTGCTACCGCCAGCACGCCTGCAAGCGCAAGTGCTTTGTAAAGTTTCATAATCAATGATGTAAATTGATAATTTTTTGTGTGTACTCTGTCTTTGACACGCCTTCTGCAGAGGGGTCAACGACAGCGGCAAAATTAACACTAATTATTAAATGTGCAAAAAAATTACCACTTTTTTTGTATATTTTTATGGGCAAAGCCCTCAAGAGCGGGTGAAAGGGCGGGTGAAGTTTATGCCCGGGCGGTTGACAAGTGTTGTTGACAGAAACAGGGAGAACGACGAGGCATTGTAAGTGAGATGATAACGCTCGGCGCCGAGATTGTCAAGGAGAAATGTGGCGCGCTCCACAGGCATTCCCCCGTTGCCGGGAGTTATACGTTCCTCGATGGATATGTCGAAACCGATGCGTGTAATGGCAAGCGCCACGGTGGCGGCATCCGTAATGCCGTAGAGACCGCTCCTGATCAGGACCACATCGCCGTTATCGAGGCACCTGAACTCTATGCGCGGGGTGGTGTCGGTCTCCCGGTCGAGTGTGAGCGGCACGGCAAACGATGTCTGCGCGGGGCCCTTGTCTTTCGGTTTCACGATAAGCCCCACCAGCATGGCTGCCAGAGTGAACATGATCACATAAAATTCTACACTGAACAGTTCCATATCATTCAGCCGAGCACCGACATAAGCCACGAGCAGATAAGCATGTATATGAGCATGCCTATGATGTCGTTGGTGATTGATATAAAGGGGCCGGTGGCAAGGGCGGGATCTATCTTGAAACGCTCGAGCGTAAGCGGCACAAATGTGCCGAATACCGAAGCGAACAGTACCACCGCCATCAGCGACAGACTCACCGCCACAGTAGTGGGATTGAGCGGATTAAGCTGGAATGCGTTGTATATGAAAACAAGCAGCGAGATCACCAGGCCGTTTACAAACCCCACGCCGACCTCCTTGAGGATCTGGCGCCCGGTATCTTTCAGGTCAAGCGAGCCGTTGGCCAGACCCTGCACTACTATGGCCGACGACTGTATGCCGACATTGCCGCCTGTGCCGCCGATCATGGGGATAAACAGTGCCATGGCGGGATTGGTCACGAACCCCTGCTCGAAATTGCCGAGGATAAGTGAGTTGCCGATACCACCCACGATACCCATAAGCAGCCATGGAAGGCGCGCTTTGGTCTGTTGCCACAGAGTGTCGTCGGACTCCACATCCTGCGACAGACCTGATGCCAGCTGATAGTCGCGCTCAGATGACTCGCGCACGCGGTCCATCACGTCGTCCACCGTTATATGCCCCACAAGGCGCCCGATGGAGTCGATCACCGGCATGGCCACAAGGTCATATTTCTCGAAATCAATGGCCACATCGTCGAGTGTCGTGTCGGTTTTCACCGCCACAGGATCGGTCTCCATCACATTTTTTATCTTCGAGACCGAAGGGTGGGTTATAAGTTCCTTCAACGGGAGTGTGCCGCGCAGCCTGTCTTCGTTGTCGACAACATAGACGTAATATATCTCGTCCATATCCTCGGCCTGCATCCTGAGCTGCTTGATGCACTCGGGCATGCTCCAGTTCTCGTTTACGACAAGCATCTCGGTGCCCATCAGACCGCCGGCCGTGTCCTCGTCATATTTTAGAAGGTCAATGATGTCGCCCGCCTGCTCCACATCGTCGATGTGCGAGAGCACCTCGTCGCGGTCCTCCTCGTCGAGTTCCTGTATAAGGTCCACAGCCTCGTCGGTGTCGAGGTGGTCAACGAACTTGCGGGCGATATCCTCCGGCTCCATGTCGCTCAGGAGCTTGCGGCGGTCCTCCTCGTCAAGTTCCATGAGCACATCGGCAGCCTTGTCTCCGTCGAGCAGCCGGTTGAGATACTCCGCCTCCTCCAGATCAAGCTCCTTGAAAAGCTCCGCTATATCCGCAGGGTGGAGATCTTCCAGCATCTGCTTCGCAGCAGCCTCGTCGTGCGTATCGGCGATATGCCTGACGTTATCGATATATTCTTCGTTAAACTCCTTCACCGTTCAGTTACTCTCAATAAAGTAAGTTATTCAACAAAATTACACTGAGGCGCATGGTCAGCCGATCAGATTCGTAAGCTCCACGAACTGTGCTACGGTAAGCTGTTCGGGGCGCATGGCCAGCAACGGGCTCTCCGGCATCGGGGCGCCGGGGGGGAGCAGGGGCTTTATGGAGTTCCTGATCGTTTTGCGGCGCTGCCCGAAGGTGGCCTTCACCACAGCTTTGAAGCGTGCGCTGTCACATCCGAGATCGGTCACGCCGTTGCGCGTGAGCCTCACTACTCCCGATTTCACCTTTGGCGGCGGATTGAACACATGCTCGTCGACTGTGAAAAGATACTCCACATCATACCACGCCTGCAACAGCACGCTCAGTATGCCGCGGGCTTTTGTGCCGGGAGGGGCTGCAAGTCTTTCAGCCACCTCTTTCTGGAGCATTCCCGAGCAGCACGCCACCTGGTCCTTCCACTCGAGAACGTGGAAAAATATCTGGGAGGATATGTTGTAGGGATAGTTTCCTATGACACAGAATTTCCGGCCGGGGAACAGGGCGCCCAGATCAAGTTTCAGAAAATCGTCCTCGAGAATGCGCCCCTCAAGAGCAGGCATATTCACCCTGAGATAGGCCACGCTCTCGGTGTCGATCTCCACTACTGTGAGGTCATGCCCCTTTTCAAGAAGAAATTGCGTGAGCACACCCATGCCGGGACCCACCTCCACTACCGGAAGCTCCGTGTAACCGTCGAGAGTGTCGGCTATGCGCCTCGCCACCCCCAGATCTGTAAGAAAATGCTGTCCGAGTGCTTTTTTCGGTTTTACCTGCATAAGTAAGTTGTGAAAATTATTTTGCGTATTCGTGCAAAAATAACAAAAATCTCGCGAACTCAGCCTACATCCGGGGCATATTCGGTTGTCCCCGGGGTCAGATTTTTTTCAGTATGGCATGTATTATAGGCTCCATGATGGTGTAGCCGAACCCGTTGGGGTGCACACCGTCGTCGCTGAAAGTCACCGGGAGCGCCCTGTCGCCGGGGTGAACCAGCGGGGAATAATAATCGGCATAAGGTATGCGGTTGGCAAGCGCGTATGCCTTGATGCGTTTGTTGAGGCTCTCTATCTTGTCGGGCACATTGGTGGCGTTCTGGTTCCAGTAATACCCCTCGGTGGGGAGGAGTGAGGTGAGCACCATCTTCACCCCGTGCATTTTGGCAAGCTCGCACATGGTGACGATATTGGCGAATGTACGGTCTTCGTCGTAGTCGCTGTCGCCGGCGGCTATGTCAGGCTCCCCCGCTCCGAGCACTATGCATGTGGGATAGAGGTCGAGCGCATCGCTGCGGAAACGCAGCAGCAGGGCATATGTGGACTGTCCGCTTATGCCGCGGCCTATATATCCGTTGTTTTCAAAAAACTCGGGATGCGCCGTCATCCACCCTTCGGTAATTGAACTTCCCAGAAATACCACACGCTTCTCCCCTTTCTTCAAGGGAGCGAGGCTGCGGTTGGCTTCCGCATATTTCCCGAAATTTATGGCACGTATGGGCGATGTGCCTGATGATGTGGCAACAGGGTCTGCCCCCTGTACCGACAAAGACGCCGCCAAAATAACGGCTGACAAAAGCGACAATCCTGTTTTCATAAAAATAGCTGACTTAAGCAATATCCTGCAATTTGCAACCGGAGGCATCAGAATCGCCACTGCTGCGGTGATAAACTCTGATGCCTCCGGGAGAAGTTTTTTCAACAACCGTGATCAGCGGCGTCCCTTGCCGTTGTTGTTGCGTTTCTGCTGCTCGCGAAGCATGGCCTGCTGCTGACGCTGCGCTTCTTCAAGGCGTGCCATGAAGCCCGATTTCTTTTTGGGCTTGGCAGCGTTTGCCATAAGGCGCGCACGCACTTTCTCGTCATTGGTGCAGAGACGGAATATATAGGTCTGCACAATGGTGATCAGGAGCGAAAGGAAGTAATAGTAGCTCAGGCCTGCGGCGTAGTCGTTGAATATGAAGAGGAACATGACCGGCATCAGGTACATCATCATCTTCATGCCGGGCATCGAGGAGGATGAAGGCTGGTTCTGCATGTTGACACGGGTGTAGATCACGTTGGTGGCTGTCATGAGCAGACAGAAGAGGCTCACATGGTTGCCATAGAACGGGATCGTGAACGGCAGCGTGAAGATCACGTCAGGCGCCGCGAGATCCTGCGCCCACAGGAACGACTGGCCGCGAAGCTCGATGCACGAGGGGAAGAACCAGAACATCGCGATGAGGATAGGCATCTGGAGCATCATCGGCAGACAGCCGGCGAACGGACTGGCTCCCACACGGGAATACAGCTCCATCGTCTTCTGGTTGCGTGTCATGGCATTCTCCTGGCCAGGATATTTCTCGTTGATCTCCTTGATGTCGGGAGCGAGGGCACGCATGTTTGCCTGCGACTTGAAGCTCTTGTAGGTCAGCGGGAACAGAACAAGCTTGATAAAGAGAGTGAGAAGCAGGATGATTATGCCGTAGCTCTTGATGAATCCGCTCAGGAAGGTGAACACCGGAATGATCACCAGTGTGTTTATCCAACGGAAGATAGGCCAACCCAGAGGGATGAGGTTCTGAAGCTGCAGGTCCTCGCCGGAGTTTCCGCCCTCCTCGGCCACGATGCTCTTGTCAAGACGTTTGAGCAGGGGGTAGAGGTTGGGACCATAGAATATATCCACGCTCACCGGATTCTCGGATGCAGACGAGTAGTTCACAGTGGCCTTCGCGGTAAGGTCTTTCACGAACATCGGATCACCCTTCAGATCTGTTGATGTCACCTCGGCGCCAACGAAATTGCCGCGGGGTATCATCACCGATGAGAAGAACTGGTTCTTGAAAGCGATCCACCTCAGCTGCTGGTTGAGTGTCTCGGTGTGGTTGCCTGTATTGCCGAGTTCGTCGGGGGAATCACCGGCATATTTGTAATAGATGCCGGAGTTACGCTCCTCGAACACACGTCCGCGCTCGTTGCGACCCATCTTCTGGTGCCAGATCATCTCCATAGTGGCCACAGAAGGGGGTATCACCTTGCCCATATCGTTCTGCACCACATCCATGCGCACCACATAGGAGTCTGCGGGGAGTGTATAGCGCAAAGCCCAGAAAGCGCCCCCGCCGAGATCAAGTTTCATCATCACGGTGGAGTCGTTGACCACCTCGGGAGTGAAATAGAACGTGGATGTATCGAAACGGCGTGTGGCGGAGGTGAGTATGAAGTTGTATCCTGAATATTCCGGACGGCACACTTCCACATTGGCGGTGTCGATCTTGCCGGTCTTGGGATCGGTGTTGACATAGGTGTCATATTTCAGGAGGGTAGCCCCCGCGATGTTGCCGCCATGATTGCTGATGGAGAGCGAAAGCACATCGTTTTTCAGCTCCACGGTCTTCTCCTCACCGTTGAGATGGCGTGCGAAACCGCGGTAACGGTCTGCGTCGGCAAGCGCCGCACGCAGGTTCTCCACGGCCGCAATACGGTCCTGCAGCGAAAGACCGGTGCCGAAACGCGATGCCACAAGATCGGCGTAAGGCACCACAGTGTCATTTGCCTGCACGGTACCTGAAACCTGGTCGCCTGTCACGGTGAGGTCCACCGTCCTGGTGCGGTAACGCATCGTGGCAGCCGATGTGGTATCGGAGCCGGCAACAGGCGTGCCTGCCTGACGCAATACCGCCGCGATGCCGGCCAGCTCTTCCGGACGGATAGAGTCCACAGTAAGCGACTTGCGGGCTGCGACGGCCTCCTGTTGCTGCTGTTTCTCGGCTTGCTCCTGAAGCTGTTGCTGCATCTTCTGCTGATCCCTGTTGTTGATATACATGAACCCGAATATCACCAGGCCCATCATCAGCAGACCGTATAACGTGTTTTTGTCCATCAATAAGTAGCTCTTATAATTTAGTCAATGGTTTTGTCTCTTTCCTTTTTGTATTTTATCGCGGCGTCGATGAAGCCGATGAAGAGAGGGTTGGGCGAAAGCACCGTCGAGGAGTATTCCGGATGGTACTGGGTGCCCAGATACCAGCGCTTGCCGGGTACTTCCACCACTTCCACCAGGTGTGTGGAGGGGTTCTCCCCCACGCACTGCATGCCGGCATCCTCGAAACGGGAGCGGTACTCCTCGTTGAACTCGAAGCGGTGGCGGTGACGCTCGCTCACGAGTGTCTTGCCATAGGCCTGCGCGGCAAGCGAACCGGGACGCAGGGCGCAGTCGTAGGCGCCGAGGCGCATGGTGCCTCCCATATTCGAGATGCTCTTCTGCCCCTCCATGAGATCGATCACGTTGTATGGTGTCTTCGTGTCCATCTCCGTGGAGTTGGCGTCGGCAAGCCCGAGCACATTGCGGGCATATTCTATGACCATGCACTGCATGCCGAGACATATGCCGAAAGTAGGCACATCATGCTCGCGGCACCATTTGAGTGCCACAAACTTCCCTTCTATGCCCCTGTGGCCGAAACCGGGGGCTATGACCACACCGTCCATCGGACGCAGTGTATCGTCGACATTGCTTTCATCCAGTTTTTCGGAATGGATGAATCTCAGGTCGAGTTTCTTTCCCTCGTATGTGACTGCCTGGAAAAGCGATTCGTTGATCGACTTGTAGGCATCCTGCAGCTCCACATATTTACCCACCAGACCTATGGTCACGCTCCCCTCGGCATTGTGCATCTTGTCGAGGAAGCCGAGCCAGGGAGCCATGTGCGGCTCTTTGTCGGCAGGCAGACCGGTCAGACGGAGCACTATGCTGTCGAGCCCCTGCTCGTGCATCTTCACCGGCACCTCGTAGATGGAGGGGAGGTCGATGCTCTCCACCACCGCGTCGGGCGCCACATTGCAGAAGAGCGCTATCTTGCGGCGCACTTCGGGGGTCACATGATGCTCGGTGCGCAACACAAGCACGTCGGGCTGTATGCCGAGCTGCTGCAGCTGCTTCACCGAGTGCTGCGTCGGCTTGGTCTTCAGCTCTTTGGCGGCTGCGATGTAGGGCACATAGGTGAGGTGTATGCACACGCTGTCGCGACCAAGCTCCCACCGGAGCTGACGCACTGCCTCCAGAAACGGAAGCGACTCTATGTCGCCTACCACACCCCCGATCTCGGTGATCACGAAATCAAACTGACCCGTTTTGCCGAGCTGCTTCACCTGATGTTTTATCTCGTCGGTGATGTGGGGCACGATCTGCACCGTTTTGCCAAGGTAATCTCCGCGGCGCTCCTTGTCGATCACACTCTGATAGATGCGACCGGTCGTCACGTTGTTGGCACGTGTGGTGCGTATGTTGGTAAAACGCTCGTAATGGCCAAGGTCAAGATCAGCCTCATGGCCGTCGACTGTCACATAACACTCTCCGTGCTCATAGGGGTTGAGCGTCCCCGGATCGATGTTTATGTACGGGTCAAACTTCTGGATTGTCACACGAAATCCGCAGGCGATCAAAAGATTTGCCAACGACGATGAAATGATACCTTTGCCAAGCGATGACACCACACCGCCGGTCACGAAAATGTACTTGGTTTCCACTGTAGAAAAGTTTATATAGCTTTAAACTACGTCTTCTACGAGCCAGATGCCCGCGCCGGGGTGTACGGACGCACATGCACCCCGTAGTGCGTTTCAAACACTACGGGGTGCAAAGTTAATTATTTTTCATTATAATTCCTCAACCTTGCGCTTGAAATCCACCATTTTGATGGCGGCTTCAGCGGCTTCGGCTCCCTTGTTGCCGAGAGGGCCGCCGGCACGGTCAAGCGCGTCCTGCTCGGTGTCTACGGTCAGCACGCCGAAAATGACCGGAGTATCGCAGTCGGCGTTGAGACCGGTGATGCCCTGTGTCACGCTCTGGCACACATAGTCGAAATGCGGTGTTCCGCCGCGGATGACGCATCCAAATACTATCACTGCGTCGAAAAGGCTCGCTTCTATGAGCTGCGACGCGGCGAAGGTCAACTCCACCGCTCCGGGCACATGAAACACGCTTACATCCTCTTTCATGTCAAGACCGGCACCTTTCAGCACCTCCAGGGCGCCTTCGGTAAGGCGCGAGGTGATATGTCCGTTCCACTCGGCGGCCACGATAGCCACCCTTACGTTATCAAGTTCCGGGAGCTTCCCCGAGGGGGCGGCTCCGCTCAATGATGTGCTCACTTACTTATTATCTGTATTACAAATTAACCGACTTGTGTTTCCGTCAGTTCCCCTGACGGGCCGCATGGCCGAGATAGCCGCCATGATGACGCATGGCATAGTCCTGACGTGTGAATCCGGTGAGTTTCATCACATTCACCACGAGTATGTCGCCTATGACGGTCATCATAGTGGTGGATGTGGTGGGGGTAAGCCCGAGGGGGCATACTTCCGGCGCTCCTCCGGTGGGAAGTGTGGCGTCGGCCAGACGGGCGAGCTCGCTCTCTCCGTTGCCTGTTATCACAATGATAGGCACATCGGTTATGAGTCCGCGGGCGAGGCTTACCAGCTCCAGTATCTCGCGTGTCTTGCCTGAATTGGAAATCAGCAGCATCACATCGTCGGGCTGCAGCACGCCGAGGTCGCCGTGCTGTGCCTCCGAGGGGTGAAGGTTCACCGCGGGGATGCCTGTGGAACTGAACGTTGTGGCTATGTTCATGGCTATCTGACCGGCCTTCCCCATACCCGAAGTCACGAGTTTGCCGCCACGGCGATGCACATGTTCCACTATCAGCTCCACCGCCTTGTCATAGTCAGGAGTATACGGTATGTTTTTTATCGCTTCGCTCTCCGCAAGGAGAATATCGCGCATAGTCTGCTCTATCTGCATGTCACGTAAAATTATGTCCCTACCCAACCGGGAAATAATGAAAATTTGTGGTTTATGCCTGTCATGGCACCTCTATACGGCAAAATTAGAAAATTTCCGCATATTTTCAAACACCGCTCTCAAAACGGCCCAGGTCGGCCACCCATGCGGCGTCAAGCTCCACACCCTGCCGTGTCTTCGGATCGAAACCCGCCATGACCACCGAAGCCACACATTTCACATCTCCTGTAGCGGGGTTAACCACCCGCTGCTCAAGCACGAAGCTGCGTTGGGAGATCTTAACGCAAGCTGTGAGCACCGCCAGATTCTCCCCGAAATATGACGGAGAAAAGAAACTTACGTTTATGTTTACTATCACTGTGGCTATCCCGCCCATCTCGAGCGGTTTGCCCGTGACAGCCTCGAAATAGCGCACTTTGGCGAGATCCATGAACTGCAGGTAGGCCGAATTGTTGAGGTGGCCGAGCATGTCGAAATCGTTGAAACGGGTCTGGATCTCCACCATGTGGTAGAATGGATGCTGTGCCTGAGGTACTTTCTCGTTGTTTGCCTCGGGCAGTATTACAGGTTCTCTCATATATATAAGCAACTATTTGGTAACTGTTCAAAATCATTCTGTCTACCGGCCGTCAGTGTATACGAAGCTCTGTCAGCGCTTCGGATCCGGCCAGGGAGTTGAGGGCGGCTATTATGGAGGATTTCTGAAACTCCAGTTCTGTCTTGAGGGGAGCCGACGATACATACACATGCAGCACGCCACGGCTCACGTAGCGCCGCTGTGTCAGCCGGTTTATCCCTGGCCCCACCACATCTGGCCAGTACGACATGGCGCGCTGCTCCATGTATTCGTTTTTCCGCGATGAATTGTCGAGCACCTTGTCAATGATCTGGCGTATGCTCATCGGGTCTGTACGTTTCATGCTGTGGGCTGTTGTTGCGGTGGGTCATCGGCATCGGGCTCCCCGGCCGATGATGCCATAAGTGTGAATGTGCCGTCCTCCACCATCCATGAACGGTGGTCGTTGGCCGACCGGCTCATTATGTGGTCGAGATGGTCGCGGTTGGTGTCGGTGATGAATATCTGTCCGAAAATGTCTTCCGAAACTATTTCCACCAGACGTTCCACGCGGGTGGCGTCGAGCTTGTCGAAGATATCGTCGAGGAGCAGCAGGGGTTTCATCCTGGCCGCCTCCCGCATGAAATCATATTGCGCCAGACGCAGGGCTATGGTGTAGGTCTTGCACTGCCCCTGCGAGGCGGCGCGGCGCACGGGCATCCCGTTAAGCCACAGGTCTATGTCATCGCGATGCGGCCCCACCGAGGTATGTCCCACGATCTCGTCGTGGCGGCGTGTGGAGTCAAGGAGCGCCATCAGCCCGTCGGGATTCTCCGACAGATGGCTCTTCAGGCTTATCGACGGTATCTCGCCGTCGGCCGCTATCCGTTCGTAATAACGCCCGAAAATACCTGTAAGACGTTCCACCCATTTCTGGCGTGCACGCGTGATGTATGCAGCCGAACGCTCCATGGCCATCTCTATGGCGAGATAGAGCGAGGGATCCACGGCGTGGTCGCGCAGCAGTTTGTTGCGCTGCTGCAGGGCACGCCCGTAACGTATGAGATGGTCGAGATAGAGAGGGTCTGTCTGCGAGATCACCTGATCCATGAAACGGCGCCGCTCCTCCCCCGTGCCGCTCACAAGCTCCTGGTCGGCAGGCGCCACAAGCACCAGCGGGAAGGCTCCGATGTGGGCGCTGAGGCGGTCATATTCTTTTCCCCCGCGCTTGAAACTTTTACGTTTTCCGGGAAGCAGCCCCACCTGCAGTTCTTCATCTACGCCTTTGCGGTCATATTCGCCCCGCATCGTGAGAAACTCCTCACCGCGTTTCACCAGAGCGGCGTCGGCCAGTCCGGTAAAACTTTTGCAAAAGCTCAGGTAGTGCACCGCGTCGAGCAGGTTGCTCTTCCCCATGCCGTTGTTGCCCAGAAAGCAGTTGATCTTTGGGCTGAACCGCAGCCGGGCATCGGCGATGTTCTTGAAATTCGTTATGGCAAGGCGTTTGAGATGCAAAACTTGTAGTTTTAGAAGATTAGAAGTCAGAGCAGCGGAAGTCAAGCATGGAAGGCTCCCAGAAGCACTATCGCCAGGCTCAGCAGAAGCATCAGCAGGGCGGTGCGTGCGAGAAGGGCGGTCAGCGCCCTCCCCTGAAGCGTGCCGAGCTGTTTCCGGAGTGTTATGACACTCATCAGCTGAAAAATGCTCGGGATGGCTCCCCAACTGAACTTATACCAGACCGCACACAGGAGCGCCCATGACGCCAGACCGTTGAACAGATACAGCCCGCGGGTGAATTTCGCTCCGAAACGCACCGCCAGAGTGAGCTTCCCCACGGCACGGTCATCGTCTATATCGCGGTAATTATTAACTATCAACACATTGGCGCCAAGTAGCCCGATTGCTACAGCCGCCATCCATACCTGCGGGGTACACACCCCGGTCTGCACATAATATGTAAGGGTCACCGGAGCTATTCCGAAAAAGAATATCACAGCCGCTTCCCCCCACCCGTGGCGCGACAGAGGATAAGGGCCGGTGGAATAAGCCAGTGCACCGGCAACGATCAATATTCCGGCGGCTATGAGCCACCATCCGCCCCAATAGATGAGCGACAGCCCCAACAGGGCGGCCACTCCGAGCGATCCCAGGGCAGCGGCAAGCATGGAGCGCGGGGAAATGTCTCCTTCGGTGACACCGCGGCGCGGTCCCACGCGCCCTTTGCGGTCAAGGCCGTCGCGATAATCGAAATACTCGTTGGCGAAGTTGGATGCTATCTGGGCGAGCACAGCGAACACGAGGCATATCACGGCAGGAAGCCACCGGAAGCCACCGTCGGCAAGAGCCAGCCCCGTCGCTGTAAATACACCCGCCACCGAAACAGGAAGAGTGCGGAGCCTCATGGCTTCGATCCAGCATTTCAGTTTACCGGGTTTTGACATATGCGGTTATCTAAATGAGGTTCAACAAGTAAACGGTCAGTCAAGGCGCAGTGTGACCAGCCCGGTGGAGTCGAACCGGGGCAACGCCCTGAGTTGCACAGGCGCCATGCGTGCGTAGGGGGTTTCGGAGCCGTCGCCCACCTGCGGCACCCCAGCGGCGAGGAGAGCCTGCTCCACGGCCTTAAGAGCCACTTCGGGAAGATTGTTGTCCTTGCTGAGATGGCATAGGAAGATCTGGCGCAGTTGCGGAGTGTAGATCTGTGCGAGATAAGCGGCCGTGACATTGTTGTCAAGATGTCCTGTAGCCGAGCGTATGCGCGCCTTCAGATATTCGGGATAAGGACCCGCCTCAAGCATGCCGTTGTCATAATTGGCCTCTATCATCAGATAGTTGGCCTGGCGCATGTAATGGTCGGCACGGTCACTCACACACCCCAGATCGGTGGCCACTGCCATGCGGTGGTCTCCTCTGGTGATGAAGAATCCGGCATTGTCGGTACCGTCATGCATCACCTCGAACGCCAGTATCTCGAAGTTTCCTATCCTGAACGGATGTTCCTTATATATGGCGCGATGGTAATCCTTTATGCGGTTGGATATGCTGTGGCGGCGCAGAAGTCCGTTGAGCGTACGCGGAGTGCAGTACACCCCGATATGACGGTATTTGCGCACAAAGGAATAGACATACCTCACATGATCGGAATGGTCATGGGTAAGGAGTATTCCCTTCACTCGCGTCATAGGTATGCCGTTGCGCTTCAGTTCGAGCACCACGGCGTTGAAATCCACACCCGCATCAATCAGCAGTCCTGTATCGGAGTCGCCGATGTAGGCACAGTTGCCTGAACTGCCGCTACCGAACGATATGAAGCTCAGTTTATTGATGTCCGGAAGCACGTCAAGGGGGGCGAAAGCCCCGTCCTCGTCGCTGAAAATATCGGTGCGCCGGCGCTCACGCTCCTCGAGATGTTTTCTGGCTGCGGCCTCTATATGAGGCGACACTGGAATAGGAGCCACCTCAGGGAAAAGATTGTCCCCGAGATTATCAAACAGACCGGTCATACCGTCGTTCCAGCCACCTTTTTTCTTGAATCGCGCCATAGTCTGAATCAGTTGAACAACAGGAATATGGTAGGCACTTTGGCGTAGTCATAACTTGCCTTTGCCCATTGCGAAAGCGGACGGGTGACGATGCTCTCCCCTTTGCCTGTTATATCAGACGCCACACAGAGGCGCAGCTGCCCCGGCAATGCACGCGAGAGCTCGGCGATCAGTTTATTGTTTCTGTATGGAGTCTCTATGAATATCTGGGTCTGGCGCTCACGGCGTATACGGTTCTCCATCTCGCGCAATCTGGAAGCACGCTTCTGCGGCTCTATGGGCAGATACCCGTTGAAGGCGAAACTCTGGCCGTTGAAACCAGAACCCATCAGCGCCATCAGTATGCTTGAAGGACCAACCAAAGGCACCACTTTCAACCCCCTGCGCTGCGCCACAGCCACGGCATCGGCTCCGGGATCGGCAACCGCCGGACATCCCGCCTCCGAGATCACCCCCATCGGCTCACCCGCCTCCAGCGGCGCCAACATCCCCTCCACCTCTTCGGGGCGAGTATGCTCGTCAAGCACCGTGAAAGTCATCAGGTTCACATCTATCGAAGGATCGACACGCTTTATGAACCGGCGCGCCGAGCGCACATTCTCCACCAGAAAATGCCGTATGCGCCTCAGCAGCTCGCCGTTGCCCGGCGGCAACACATCGCTCACCCTGGAGCTGTCGCTCAGCGGCACAGGAAACAGATACAGCGCAGCCTCCACAGCCGCGCACTCCTCCGCCGTTTCTCCGGCAATCTGTGTCTTACCTTCAATCATAACCACAAAATTACACAATTCCCCGCATTTCCCCAAAAAACATTTTCCCCGCCCACAGCACACCGCCAGACATAAAAACCTGTCCGCATCCATGAAGCCATGTGTGCTTCGGTGGAGCGGACAGGTTTTATACGCGAGCCGGGGCAGACCCGGAAAACGGATTACCTCACGACGGTTTTCTTACCGTTGACTATGTAGAGACCGGGAGCGGGAGTGCCGGCAACACGGCGTCCCTGAAGGTCATAGATACCTTCGGCATGGGGGGTGGCTGCATTGTCATCGGCTTTCACATCGGCGATGCCGGTACCGGTGCCGAGACGGTCTATAAGCGCTTTGGCCCACACGCTGCCGAGAGCCACAGAGCCTTTGGCACCGGTGGCGCCACCTTTCTGGCAGTTGTATTTGTCACCCACGGGTGATATCACGAGGTCGTTCTCAAGATAGCGCACCACAGGATTGAAATAATACTTGAAGTCGTCAGACATGGCGGCAGTAAGCATGGTCGCGCTCAGCTTGGCGGAAGAGACCGAGCGACTGTCAAGCTGCAGGCCATATTCACCCATCGGCTGCGCGGCATACCAGTCAAGTTCGGTATTTCTCACATCGGGGAATATGTCGAGGCTGAAAGCGCGGTCGTAATACAGCGGATATTTCTGTCCCCATTCCAGAGTGGAGCCGTGGCGGTAGTGGTCGCCGGCATCAAATGTGGTGCGGAAAATCTCCTCCCATCTGCCAGCCATTTCCTGATAGAAGGCGGCATCGGCGGCATTGCCGCGCTGCTCGGCGATATAAGCCACAAATGCCATGGCGAGCACGCTCTTCAGACGAAGGTTGGCGCTGTTGTTGATGGCTCCGTCCTCGGAACCCTCGTTGGGGAAATTGGCCACATACTGGGGAAGGGTGAAGAGGTCGAGATAGCGGCACAGCGAAGTGAGATATTCGTAGCTGTAATCGCTTATGGCAGCGGCATCCACGCCACACTTAACCGCGGCACCGGCAAGGATGCAGAGGTCGGTGGTGGAGTCCACACCCATGTCGAGGTGCACCCCTGCCATGATCGGCCATGTGCCCAGATGATGGGGAGCATTGCCGTAGGGGCTCGAGAAACCGGGGAACATCTTTATATAGTTGGGCACACCCTCGAAAAGGTTGTAGGCGAGCTGGGGATTGTACATCAGAAAGAGCGGAGCTGCAGCCAGAAGCTGATCGGCCTGGGAGATCTGCCATTTGTTTCCGGCGTCGATATTGTAGAGCAGCACATCTCCTGTGTCGGAAACGGCCTGCTTGCAGCCGGCGATCACCTGGCGGTAAACCGACTGGCACAGATCGGCATAATCACGGCCGCCGGCTGCCAGAGCGTCATTGTAGATCATGGCGTCGAAGTCGCGGCACGCTTTCAGGCGCGCGTCAACCTCTCCGGCATAAGACACCATAAGATCATTGAACGACCTGAACGAGCGCTTCCAGGGAGCCGGGAAACGGGCATAGCCGAAGCCTATGGCCATGTCGTTCTCATCCCTGCCCACGAGTGTATAGTCCGATGCCGATGTCACCGATCCCATATCATCCGTGAAAAGGAGATTCTTCGCGGTCTTGGACATGCTCTGTCCGCGGTCCGCGTCGGCCATCATGAGGATATATCCCCAGTTGGCACGGTTGCCCTCGGTCATATTCTGCTCGGAGCGTCCCATCTTGCCGAAAGTCATGCCTTCGGTGTCGTCTGTGAAAATTTTCATACTTTCACCGGTAGAGCGGCGTGCCAGATCGGCCGACAGAGCCATATGGAACTTCACGTCATGTTCCTTCCCGTCGAGCGAGGTCACTTTATATGATACGTAATTCACTGCCGCCTGCAGTGTGGAAGCGTCATTTACCAGAAGCGGAGCGGAGAACACTACCGACAGAGCCACATTTCCGGCGGTAAAATCGCAATAGGTCTGTGTGGCCGTAATGGTGCATGCAGTCTGCACCGCCTGCGCGGAGGTGCCTGTAACGCCCTTTATACCCTTTATGACTTCGGCAGTCTCGTTGCCCAGGAAACGGTAAAGCTCACCGTCGACCTCCACATATCCTTCGATAGCGTTGTTCGAGCCACTGAGATGCTTCGTAGTACCCTCGGCGAGGACTGCTTTATGTGACCATACGGAAAGGAACGGATCAGCGGCCAGCAGGGGGATAGCCGGGGAAAGGCGTTTGCCCGCATGCACGGGTGAGAATGCGTCGCCGAACGAAAGCCCGGGAAGCACGGGAGCTGTGTACCCCTCAAGTGTCGCGGTGAGATCCGCCACCTTCTTCGGTTTCAGGATCACACTCAGAGGAGAGAACTTCACTGTGTTGTCGGTGTAGGTATAGATTTTACCGTTAGGGGCGAAACTGTAATTGTATTCGCGCCCCGAATGTGCGTTGACCGGGGCATAGACGCCTGTCATTACGCAGTCATCACCGATTTTCACTGCCTTGGACGGCTCAAGGTCCACACCCTCTACAAGGAATGGCTCCAGGAGGTCCACACCGGGCATTACCACATAAGGCTTGTTGGCCTCGATGCTTTCCACCTTTTTCAGTGTCACGTTATTGTCGGCAAATGAGGCATATGTCTGTACCTCGGCGCCTTCACCGAATATCTCGGATATTTTTGATGCGGACATGGCGAACGGGATGCAGAGGGTGTTCCACTTCCCGGCATACATGCGCTTGTTCACAAGCACATCGGCTCCGGTCTTGGCTGAGGGCACATTCACAGTTGCGTTTTCCGAAATGTATGTTATGCCATTCATCTCGCAGAGCATCTCCATCAGCTGCTCGTTTATGGCGATCATGCCGGCCAAATCAGGATGGTCCTCGATCTTGGTTATGTCGTGGAGCTTGAGCACCGGCACCCCGTAATGGTCGCATATCGTCTGCACACTCTCGTTGATATCTGCGCGCAGACCATTGTTGAGCATGAACAGAAGCTGCGATTCGGGATATTTCTTCTGCAGGAAATCAATTACATAAGCCGTGCCTCCGCGGAAAGTGCGCTTGTCGGCATCGGTAAAATTGTCCCATACGTAATTGCCGATCACCGAACCGGCGTTGTTGTCGTTGGTGGCACCCTCCACTATTATGAGGCCAGCCTTGCGGAGATTGTCAACCCGCCCCACAAAAGAGTTCGTAAGGTCGGTGGTATTGTTCCAGCTGTGGGTGCAGATGGTACTCCCTGAGAAAGAGTTGTTCTGCACAAGCTCTATGCCGCTCGCATGTTCAAAAAGTTTCCACCATGTCTGTTCCACGCTCGCCATGGCGTTTCCGGCATGCGGGTACCACTGGGCATTGGGAAGCGGGTCGGTGAATCCCATGAAAGTGGAGTAAGAGTCACCGATCACCGAGAAGCTGCCATACTTCTGTGCCGGTGTCTGCGCTGCACTTCCCGACAGGAATACAGACAGCAGGAATGTAAGGAGTGAAAGTTTTTTCATCTGTATCATGTAGATTTAAGTAATAGTCTGTTTACAATGCAAAATTAATTATTCTTCACGAAGTGAACCTGTAATATATCATAAAATGAGGGTGTGTCATAATGGCCCATCTGGATCGTCGCCTGAGGGATTCTTCACAAAGGTGAAGCGGCCAGAGACCGATGACTGACAGCACCCTCTCTATCCGGACTGAAACATAGAGGCTGTGTCAAAATGAACTGCACTCCAAAAGTTTTGTGTTCAACTTTTGGGGTGCAGTTCATAAAACTTAATTACGACACAGCCTCATCGTTAAAATCGTATTGGAACGACGTTACCAGCGGAACTGCACGCGGTGGCCGTCGGGGTGGTTCTCGAATTTCAGTAGGTAGGTGCGGCTGCCGGCATCCCAGGAGGAGGGATCGGCGGTTTCAACACCATCTACCAGTACGCTGACAGGAGCTTCGGGAAGAAGCACGCGCGCCACGCCGTCGGTATCTATCGGGCTTTTTGCCACAAAGGAGTAAGCGCGTTTGCCGGTCTCTTCGTCTGATTCACGGAACGAGGCGGCAAGCACCTGCGGCTGCCGGGGCCTGGCAACCGCATCAATGTCAAGCAGGAGCGCCTGGCTTCCGGGATTCACAGCCACCTCACCACGCACGGGAAGTTCCGGATCGAACATATCTAAGTAGCTTCCTTTCAGCACAAGCGGCTTTGTATCCACACCTTCGTCGACCACTGCCGCTATCGTATAGGGACCGCGCTTCAACAGGAAATCGTTCTTGAACTCGGGACGCGCGCCTTTGTTCTTAAGCGCATACAGGCGGCTGACAGCCTCAACAAACGCTGTGTCGCCGTTCTTGTTTATGATATGCGTCTTAGGATCATCACGCATCACAAGCAGTGTGCCTTTTCCGACCTTATACTCACCTGCGGCGGCATCCTCAGGCACTCCCATAAGGGAGAACAGATGCTGCGACGGTGCCTTGTAGGAGTTCGAGCCTGTATTCCACCACTCCTGCACGCTCTGGAAAGGATCGGCATCGCTGCCGCAGAATATGAGCATGCCACCTTTCCTGACCCAATCGGCCAGATAGCGGTGCGCATCCTGATCAAGCGGTTTCATATTGGCATATGTCATCAGCAGCACTTTGGTATCGGCAAGTGTGGCGGGGAAAGCGAGATTCTCGATATGCACGGTCTTTACCGGCACGCCGCGTTTCACAAGTGGAAGAGCCAGACCGTAGAAATTGGCAAGCTGCGGATCCTCATAACCGTCATGCTGCGGGAATCGCTGGAACATGAGCGAGTTTGACATGAGCACCCCTATACCACCGGTTCCGGAAACCTTATTGCCACTCACGGGCATCTTGTTGAGCGCATTGACCATCACCTGCATCTGCGCTGAATAGAAGCGCGGTATGCGGGTCTTTTCGTTGCTGTCGGCACTCGTGCGGTACAATCCCTCGTAAATGCGTTCGGGCCACGGCATTATCTCGTAGTCGGCCACCCCGGGATAGAGGAGCTGGGCTACAAAGGTGGCCTGGTAGTTGCGTTTGTAATCGTCCCAGTCCTTGGCGCGGTCCTCGATGGGATCGGTAAGGAAGAACATCTTGCGGCCTGTTGGCGCTGTCATCGACTCCATCGACCCGTATTCAAGATATGCCGTCTCAAACACGCGCTCTTTCTGCACACCGTTGAAGAAATTGGGCTCGCGCGATGTGCCTGTCCATACCTGTGCGATATAGCCGTCAACACAAGGGAGCGATGCGAGGCTCGCCTCGGGGCTTACGATCTGCCACTGCGAGTAGTTGACCAGTGAATGGGTGGGCACATAGCACTTTATGTCGCGGCCGAGCGAACGACCATATTCCTTGGCATAGGTGAACACCTCGTTGAGGGCCCGGTAATACAGGTGGTATTTCAGTTTGTTTGCCAGATATGTGGCTTCGGGAGACTCGTGCTGCGGACGCCAGTCGGTACCGTAATACTCTTTCCATTCCTTCTTGAAAGCATCGCTGTAGCCTGCGCGCGCCCAGAATTCCGGCTCCTCCATGAAGATCGCATCCACTCCGGCATCTATCACCCGCTTCACATGGCGCTCCTTCATATACTTGAGGAAGTTCTCGGAGGGCACGATATAGGGGACCATATGTCCGTGCCATATCGTATCGCCCCGCTGTGTCACCTGCCCTTCGTCGAGATGGCGTTTGCCGTCCCACTGGCCGGTGAAATAGTCCTGATACTCTCCCCAGGCGATACCGGTCATGAAATGCACCGTATAGCCGCGGTCTTTCCAGCTTTTCACGCGTTCCTCGAAGGTCTGCTTGCCTCTCTTCTTGTCGCTCGGATTTCCTCCGACGCCGTAGACCATCACCGCATCGGCTCGGTTGTCGATCGTCGGTCTCCACTCGCGTGAGGTCTGGAATGTGGTTTTCACCCCGTCATCGCCGGCTTTGGGGGATTTTTTGGCAGCCGCGTCAATTGGAAGCAACCCCAGGGCACAGATGAGAGCGCCGGCTCCCAGATACTTGAATTCTTTTTTTAAAGTCATGACACTGTCATTTTCCTCCCACTGGCAGGGAGCGTGTAAAAACTTTGCAGGTACGCAGCCAAAAGGCGGCGTACCTGCAAAGTTAATGATTTATTTCGCAAATAAAAAGCCGTTTGCGTCACATCAGCATGGGAGCGATGCGATGGAGTGCGGCGACAAACGCCTCGGCCTCCTCACGCGTATTGTATAGTCCGAAAGACGCACGCACCGTGCCCTCTATGCCGAGCGATTCCATCAGCGGCTGTGCGCAATGGTGCCCCGTGCGCACGGCGATGCCGAGCTTGTCGAGAAGCATGCCTGTATCGTAATGGTGTGCATCTCCAAGCAGGAACGAAATCACGGCGCATTTGCCCGGAGCGGTGCCGAAGATGCGCATGCCGGGGATTTTCTCCATTTCAGCGGTGGTCCATTCAAGCAGCTCATGCTCGTGCGCCTCTATCGCCTCCATCCCTATGGCATTTACATAGTCAATGCATGCCGAGAAGGCGGCTATATCCACAAAGTCGGGGGTGCCTGCCTCGAACTTGAACGGCAGTTCGGCATAGGTGGTCTTTTTGAAGCTCACATGGGAAATCATTTCCCCTCCCCCCTGGTATGGAGGCATCTTCTCAAGCCACCGCTCCTTGCCGTAAAGCACACCCACACCGGCCGGGCCATACATCTTGTGGCTCGAGAAGGCGTAGAAATCGGCGTCGAGGTCGCGCATGTCCATCTTCATGTGCGGGGCGGCCTGCGCGCCGTCCACAAGCACTGGCACACCCATTGAGTGGGCATAGCTCACCATCTCCTTAATGGGGTTCACTGTGCCGAGCACATTGGAGACATGGCATACCGCCACCAGACGTGTGCGCTCGCTGAACAGATTGCGGTACTGCTCGAGGTCGAGGCTTCCGTCGGGGTGCATCGGCACTACACGCAGCCCTATGCGCTTGCGGGTGCCGAGAAGCTGCCAGGGCACTATGTTGGCATGATGCTCCATGACGGTGAGTATTATCTCGTCGCCGTTCTCCATGAAGCTCCCGAAACTCGAGGCCACAAGGTTTATCCCCTCTGTGGTGCCGCGGGTGAAAATTATTTCCGAGGTAGAAGCGGCGTTAATATACGAGCGCACTTTCTCACGTGTGGCCTCCATCATGCCGGTGGCCTCCTGTGACAGGGAGAACACACCGCGGTGCACATTGGCCTTGTGGTTGTAATACATATCCTCTACAGCCTCAACCACAGAACGCGGTGTCTGTGATGTCGCCGTATTGTCAAGATATACAAGCGGCTTGCCGTAAACAGTGCGGCTGAGTATGGGAAAATCACGTCTCAGCGCTTCAACATCGTAGCTCATAATCGGTATATTTTATCATTCGGAGCAACCGGAAGCACACTCTGAGCATCCGGCCTTTACCCCGGCAAAACGGCGATCAACCATATGGCGCAGGCGGTCGCGCAGAGGCTCGAGACTTATGGTGTCTATCACATCCACCATGAACGCCTGCATGAGCATGCGCCGCGCCTCATCCTCGGGTATGCCGCGTGTGCGCATGTAGAAAAGGGCATTCTCGTCGACCTGCCCTGTGGTAGCGCCGTGCGAGCATTTCACATCGTCGTTGTAAATCAGCAACTGGGGTTTTGCATGCATGCGCGCCCCTTTGGAAGCGAGCATATTGCGGTTGCTCTGGTATGCCTCAACGAATCTGGCTCCGTGGCACACCTCGATACTTCCTTCGAAAGCCCCCCCGGCATCGTCGTCAAGCACGTATTTGAGCAGCTGGTTGCTGCGTCCGTGACAGGCGGCATGACGTATCATGGATGAATTGTCGATATGCTGCCGGTCGGAACCGATAGCCATCGCCGAAAGACGGGTGGAGGCATGCTCGCCTGTCACATCTATATGGAAGTCGTTGCGTGTCACCCCGTTGGTAAGGGTGGCGCTGCATATATGCAGTTCTGATCCCCTATCCTGGCGTGCGAAAAGCTGACTGCGGCGTGAAGTGGCGTCGTTTGACTCCTCTATATCGTACCACTCCACACGGGCGCCTTCAGCCGCGAAGATCTCCACGACTTCGGAACTGAGGCATGAAGCCTCGCTTCCCTGGGTGTGGTCACATTTCAATATCGCCACATGGCTATCCTCCTCGGCCACCACAAGCACCCTGCGGGGGGCAAGAAGCGGTGTGGATGTGTGGAAGATGTCGACAAGCTGCACCGCCTTTTCCAGACGGGTGCCCCTGGCGACATGGATGAAAACGCCATCCTGCGCGAGCATGGTGTTCAGGGCCACCGACGCATCTGACAGAGGGGCCGCTTTCCCATAATGTTTTTCCACCAAAGAGGGCATTTCGCGGGCTGCCTGAGCAAGCGAGCATACGGTAAGGCCAGCCGGAAGATTTTTAAGCAGTGTGGAGGTAGGTACGAAGCGGTCGTTTACCACCACGGCGAGGAGGGTCGACAGATTCGGCACGCCGCATCTGAACGACGCACCCACATCCACCGGCATGTTCACGCGGTTGACATTCACGCCGAAATCGGGGGCGAACATCTCGTCGACGGAGGTCTTCTCATACCCTTCGTCACCGCGCACGGGGAAACGTCCCGCACGGGCGAGTGCCCCCGCAGCTTCCCCGCGCATGGAGTTGAGCACTCCGGCCGAATGGGCGTTGAGCGCTTCCGCATGCACGCGGTACAGGTCCAGATATTGGTCAACGGCGGTGCTCATCGGTTCTCCTCCTTTATCCAGTCGTAGCCTTTCTCCTCAAGTTCGAGCGCAAGCTCGGGACCGCCGGTGCGCACGATGCGCCCCTTGTAGAGCACATGCACGAAATCGGGCTTTATATAATCGAGCAAGCGCTGATAGTGGGTTATGACGATGGTGGCGTTCTGCGAGGTCTTGAGCTGGTTCACACCTCCCGCCACGATGCGGAGGGCGTCGATGTCGAGGCCGGAGTCGGTCTCGTCAAGTATGCTCAGGCGCGGCTCAAGCACCGCCATCTGGAAGATTTCGTTGCGCTTCTTCTCACCTCCGGAAAAACCTTCGTTGACCGAGCGGGAGGCGAGTTTGTTGTCAAGCTCCACTATGGCTCGTTTCTGGCGCATAAGTTTCAGGAACTCCCCTGCCCCGAGCGGCTCTTCATTGAAATATTTGCGTTTGGCGTTTACTGCGGCGCGCATGAAATTAACCATAGATACCCCCGGGATCTCCACCGGATACTGGAACGAAAGGAAAAGCCCTTCATGGCTGCGGTCCTCGGGAGAGAGGGAGAGGAGGTCGACACCGTGGAATATGGCGCTTCCGCGTGTCACAGTGAAGGCGGGATTACCGGCGAGCACACTCGAGAGGGTTGACTTGCCGGATCCGTTGGGTCCCATTATGGCATGCACCTCTCCGGGGCGGATCTCCAGGTCTATCCCCCTGAGTATCTCTTTGTCTTCAACTTTGGCATGAAGGTCGGTGACCTTCAGAAGTATATCGTTCATAACTGATCGCTTAATCAATGTTACTAATTCTTTGTCGGCGCCATGATCACCCTACCGAGCCTTCGAGGCTTATCTGCAGCAGTTTCTGTGCCTCCACGGCAAACTCCATCGGCAGTTTGTTCATCACCTCTTTGGCATAACCGTTTACGATCAGACCTACTGCCTCCTCGGTGGGTATGCCGCGCTGGTTGCAGTAGAAGATCTGGTCTTCGGAGATCTTTGATGTGGTGGCTTCATGCTCCACTATGGCGGTGGGGTTCATCACATCTATATAAGGGAAAGTATGGGCGCCGCAGTCGGATCCGAGCAGCAGCGAATCGCACTGCGTGTAGTTTCTCGCCCCCTCGGCAGCCGGGGTAACCTTCACGAGACCGCGGTATGAGTTCTCGCTGAAACCAGCCGAGATACCTTTCGACACGATTGTGGAGCGGGTATTGCGCCCGAGATGTATCATCTTGGTACCGGTATCGGCCTGCTGGTGGTTGCGTGTGAGAGCCACGGAATAGAATTCCCCAACGGATCCTTCCCCCATGAGCACACACGAGGGATATTTCCAGGTGATGGCGGATCCGGTCTCCACCTGCGTCCAGCTCAGCTTGGAGTAATCTCCACGGCACAGACCGCGCTTGGTCACGAGGTTGTATATGCCCCCGCGGCCATCCTTGTCGCCGGCATACCAGTTCTGCACGGTGGAATATTTCACCTCGGCGCGGTCCTCCACTATAATCTCCACAATGGCGGCATGCAGCTGGTTCTCATCGCGCATCGGGGCGGTGCACCCCTCGAGATAGCTGACATAGGCATCGTCGTCGGCCACGATCAGTGTGCGCTCGAACTGACCTGTCCCCGAAGCGTTTATGCGGAAGTAGGTAGACAGCTCCATGGGACACCGCACACCTTTGGGTATGTACACGAAAGAGCCGTCGGAGAATACCGCGGAATTCAGGGCGGCATAGAAGTTGTCTTTGTACGACACCACCGACCCAAGATATTTCTTTATAAGATCGGGATAATCCTTTATGGCCTCGGATATGGAACAGAATATGATCCCCTTCTCGGCGAGGGCCTCCTTATGGGTGGTCTTCACCGACACCGAATCCATTACGGCGTCCACGGCCATGCCACTCAGCTGTTTCTGCTCCTGCAGGGGTATGCCGAGACGGTCGAAGGTCTTCAGCAGCTCGGGATCAACCTCGTCAAGACTTTTCGGTCCCTCCTTCTTCACAGGGGCGGCATAATAGCTTATGGCCTGGAAATCGATATCAGGCATGCGGAGATGCCCCCATTTCGGAGGTGTCATAGTGAGCCAGTGGCGATAAGCCTTAAGGCGGAAATCAAGCATCCATTCCGGCTCTCCCTTCTTCTGGGAGATAAGACGCACTACCTCCTCGCTCAGCCCGACAGGTATTTTGTCGGTATCTATATCGCTCACGAAGCCATATTTGTAGTCGCTCTCGGTCACCTCCTTCAACACTGAGGTATCCTGGCTCCCCATAGCGGGGCACCCGGCGCCTGCGGCAACGCTGTCGCCCATATTCCTGTTCTTATTTTCTAAATCTTCCTTGTTCATATCCGGAAAGTACGCCGCCAATGCTGCCGGCACACGAGTATATCTTCTTATTCTGAAAAATCAACAACCGCAGGGTCACGATAGTTTCCCGACTACGCCGGAAAGGGTATCGGCCCCCTGTTCCATTGCCCATCCGAGCACTTTGGGCGCAAGCCCCATCACCGCTTCCACGGCATGTCCGTTGAAAATCGTGCTGTGCTTGCAGACATCAGCCGAGGGCTTGACTATGACCCAGAGATTAAGCGCCAGACTCAGCACCACCATCCACTCGAAAAGACAGAACAGCGCTCCGGCCACGCGGTCGAGGAATCCTATCTGAAGCGCATGAGTGACACCACGCAGAAAACGCGCCACCATTTTTACCAGAGCATAACCGGCAATAAAGAGTATTATCCTGGAAAGCACTGTATAAAAATAACCTTTGTCGGGAGTGGTGTCTGCGGGATCGGCCGCGGTAACACTGTTGCCGTTCTCAAGAAACGCGGCAAGCCAATCGCCACCGAAACGGCATGCTATGATTCCGGCCACGATGGCGGCAAGCCCTCCGAGCTGAAGCACAATCCCTTTGCGCCATCCCATGAAAGCACTGCCAAGAGCCACGGCCAGTATTATTATGTCCAGTACTGTCATATGTCGTAAAATCAGGCGACCGACTGTACAGTCACCGTTTTCCGCCGCAAAATTACTCAATTCCCGCCATTCCGCCAACTAAAAACATTGAGGCTCGAAAACAGCCAGCAAATGCACCGTAAGAAACAATTGCACAGCCATGACCACATCAGGGGAAACATTTAAAACAAACATTAAATTTATTAACTCTTTTTAACAAATGGGGGGGGTAATTTGGACAATAATCCTTAACTTTGCTGCATCAAGTATTATTTTTTGATTTAAAAACCTAAGGAACAAGATAAACCTTTATTTTCTATATATATTTCACCTTAAACTACAACGAAGATGTCGGCGATGCCGCCGTATGAAATCCGTCATATGGCGTTATACCTCCCGTGGATATCCTCAACAGCACACATCAGCCAGTCTCACAGGGGGGAGGGGAAACAGTAGTGCCTTTCAGCCCGGTTTCACATGCCGTTTATCTCCATTTACGCACCATTCCACAAAAAAATCGCCGAAATTAGTTACGTATTCAAAAAATAATTCTTACCTTTGTGCGCTCCAAAGCAATTCAGCCATCTGCCGACGCTGAAAATGCCTTTCTTACAAAGGATGCTTTTACGGAGACTTCGGGGTGTAGCACAGTTGGCAGCGCGCCACGTTCGGGACGTGGAGGTCGGAAGTTCGAGTCTTCTCACCCCGAC
>CATJQX010000269.1 GCA_949742535.1 uncultured Muribaculaceae bacterium | reverse complement strand
GAGATGTACAATACATCGGGAATAAAAATCGCCGATGTGGCGTCTGAACCGACAGGCGACACACTCATTGATATGGGCGGGATGCCTGGTGGCCTGTATATAGTAAGGTCGGGTGGCCGGTCGGCCAAACTGGTAAAAAACTGACCGAGTACAAGTAATGAATGTTAAACCAACCGGGTGCCCGGATATATCCGCGGTTCCCGACAATCAATCATTATAATTTTACAAACAAAATGACAAAAAGCGCTATCGGTAACCTGAATGACAAGGCTTGGGCGAGATGGACGGCTCTTGGCCTTCTGGCATTCGCCATGTTCTGTTCTTATATCTTCATGGACATACTGTCGCCGATCAAGGACCTGCTGCAGTCGACAAGAGAGTGGGACTCCACCGCGTTCGGCACCATGCAGGGATCGGAGACATTCCTCAATGTGTTTATTTTCTTCCTGATATTCGCAGGTATCATACTTGACAAAATGGGGGTGCGTTTCACCGCCATTCTCTCAGGCGCCGTGATGCTCGTGGGCGCCACCATCAACTGGTATGCCCTGACTGATGCCTTCCTCGGCAGCTCGCTCGATGTATGGTTCACAAATCACCTTAACTATATCCCGGTGTTCGACGAGCTTGGCATATCCCCGTTCTATGAAGGGATGCCCGCTTCCGCCAAATTCTCTGCCGTAGGCTTCATGATCTTCGGCTGCGGAGTGGAGATGGCCGGCATTACCGTGAGCCGCGGTATCGTAAAATGGTTCAAAGGGCGCGAGATGGCTCTGGCGATGGGGTCGGAAATGGCTCTGGCGCGTCTGGGGGTGGCAACCTGTATGATTTTCTCGCCGATGTTCGCAGAGCTTGGCGGCAATATCAGCGTGGCACGCTCGGTGGCTTTCGGCGTGGTGCTTCTCATGATTGCCCTGATCATGTTCATAGTCTATTTCTTTATGGACAAGAAACTCGACGAGCAGACACATATGGAGGAGGAGAAGGACGATCCCTTCCAGCTGCGTGATCTCGGCAAGATCCTTTCGAGCGGCGGATTCTGGCTCGTGGCTCTTCTTTGCGTGCTCTATTATTCCGCAATATTCCCGTTCCAGAAATATGCTGTGAACATGCTCCAGTGCAACCTCACCCTCAATCCGCCTGCTGCTGATTCGTTCTGGGGTTCAGATACTGTCACCGTGATACAGTATGTGATAATGATCGTGGTGGCTATCGCCGCTTTTGCAAGCAACTTCTCAAAAGGCGCGGTGAAAAAATACGGCCTGCTCGCTCTCGCCGTTGTGGCTCTGGTGGCATACTGTTTCTTCGGCTTCATGCGCCAGTCTGCCGCCGCCATATTTGCTGTGTTCCCTCTGCTTGCCGTTGGTATCACTCCTATTCTTGGCAACTATGTGGACTATAAAGGTAAGGCGGCCTCTATGCTTGTGATCGGATCGCTGCTGCTGATCGCCTGCCACCTCACATTCGCTTTCATCCTGCCGATGTTCAAGGGTAATCCTGTCGGCGGCGTCTGCATTGCCTATCTTACAATTCTGGTTCTTGGCGCATCGTTCTCGCTTGTGCCCGCGTCGCTCTGGCCCAGTGTGCCGAAACTCGTCGACTCCAAAATCATCGGTTCTGCGTATGCCCTGATATTCTGGATCCAGAATATCGGCCTCTGGCTGTTCCCGCTGCTTATAGGCAAGGTGCTTGACAATACCAACCCGCAGATCGTGGAGGGGCTTGCCAACGGCACCATGACGGCCGAGGAAGCCGCCGTAAGCTACAACTACACCATGCCGCTTGTCATGCTCGCGTCGCTCGGTGTGGCCGCCCTCCTGATAGGTCTGCTCCTTAAGGTTATCGACCGTAAGAAAGGTCTCGGGCTTGAAGAACCCAACATCAAGTCGCCCCAGCAGGAAATTCTTGAATCGGAAGTTGCCGCTGTCGAAGAATAATCTGTTACTTCATAAAAAAGTATCCCGCACCGATGACCGGCGCGGGATACTTTTTTATGTATAGATGTATGGACTTAGACAAGTTCGTGGATTACGAGCCCTGAGCGGAGTTTCGGCTCGAACCATGTGGTCTTGGGGGGCATTATGTTGCCTGTGTCGGCTATATCCATCAGCTGTTTCATTGAGACGGGATACAGCGCGAGCGCCATTTTCATCTCTCCGGAGTCCACACGGCGTTTCAGTTCGCCGAGTCCGCGGATACCACCGATAAAATCAATGCGCTTGTCGGAACGCAGGTCCGTTATGCCTAATATGTCGCGGAGTATAAGGTCTGACGATATGGTCACGTCGAGCACTCCGATCGGGTCTGCATCGTCATATCTTCCTTCGCGGGCTGTCAGGGAATACCATTTGCCTTCGAGATAGAGCGAGAAGTTGTGGAGTGTCGCCGGATGGTAGATTTCCGCGCCCTTGTCCTCAATGTCGAAGTCTTTTTCAAGGCGTGTCAGGAATTCGGCAGGTGTAAGTCCGTTGAGGTCTTTTACCACGCGGTTGTAGTCGATGATGCGCAGGTGCGATGCGGGGAATGCCACGGCAAGGAAATAGTTGTATTCCTCCTCGCCGGTGTGGTTCGGATCCGCGGCCGCTTTTTCGAGGCCTACGCGCGCTGCGGCGGCAGACCGGTGGTGTCCGTCGGCGATATACAGGTGGGGCATTGCCGCGAACTCTTCGGTAATGGCAGAGGTGTGTGCCGGATCGGTCACCACCCAGAAGTAGTGGCCGAAGCCGTCGGGAGCCGTGAATGCATATTCAGGCTCTCCCGCGGTGACTTCACGTATTACTTTTTCCAGAGGCTCGTTGTCGGGAAAAGCGAAAAATACCGGTTCGATGTTGGCATTGTTCACTTTCACATGCTTCATGCGGTCGTCTTCCTTGTCGCGCCGTGTAAGTTCATGCTTCTTTATGACACCGTTCACATAGTCGTGTACATTGGCGGCGATAACGATGCCGTATTGCGTACGGCCGTCCATGCTTTGCGCATATATATAATAGTGTTCTTCCTGGTCCTGTACGAGCCATCCCTTTGCACGGAAATCGCGGAAGTTCTCTACGGCTTTGTCGTAGACTCTCGGATCGTGTTCGTCTGTTCCGGGCTCGAAATCTATTTCGGGCTTTATTATATGATATAGCGATTTTGGATTTCCCTCCGCTTCAATGCGGGCTTCATCTGAGTTCAGTACATCATATGGGCGTGAAGCTATCTGTTCGATAAACTCTTTTGGGGGACGTATGCCCCGGAACGGTTTGACTTTTGCCATAATTGATGGTATTTGGTATTTTACGTTAAGGTCTGTCTGCTGGCATCATTTTGCGAAATGTCTTAAAGCGGTTTCGCAGCCGATGCTTTTACAAAGATATATAAAGGCTGATTATTTACAAAAAAAGTACCAATATATGGCTTGAAATAAAGAGGGGAGACCCCACTACAACCGCCTGAAGGAGGATAAATGCACTTTTTTTGATATTTTTTTGCTCAAACGCTTGCCAATTCAAAAATAATGCGTACCTTTGCAACGCAAACGACAAAACGGGGTGCCTGGCGAGGCAAAGCCGGTCTTTGTAAACGGAAAACTT
>CATJQX010000268.1 GCA_949742535.1 uncultured Muribaculaceae bacterium | reverse complement strand
TATCTCCCGTCGTGCTTAATTACAAACGGGCCTTCATTGCAACGGTTTATATCGCTCCGCACCAGTTCCCACGGCTGTGAAGCCCGGGAAATCAGCGTAGGTTCACTGTCAAATCCCGACAGATCCGGTTTCATTTTTGCTACATATATCTCGCCAAATGCGTATCCGTCGCGATGTCCGTTGCAGGAATAAAACAGATATGGAGTTTGGGCGTCGTCATCATCAACGAAAATATGACAGTCGATAGCAGAATATTCAGGCGCGAACCAGGGGGTATACAGATCTTTGAACGGCCCGTCGGGGGTATCGCTCACCGCCAGGCATGTGAGCAGCATCCCTCTGGCCGGATCATGACAACTGTAAGTCATGTAGAATTTCCCTTGGTAGTATTTCACTTCAGGAGCCCAAAAGCAGTCTTTGCCAAAGTGGTCGTCAGGGCGCTGGTATAAGATGCCGCCAAAATTCCAGTTTATCAAGTCGGGAGAAGTATAATATTCAAATTTGGAGTCAACTGAAGTCGTACCCGTCATGTAGTAAACACCTTCATGTTTGTACACAAACGGGTCGGCAATGTAAATGGTGTCTCCGTCAACTGTTCTGAGAGGGTTGGTGTACGTCATGTCGCTTTTGCTGCCGGCGCAACCTGACAGAATTGAGACAACACTGATCAGGACAGTAAATAATGATGTTTTCATGCTGGTTGTAAAGTCCATTTCTATGGTATTAATGTGGTAATGTCAACTGTATATACGTAATTTCAGAGATCTGTTCATCTCCGTGGGAAAAGGCGTCTGACGAGGTCAGAACGATGCAGGCGATTGAGCGAGGAAACGATGCCGGCCTTGTATGTGCGGTCATACCAGAAGAAATACTGCCTCTGTGCAAGTTTCTGCGCCGGGGTAACAGCTGCAAAAACCTTCTCCCCCGTGTAAGGATGGTAACCGGAGTAATATATTTCAGTGGCGACGGTCATCGGAGTTGGGGTAAAGTCCTGCACCTGCTCAAGATGGAAATCCAATTCACGGGTTTTTATGGCGAGCTCGGCCATGTCAGTCTCATGACATCCGGGATGGGAGGAGATGAAGTATGGAATGAGCTGCTGCCTCAGGCCATAGCGGGTGTTCACCCGGTCAAAAATCTTCTTGAAATCGTAGAAGAGCGAGAACGATGGCTTGCGCATCACCTCGAGCACTCCATCCTCGGTATGCTCGGGTGCCACTTTCAGCCGTCCGCTCACATGGTCGCGGATAAGCTCCTCGTTGTAGCGGCGGTTGACGGCATCCACAGTCTTGTCGCCACTCACATGCATGGAGAGGTCATAACGCACCCCGCTCCCGATAAACGATTTCTTCACCCCGGGGAGAGCGTCTACGGCATGGTAGACGTCGAGAAGCGGAGAATGGTCATTGTTGAGATTGGGACACGGCTTGGGATGCAGACAGCTCGGACGCATGCACTTGTCGCAAACGGCCAGGTTCTTCCCGCCCATGCGGTACATATTGGCCGACGGCCCTCCGAGATCGGAAATATACCCCTTGAAATCATGCATCTGTGTCACCTGACGCGCTTCTTTCAAAATGGATTCCTTACTGCGCGATGCGATGAACTTTCCCTGATGCGCCGAGATGGTGCAGAAGGCGCATCCGCCGAAGCATCCGCGGTGCATGTTCACTGAATGCCGTATCATCTCGTAGGCCGGTATCCTCTTCCCCTTGTAGCGCGGATGCGGCAGACGGGTATATGCCATGTCAAACGACCGGTCGATCTGCTCGGTCGTCATGGGAGGGAACATCGGGTTTACTTTCACCACCCGGTCGCCATGCGCCTGCCAAAGGGTAGCACCATGCCTACGGTTTGACTGCTGCTCGATATGCTTGAAATTTGCCGACTGCTTACGCTTGTCGGTGCGGCACTCCTCCCAGGAGTGCAACACGATGTTGTCGGCATCAGGCTCAGGAATAGCGTCGAGGCTTTCCCACACCACTGTCTGGCACAGATCTTTTATATCGCCGATCTTTTCCCCGGCATCAAGGCGGCGAGCCAGTTCAAGCATCGGCAGCTCCCCCATCCCGTAGACAATCATGTCTACAGGCGCGTCATTAAGTATGGAAGGGCGCAAGCGGTCCTGCCAGTAATCATAGTGCGAGTTGCGGCGCAGTGACGCCTCTATGCCGCCAGCCACAATGGGCACATCCGGGAAAAGCGAGCGCAGCTTCTCGGCATACACGATTGTAGGGTAATCGGGGCGCATACCGTGGCGTCCGTCGGGGGTATATGCATCGTCGCTGCGGCGACGCCGTGCGGCAGTGTAATGGTTCACCATCGAGTCCATCGCTCCGGCCGAGACTCCGAAGAACAGACGCGGACGACCGAATTTCCTGAAATCGCGCAGATCGTCCTGCCAGTTGGGCTGCGGCACTATCGCCACCTTGTATCCCCCCACCTCCATGAGCAGACGCCCTATCACAGCCGCTCCGAAAGAGGGGTGGTCCACATAGGCATCGCCTGAGAAAAGGACAATGTCTATTTCATCCCATCCGCGCTCGGCGGCCTCCTTAACGGAGGTAGGCAGCCAGTCGGTAACAGGGCGCCGGGGCATCTGCGGCGCCGGCATCCCGCCCGTAGTGCGTGCGTTACTCTTTTCCGTATGTTGTTTCTGATATTTTTCCTTATGTTGTGGCTGCTCCTTGCGCTGCTTCATTATTGAACGGTTTTAAGCAATTCCTCCATTTTAAGTATCTCGTCGCGCAGGCGTGCCGCTTCCATGAACTCCATGTTCTTGGCGGCGGCCACCATGTCGGAACGCATGCGTGTGATCGAGCGCTGCAGTTCGGCGGCGTTCATATACGACACCACCGGATCGGCGGCGAGGTTCACGTTTGTGGTGTACTCGCTCTCGTAAGGTATGGGCGAAGCGGCCTGCGGCGCCGTCTTCCTGCGACCACCCTTGGGTGTCTGCGACGGGTTGACATCCTCCTCGTCAAGCCCGATGATGCGGTTGCGCGCCTTCACTATAGCCTGCGGTGTTATGCCATGCTCCTCGTTGTATGCCAACTGCTTGGCGCGGCGCCGCTCTGTCTCCTCTATGGTAAGGCGCATGGAGTCGGTTATCTTGTCGGCATACATTATCACAGTGCCGTTGAGATTTCGCGCGGCACGTCCCACAGTCTGCGTGAGCGAGCGGTGGGAGCGCAGGAATCCCTCCTTGTCGGCATCGAGTATGGCCACAAGCGACACTTCGGGAAGGTCGAGCCCCTCGCGCAGGAGGTTCACACCTATGAGCACATCGTACACTCCGGCACGCAGGTCGTCAAGTATCTTGATGCGGTCGAGCGTGTCAACGTCGGAATGGATATAGGCCGAATGTATGTCGAGACGTTTCAGATAATCGTCAAGCTCCTCCGCCATGCGCTTGGTAAGCGTGGTGACAAGCACCCTCTCGCCACGCTCCCTGCGGAGCTGTATCTGCTCGAGCAGGTGGTCGATCTGGTGCTCCGACGGCTGCACCGTGATAAGCGGATCGAGAAGTCCGGTAGGACGTATCACCTGTTCCACAATCACACCCTCGCTCTTCTCAAGCTCGTAGTCGGCAGGTGTGGCACTCACGAACAGGGTCTGGCGGGTAAGCTGCTCGAACTCCTCGAAACGGAGCGGACGGTTGTCAAGCGCCGAGTCGAGCCTGAACCCGTAGTTCACCAGGTTCTGCTTGCGGGAGAGGTCACCTCCGTACATCGCCCTGATCTGCGGCACCGTCACATGGCTTTCGTCAATGAGGGTAAGATAATCTTTCGGGAAGTAATCGAGCAGGCAGAAGGGGCGCATCCCCGCCTCGCGGCCGTCGAAATAGCGGCTGTAGTTCTCTATGCCGGGACAATGCCCCACCTCGCGTATCATCTCAATGTCGTAGGTGGTGCGCTCATACAGGCGGCGTGCCTCAAGCTCGCGTGCCTCCTTGCGGAAAAACTCCACCTGCTCCCCGAGGTCAAGCTCCATCTGTGCCAATGCCGACGCCTGGCGCTCATGCGAGGTCACAAACAGGTTGGCGGGATAGATGCGGAAACTGTCGTGCGACCCGAGGTTCACATTGTCGAGCGGATGCAGAGTGGTGATCTGCTCTATCTCGTCGCCCCAGAACACAACCCTGAGCACTATATCCTCGTAGGCCAGACGTATGTCGATGGTGTCCCCCTTGACGCGGAAATTGCCGCTGTTCAGCTCCATCTCGTTACGCGAATAGAGCGACTGCGCCAACGCCCGCAGAAACGCGTTGCGGGCTATCTTCTGCCCCACATGTATGTCGATCACATTGGCGTTGAAATCCTCCGGGTTACCCATACCGAAAAGGCACGACACCGAGCTGACCACCACCACGTCGCGGCGCCCCGAAAGAAGCGCCGACACCGTGGAGAGGCGCAAGCGCTCTATCTCGTCGTTGATCATCAGATCCTTCTCGATATACTTGTCGACGGAGGGGATGTATGCCTCAGGCTGGTAATAATCGTAATATGACACGAAATACTGCACCGAGTTTTCCGGGAAAAACTGCTTGAACTCGCCATACAGCTGTGCGGCAAGTGTCTTGTTATGGCTGAGAATGAGCGTGGGGCGCTTCACCTGCTGTATCACATTGGCCATGGTGAACGTCTTGCCCGAGCCGGTGACACCCAGAAGCGTCTGCGCCGGCAGCCCCTCCTCCACACCTTTCACAAGCTGCTCTATGGCCTGCGGCTGATCACCTGTAGGCTTGTATTGCGAATTAAGTCTGAAATCCATAACAAGTAACTGTTCAAAATTTTTCGTTTACCGGTCAGATTATTTCAATGTTTCTCCGGCAAAATTTTTGGAATCTTTTCCCGAACAACCATTAAAATAATTTCGACCCGTTACTTAAACCCGGTTTATACCTGAAACATAAGCCGCGCGCAACGATGCGCGGTAACCTGCAAAGGTACAAAATCTCCCACTCATATCCTCCATAAACATCCCTATCCCCTGTTAAAAACTCTTATCCGATACATCACTTTTCATCTAAGCATAAGGGTTATACCCGCGAGCCGCCGGAGGTGGCGTGTAAAATGTAAGCACCGTATCGAGCGGTGGGCGAGGACGTCAGGACGAGCACGCCGCGAAGGTGCGGTGTATGGAGGTCATTTCCCTATATACGAGCCTCGAAGAGGCGGGCACAATCCCGAATGAAGATTATTCAATGGCAATTTGGATGCGTATATATGGCAAACGTCAACTGAGCTTTATGCTCCGGATTTGGCGGACATATCCAACGCCCGAACGGATTGTTGCATCCGGTTTCCCCACACCTTCGCGGCAAATTTCGGCCTTGGAGCCTCATTTACCGCTCGATATGGGGCTTACATTTTGCACGCCACCTCCGGCGGCTCGCGGGGACAACCCTTATGCTTAGATGAAAAGTGATGTGCCGGATAAGAGTTTTTAACAGGGGATAGGGATGTTTATGGAGGATATGAGT
>CATJQX010000267.1 GCA_949742535.1 uncultured Muribaculaceae bacterium | reverse complement strand
TTCCTCGGTCATCTTCTGTGCGCGGAGGAAATCGGGATCATTCTTTGTTTCGCTTGAATACACGCCTGAAATAGTTCTGATTACAGCTTTATAACGTCCTACAACCTCTTCGCAGGCATCTGAAATCTCTCCGAGCGATGCACGCAGACCGGCAGCTTTCACAGCCAGGTCGAGAAGGTTGCCCTTCTTGGTGCGCACACATTCAGTGATCGCCTCAAGAGCTTTCTTAACGGCCTCTTCGTCGCGATCCTTGCGCAGATCCTCGAGACGTGCACACTGCTCGTTGCGCACCTCGGTATTGTCGATCTCAAGGATGTCGATCGGATCCTCGTGATCGAGACGATACTTGTTGATACCCACGATGGTCTGACGGCCTGAGTCGATGCGGGCCTGAGTGCGGGCGGCGGCTTCCTCGATGCGGAGCTTGGGAAGACCTGTCTCGATGGCTTTTGCCATGCCGCCGAGCTTCTCGATCTCCTGTATATGCTCCCACGCGCGGTGTGCGATCTCGTTGGTCAGCGACTCCACGTAATATGAACCTGCCCACGGGTCGATCTCCTTGCAGACATATGTCTCTTCCTGGATATAGATCTGGGTGTTACGGGCGATACGTGCGGAGAAATCGGTGGGAAGCGCGATGGCTTCGTCGAGGGCATTGGTGTGGAGACTCTGTGTGTGACCCAGAGCGGCACCCATAGCCTCGATACAGGTACGTCCCACGTTGTTGAACGGATCCTGCTCTGTGAGCGACCAGCCGGAAGTCTGCGAGTGTGTGCGGAGCGCGAGCGATTTGGGGTTCTTCGGGTTGAACTGGCTCACGATCTTAGCCCACAGCATACGGGCGGCACGCATCTTGGCGATCTCCATGAAGAAGTTCATGCCGATAGCCCAGAAGAATGACAGACGCGGAGCGAATGAGTCGATATCCATTCCGGCGTTCACACCTGCGCGCAGGTATTCCAGACCGTCGGCCAGAGTATATGCAAGCTCGATATCGCATGTGGCGCCTGCCTCCTGCATGTGGTAGCCGGAGATGGAGATCGAGTTGAACTTAGGCATGTTCTGCGAGGTGTACTCGAAGATATCGGCGATAATACGCATCGAGAATTCAGGCGGATAGATATAGGTGTTGCGCACCATGAATTCCTTGAGGATATCGTTCTGGATGGTTCCTGCCATCTCCTCGAGTTTGGCGCCCTGCTCAAGACCTGCGTTGATATAGAAGGCGAGCACGGGGAGCACAGCGCCGTTCATGGTCATGGACACAGACATCTTGTTCAAAGGTATGCCGTCGAAAAGCACCTTCATGTCTTCTACCGAGCAGATGCTCACACCTGCCTTGCCCACGTCGCCGACAACACGGGGATGGTCGGCGTCGTATCCGCGGTGTGTGGCAAGGTCAAACGCTACAGAAAGACCTTTCTGGCCGGAGGCGAGGTTGCGGCGGTAGAACGCATTGGATTCAGCTGCCGTAGAGAAGCCTGCATACTGGCGGATGGTCCATGGACGTATGGCATACATGCCGCTGTACGGACCACGCAGGAAGGGGGGAAGACCGGCCACATAGTCGAGGTGTTCCATACCCTCGAGGTCAGCCTTTGTATATACGGGTTTTACGGGGATAAGCTCGGGAGTGAGCCAATCCTCACCGGCTGCCTGGGGAGCAGCTGCCGGCGCACCGAAAGCGTCGGCTATGATGTTCATGTTTTTGAAATCGGGTTTCATGGCTTACTTGTTTTTAAGGAGACGCTTGTTGAATTCCTGAAGAGTTTCGAGCACGTTGGAGCGCACATGGATGAAGTGTTCCATGCCCTGTGCCTTAAGCTCGTCTGCGCATGCAGGAGCACCTGCCACCACGAACTCAGCGCGGCCGTCGAGGAGCTTGAACGCTTCGGGGGCAAATGTGGCGTACTCGTCGTCGGAAGAGCAGAGCACCACAATATCGGCACCCTTCTCCATAGCGGCGTCGATACCCTCCTGCACGGTGTTGAAACCGATGTTGTCGAGAATCTCGTAGCCTGCACAGCCGAAGAAGTTGGAGGAGAACTGAGCACGTGCCAGACGCATGGCCAGGTTACCGATGGTAAGCATGAATGCTTTCGGACGGTTGGCGGCATGCTCTGTGGCAAGACGCAGCGCCTCGAAGTCGCTTGCCTGACGCTCGCTGTTGAGGGCTTTGGCCTTGTCGCCACCGGCGGCGCATCCGCAACCCTCGCCGTCGTGCTTTGCGCAGGGATCGGCGCCATTCTCTATCTTCTGTGCAGCGAATTCGTTGAAATTCGGGAACTGGTTGGTACCCAGAAGTATTTCCTTGCGGCGTGCCATGTCCTGATGGCGTTTCACACCTGAGGCATTCACTGCGGCCTGAACCTCTCCGGAGTTCACACAAGCGGCGAAACCACCCTTCTCCTCAACTTCGAGGAAGAGTTTCCATGCCTCGTTGGCGATGGAGACAGTGAGGGTCTCCACATAATATGAACCGCCTGCGGGATCCACCACCTTGTCGAGATGGCTTTCCTCCTTGAGCAGGAGCTGCTGGTTGCGTGCTATACGTTCCGAGAATTCGTCGGGAGTCTTATAGGGGGTGTCAAACGGGGTGACGGTGATGGAGTCTACTCCGGCGAGAGCGGCCGACATGGCCTCTGTCTGGCTGCGGAGCAGGTTCACATGTGCGTCGTATATCGTCTGGTTGAAGCGGGAAGTGGTGGCATGCGCCATCATCTTGCAGGCACACTTGCAGGAGGGCTTGTACTGCTCCACGATCTGCGCCCACATCATGCGTGCGGCACGGAACTTGGCAAGCTCCATGAAGTAGTTGCTTGACACACCCATATTGAATTTCACGCGGCATGCGACCTTGGTGGCATCCATGCCGGCGTCGGTAAGGAGAGTGAGCCATCCGGCACCCCAGGCGAGGGCGTAGCCCAGTTCCTGGAATATGTATGCGCCGGCATTGCAGAATATATCTGAGTTCACACTCAGGCAACGCACTCCGGGCACACCTTCGAGAACCTCGAGCATCTCTTTGGCCTCGGCGGCGATGGCTGTGGTGTCCACTTCTGTGCCATGACGGAAGGCGCGTTTGAGGGGATTGTAGTCTATCGAGCCGCGGAAAGTCTCTGCGACACCTTTCTCCTTAAGGAAAGAGGCAAGCACACGGGCGAATTCCACTGCCTTACGGGGGCATGTGGTGAAGTTCACCTCCACTTTCTCCAGGTCTACCCCTTCGAGAAGTATGGCGAGTGTCTCTGCGGTGGGTTCTTTTACAGTAAAGCCAAGTGAATTCACCCCTTTGCCGAGAACGTCAAGAGCCACCTTATTGGCCTCCTTCGGGTCGACGGGAAGAATTTCCTGACGTGTGAGCCAATTGTTGTCATCGCGGGTTCCACGCACGAAAGGATATTCGCCGGGAAGTGAATTTACAGTAGGTAAATTCTCAATGTCCTGACGCTGATACATGGGCTGTACGTTGAAGCCCTCGTTTGTACGCCAGACAAGTTTCTTGTCAAAGGGAACACCTTTAAGATCGGCATCAACCTTTGCTCGCCATGTCTCATAGCTTACAGGCGGAAACTGAGTGAACAGT
>CATJQX010000266.1 GCA_949742535.1 uncultured Muribaculaceae bacterium | reverse complement strand
GTTATTTTATGCGGAACATATATCCGAGGGTAACAAGAATAGATGATCCTCTCGATGCCGAGAAGTAATCTTTTTTTGCTGAAGGGAATATGTTGCCGAGACCATAGTAGTAGCGTCCTTCGAGCATGACGGAGTGCCGGCGCTTTATTACGAATTCAATTCCGGCTCCGGCGGTTATACCGTAGTCGAACCGGTTCGAGATTTCCATTTTCATCTGTTCCAGATGGCGGTTGTCATCAGGAAATCCTTCTACCTGCGAAGGGTTGTGGTAATCGAAGTTGGAATTGATCTTGTCTGAGATCATATAGCCGATTTCGGGACCCAGATTGAAGAAAAATTTCACCACTCTCGATCCGAAAAAGATGTGTGTGAGCACGGGCAGTTCCACATATGTGGTGCGGTGGGAATAATTCAGGCCGGTTCCTTCCAGATCTTCCGCCCATCCGCGCTGTTCCAGATTCAGCTCGGCCATAAGCCCTACATGGCGTTCTTCGGCATAACGGAACGCCACGCCTAACTGCATGCCCTGCAGCATCTTGTCTTTGATGGATGGGAAAAACGAAACTGAAGAGAACGATGTGCCGCCATGCACTCCCACATGCACGTGTGGCACGTAGTGTCTTTGTGCGTTCATCTGGCAGACGCCGCATATCAGCATTACAATTGCCGCCAGAAAGTGCCTGAGCGATAATCCGGCATGCTTTCTGTAGCATGCGGATGCGGCATGGAGATAACCATCGTTTATTTTTTCCATTCCACGCTTCCTCCGGGGAGATAATTTATGAAATAAAGCGCTTCATTGACTAGACCTCCGTTTGAGGTGGTTTCCCCGGTGACTTCGTCACTCTGTGTGGCACCGCTCCATCCGAGACGCCAGTAGCTTTGCACTCCGTCGAATTCGGGAGGGAAGACGCCTGTCTCCTCTTTTTCCCGCAGACCTTTTACGATAAAAGTAGCTATGTCATAGCCTAATATGCCCTGGGTAGGCACAGCCTCGAACATCTCTGATCCGTAAATTTCCTTGTAACGGTTTTTCAGGCGGCGTGTGTCTGCGTCTGTGTCGCATGCCATGAATCGGGAATATATCGTGGCGTTCAGATCGCAGATGTCGTCGAAGCTGTCACCGCGGAAAGTGATCCATTCGGGATAGCCGAAGATTGTTACGCTGCTCTGATCGGCTGCATTGTCATGGAGGTATTTGATGGCTTCGATGAATTTTGCGAACTCATTTTTCGAGCCTGATGCCGGAATGAACACAACCGGTGTCTTGGCAGGATCTATGCCTGCCAGATCGCTGTCGGTGAGTGAAGTGGCGAATGTTACTTCACGGAAGTCGCGCCCTTCGGTCTCAAGACGTTTTTTCAATGCCGAGGTGAAAGCTTCCTTATCGGCCATTCCCTCTGTACGATGCAGGAATACGGGTAGTGTGCCGGCATATTTCTCAAGGAACATGTCGATCGCCTTTTCATACATCGCGTCATGGGGGATGTTGGTCTGTATCAGGTTGCGGTGGTCGCGGTAACTGTTGTCCTTTACTGCGAAGATGTTGAGGACCGGCACCTCCTCACCCACGTTTTCCACTATGGCTGCAAGCTGCTCGGTGTTGTCGGGAGCCACTACGAGATCCATCTCCTGCATGACCGGGCGTCGCAGAATAGACTGCACTGTGTCAAGGCTGGCGGCCGTGTCGAAGAAATGGAATTTTATATGCGCCCCATCCTCTTCAAGCATATCGTTGGCACCCATGAGCATCCCTTTGAAGAACTCGGTATAGAGTTGCGTGGTGCGGCTGAGTGCGCTCTCTTCAAGCATGAACGGAAGCATCACCGCCACATCGAGTGTATCGGCCTCATGTATGGCCATCTCTGTGGGGGCGAAGCCGGTCTCTTCGTCTTCTTCTGCAAATTCCGGCTCCACAGCCGGAGTGTCATATGTTGTGGCCGGGGTAGTGTGCGCAGCCATGTCTGTAGCCGGGATAGTGATAACCTGCCCGGTTTTGTATTTCAGCGGGTCAAGCGACGGATTCGCCTCGAGTATGGATTCAAGGGGCACGTTGTATGCATTCGCTATCCCGAAAAGTGTTTCCCCTTTCTGGATGGTATGGCGCACTTTTCCGTCGGCATCTGGTGACATGGTGTGTATGGCCGGGGTGTCGTATTCTGTATTGTCGGCCTGTTGACCGTCTGCAGTGATACGCAGCGACATGCCGACACGTAGGCCATCTTTCGCTGACGGGTTGAGTTGTGCCAGATAATCAGGTGACATCCCGTATTTTCTGGCTATGCCATACAGTGTTTCCCCTTTTTTCACCACATGCTCTGTCACTCCTGCCGCATGGGCATATACAGCGGGACGGTTGCCCGGTTCCGGGTCTGTGAAATCCTTTACCGGGAAGAAGAGGCGCATGCGCGGCTTGAGGCCGTCGGCTGCTGAAGGATTGTACTGCACCAACTGGTCTCTGGTGATTCCGAGTTTCAGGGCCACCTGGTAGATGGATTCTTTCGGAAGCACGTCATAATAATAGCATTTCTCTCCTTTTACAGTAATGAACGGCAGATCCGTAACGGCGGCATCCGCCTGAGGGGCCATGCAGCAAACGGCTGCTCCCAGCGTGAGAGCAAGCATGGCTTTATTTAGTGATCGTAATTTCATTCAGCTGGAAATTAGATGTTTAGTCAATCGAGGGTGGCCGTATTGTAACTTTTACCCCAATTTCATGCAAAGTTAATATCTTTCTGCCGAATAAACAATTACTAAACTTATAAAGCCCACAGTGGATGCATTTTGATCTGTTATGATCTATGTTTACTTTGTGCAGCCGATCACCTCAAGCAGTTGCGAGGCGGCGTCTTTTGTGTTTACTTTCCTGATGATATGTGTGATTATGTGGTCGGCGTCGGTAATGAATGTGGTGCGCACGGTCCCCATGTATTCCCTGCCGGCCATTTTCTTTTTCTGCCATACGCCGAATGCCTGGTTGACAGTGGTGTCTTCGTCGCTCAGGAGTATGAATGGCAGTTCGTATTTGGCGGCGAAACGCTGGTGGCTTGCCGTGCTGTCCTTGCTGATACCGATTACCGCAAATCCTTTTCCGGTCAGCTGTTCATAGCCGTCGCGTATGGAGCACGCCTCGGCGGTGCAGCCTGAGGTGTTGTCTTTGGGGTAGAAATAGATTATCAGCGGTTTGCCTGCGAATTCGTCAGCCATCACACGTTTGCCCTCGGCATCCATTCCGAGATATTCTGGTATTTTTTCTCCGATTTCCATATGAAAGTGCTTTTTTGTGCTTGTTATAAAAAAATAACCGCTTAACACTCTGTGAGTTGTAAGCGGTTGTCTGTGCGCAGGGGGGGACTCGAACCCCCACGACCGAAGTCACCAGATCCTAAGTCTGGCGCGGCTACCAATTACGCCACTTGCGCGGTATGCGTTGCCTTTAATCGCTACAAAGGTACGAATTTTTTTTGAAATAAAAGATGCAATTGCGAAAAAGCGCGATCAAACCACCTTTTTTGCCCTCCTGTTTAGCCTGGAAGCGCATTGCGCAACTTTTCCATAAAAGATTGCTTGAGCTCGCGCAGATGCACATGGAGTGAGCCGTTTTCCTTTGACAGGAACAGGATAGAGGAGTGCAGCACTATCGCTATGGCTTCCTCGAATTCCAGAATGGCATGGATGTGGTTGACCGGTATCCTGTAAAATGGTGAGGATGGATCGATACTTCCTATTACGATATCGTTGCCATCAACCTCTATCATGGTCTCTTCCGGCAGTTTTTCGAAAAGCAGGGGTATATCAAGCTCGTCGGGAGAGGCGGGCCTTTTACCGCATTTTTTGTATATGGCGTCTATTACTTTCTTTTGAATCATGTTGCTCTTACTTTTGGTAAGTGACGAATTAGGTTAAAAAGTCATCCGCGGGGGCACTGTCGTATAATCTCTCCGGACGCACTATATTTAAAACAATCAATTCCGCGAATTGTTGCAAAAATAAGCAAAATATTTCAATTGCAAAAGCCGCATTGTATTAGGCGCGCATGGGATGCCGGTAGGTATGCCATTATAAACCGCACCCGGCGATGATATGTGGTCATGTCGCCGGGTGCGGTGTGTAATGTAGGAATGTATATGCTCTGTTATATATACAGTCTATCAGGCGAGGAAGCCGAGAAGGGCACCGGCAGCAACTGCCGATCCGATCACTCCGGCCACGTTCGGGCCCATGGCGTGCATGAGCAGATAGTTGGACGGATCATATTCCAGGCCGAGGTTGTTGGATATACGGGCCGACATGGGTACTGCCGATACACCTGCGTTGCCGATAAGCGGATTGATCTTCTTGTTCTTCGGAAGGAAGAGGTTGAAGAACTTGACGAAGATCACACCTGATGCAGATGCTATGACAAAGGCCATGAAACCGAGCATGAAGATGAAGATCGTCTCTTTGGTAAGGAACGAGCTTGCCTGTGTGGAGGCGCCCACTGTCATGCCAAGAAGGATGGTCACGATGTCAGTAAGTGCGTTGGATGCGGTCTTTGCCAGGCGGTTTGTCACACCGCATTCACGCAGCAGGTTGCCGAAGAAGAGCATGCCGAGCAGCGGGAGACCAGAAGGCACTACGAAGCAGGTGAGAAGCATGCCCACAATGGGGAAGATGATCTTCTCGCTCTGTGCCACGGCGCGCGCAGGTTTCATCTTTATGACACGCTCGTGTTTGGTGGTGAGCAGTCGCATGAGCGGCGGCTGTATCACGGGCACGAGGGCCATGTAGGAATAGGCCGATACGGCTATCGCGCCCATCAGGTTCGGGGCGAGCTTCGAGGAAAGGAAGATCGCTGTGGGGCCGTCGGCACCGCCGATGATGGCGATGGCACCTGCCTGGTCGGGCATGAATCCAAGGGCGAGGGCCACCATGTAGGCACCGAAGATGCCGAACTGGGCCGCCGCGCCTACAAGCATCAGCTTGGGGTTGGCGATGAGCGCTGTAAAGTCGGTCATGGCTCCGATGCCGAGGAAAATCAGCGGAGGATACCATCCGGCGCTTACACCGTTGTAGAGGATATTCAGTACGGAGCCTTCTTCATAGATGCCGATCTCAAGGCCGGCCTCTGTGTTGAAGGGTACGTTGCCAATCAGCATACCGAAGCCGATGGGCACAAGAAGCATCGGTTCGAAGTCTTTTTTTATGGCAAGCCATATGAAGAAAAGACCCACGCCGAGCATCACGAAATGCTGCCAGGTGGCGTTGTAGAAACCTGTAAGGTGCCAGAATTCTGTAAGATTCTGTACTAGAAACTGTCCGAAATCCATATCACAGACAGATTATGCGATGGTTAGAAGTACTGCGCCTTCCAGAACAGAGTCGCCTTTTGCCACGTTGATGGCTGCAACTTTTCCGTCGACTCCGGCCTTGATGGCATTTTCCATCTTCATGGCCTCGAGGGTTACGACGGTATCGGCGGCTTTCACTTCCTGGCCTACAGTGACATTGATGTCAAGCACCACACCGGGGAGGGGAGCCTTGACGGGAGAGCCTCCGGCTGTAGCTTTGGGAGCCGGTTTTGCGATCACTTTCTCGCCGGTGGCTGTGCGGGGTGCGGCGGCGGGTTTGGGGGCAGATACTTTTACTGCCGTAGCGGCTTTCTGCTCGATCTCCACTTTATAGGGGGTGCCGTTTACTTCCACTTCGGCGATGCCGTGGTCTATGTCGCCGATACCTACTTTGTAAACGTTACCGTTGATTTTATATTTGTACTCTTTCATTGCTGTACTTTTTCAATGGTGGTTTATTAAATTGTTTCGAGACATTATTTGCGTGGATTCTGGCGCAGTGTATAGATGTGCGAGTTCCAGGGCGAATATGTCTTACGTCCGCGGTTGATGGTAAGGATAGCGCTCTCCAGGTCATGTGCGTTGAGGTGCTCGTTGAGTGCCATGCAGATGGCTGCGATAACCTCGCCGGAGTCGCCCTCGGGACGCTCGGCGCGTGCCACTTCCGTGCGGTCGATGCCATGTGCTTCCATCTTCTTGATCTGTGAGCGTGAGGCTCCGATGCGGTTGATGATGTAGAAGCAGATGCAGAGCAGCAGGAGTGCGGAGAACACGATTCCCATAGCTGTTATAGTCATACCGAATCCGTTTTCGTCGACTTCGTGGAAAGTGTCGACTTTTTTGTTTGTATCTTTGATCACGTTGTTGCTCGAGGGGGTCACGATAGAGTTTACCGTGCCGTCGCGCATTTCCCAGGCTTCCGCACCGCAACCTTTGCCGTCGATCTTGCGTGCGAACGTAGCGTCAGCAGCAAGCACGGGCACTGTCACGGAGTCGATCAATGTGCGGCCGTCGGCGTCATAGATTCCGATCCAGTTGGCTTTTGTGGGGTCAAGAGTGAAATTGGTGTGGAAAGTTCCGCGCGCGGGTTTGCCGTCTGCCCAGAATACCACGTGCTGACGTTTCCCGATTTTCGTATCCTTGTCGCCCAGGGGCACCGGATACATTGTCGGTTGCGCCGGATCGGTGGTGAGGAATACGCTTGATATCTCAAGCGGAGCGAAGTTGGAGTTGAACAGTTCTATCCATGCGCTCTTGTTTCCGTAATCGTCTTCAAAATTGGTCTCGTTTGTCACCATCACCTCGTTGATGCGCAGGCCTTTTCGCGCTTGGGCGAAAACGGTCGCGCAGCAACAGGCGAGGATGGTGGCGAGAAGAAAAACTTTCTTCGTCATGTCCATTCCTTTATAAGTTTACAAATTACAGAGGAATGTTGCCGTGCTTCTTGGCAGGGTTGGTGACACGCTTTGTAGCGAGCTGCTGCAGAGCGCGGATAATGCGGAAGCGGGTGTTGCGTGGCTCGATAACATCGTCGATGTATCCGTATTTGGCCGCGTTGTAGGGGTTGCAGAAGAGCTTGTTGTATTCAGCTTCTTTCTCGGCGAGAACCTTCTTGGGATCGTCGGATGCTTTCGCTTCTTTTGCATAGAGTACTTCAACGGCACCTGCGCCGCCCATAACCGCGATTTCAGCTGTAGGCCATGCGTAGTTCATGTCGCCGCGGAGCTGTTTGCAGCTCATCACGATATGGCTGCCGCCATAGCTCTTGCGCAGTGTCACGGTCACTTTGGGCACGGTAGCCTCTCCGTATGCGTAAAGAAGTTTCGCGCCGTGGAGGATAACGCCGTTGTATTCCTGTCCTGTGCCGGGAAGGAATCCAGGCACGTCTACGAGTGATACCAGAGGGATGTTGAAGGCGTCGCAGAAGCGCACGAAGCGGGCTGCTTTGCGTGATGCGTTGCTGTCAAGCACGCCGGCGAGGAATTTAGGCTGGTTGGCTACGATACCTACGCTCTGGCCGTTGAAGCGTGCGAAGCCGATGATGATGTTTTTAGCGAAGTCGCGCTGTATCTCAAGGAATTCACCGTTGTCGACAACGGCGCCGATGACATTGTACATGTCGTAGGGGCGGTTGGGGCTCTCGGGAACGATTTCGTTGAGTGAATCCTCCATGCGGTCGATGGGATCGGTGCATTCTACTGTGGGAGCGTCTTCCAGATTGTTCTGCGGGATGTAGCTCATGAGTTTGCGCACGATCTTGATGGCCTCTTCGCCGTCTTCAGCTGCGAAATGGCATACACCGCTCTTCTGTGAGTGTACGGTGGCACCGCCGAGGTCTTCCTGGCTTACATCTTCTCCGGTCACGGTCTTCACTACTTTCGGGCCGGTGAGGAACATGTAGCTGATGCCCTTGGCCATGATGGTGAAGTCGGTGAGGGCGGGGGAGTAAACCGCACCGCCGGCGCAGGGGCCGAGGATCGCCGAGATCTGGGGGATAACGCCTGAAGCGAGGATGTTACGCTGGAATATCTCTGCATATCCTGCAAGGGCGTTGATGCCTTCCTGGATGCGTGCGCCGCCTGAGTCGTTGAGACCGATTACAGGGGCACCCATCTTCATGGCCATATCCATGATCTTGCAGATCTTGAGTGCCATTGTCTCAGAGAGTGAACCTCCGAATACGGTAAAGTCCTGTGCGAATACATAGACGGGACGTCCGTCGATTGTACCGTAACCGGTGACAACGCCGTCGCCGAGGAACGATTTCTTTTCCTGGCCGAAGTTGTGGCAGCGGTGGGTGACAAACATGTCGAGTTCTTCGAACGATCCTTCGTCAAGCAACTGTGCTATACGCTCGCGGGCTGTGTATTTGCCGCGCTCATGCTGTTTTTCGATGGCTTTTTCGCCACCTCCTATGCGCGCTTTTTCGCGCATTTCGATCAGCTCTTGTATTTTTTCAAGTTGACTGCTCATTTCCTGTCAATTATTGATTGTCTGTTGATGTTATATTAAATGCGGCTGATGGCCGCCAGGCATTTATTTGTTGGGATCTTCGCAAAGCTCAACAAGGGTTCCTACTGTGGATTTCGGATGGAGGAACGCGATATTGAGGCCTTCGGCGCCTTTGCGGGGGGCTTTGTCGATGAGGCGGCATCCTTTCTCTTCGGCTTCTGCAAGGGCGTTGGCTACACCGTCGGCCACCGCGAATGCCACATGCTGGATACCTCCGCGACCGCCGTTGTTGGCGATGAATTTGCTGATGGCGCTGTCGGGCGCTGTGCCTTCGAGCAACTCGATCTTGGTCTGTCCTACTTTGAAAAACGCTGTCTTGACTTGCTGGTCGGCGACCTCTTCAATAGCGAAGCATTTGAGACCCAGGATTTTTTCGTAGAAGGGAATAGCTTCTTCAAGCGATGGCACGGCGATGCCGATGTGTTCGATATGGGAAATATCCATGTCTGTTGGTTTTAGAAATATAGTTATAGGTTAATTAATTTTTTTCTTATTCTCTCTGTAAGACGGGTTTGGTGATGTCTTTGCATGATATCATGCGGCAAGTGCCCGATTTCGGCCTTACTACCCGAGATTACGCAACAAAATTAATAAATAAAAATTAAAAACCATCCATTTGCATGGTTCAACTTTCCGCTACTTTTTGATTTACTAACTATTTTTACAAGGCTGTTCTGTGGCGCACCTGCGGTTTGTCGCCCACATACATGCGGATGGAGGCCGGGGCATCCGGAGTGCCTGTCTCCATGCGCGGGAGGAGTCTCAGCGCTCCGATTTCCTGCGGTACCCCGAGATCAATGACTATGTAGTGCGGTGGGCGCACCCCGTTTCCGGTAGACCAGTAGGTTGACTCCTGCAGGTCAAACAGCTTGTCGGCGGTATGGTTGCCTTCTGTCTCCTCGCTGTCTGCGTAGATCACGTTCCAGTTTTCGCGCGGAAGAGTTTTTCCGGCAGGGTCACACAGATAAATCTCTGCTACTGAGATGTTGTCATTCCCCTGGTGCGGCGCCGGGAATTCCAGACACACATATCGTCCTGTGGCAGGGGCGGCTGCGGTAATTTTCTTCCATCCGTTCCCTTTGTCTATATCGGCGGAAACCACGGGAGTCTGCGCTGTCAGGTCGATGGTGTCGTTCTCGCTGCGGTGGAGACGCGGTTCCGGCAAGCGCAGATCGTCGATCATATGCCTGTCGAGACCTGCCACGCGGGCGCGCCGAGGTCCGATAATATCAAATACAAGTATCTCGTTTTTCCCTTCTCTGAGCCAGCATCCAGGCATATAAAGTGACTGTTGCGGGCCGATTTCCCAGAAGCGTCCCATGGGATGGCCATTGACGTATACCAGACCTTTGCCCCAGTCTGACATGTCAAGGAATGTGTCCGACGGCTTTTTAACAGTGAATTCGCCGCGGTATACACCACGGGGGAGACGCCCGTCTGCATCCTGTGACAGAGATTCTGTGGGGATAAACCGGCATGAGCCGTAATATTCGGGCTTGTCTTCGAGATTGAACACTTCCCACTCTTTCAGGTCGCATGTAAACGGGCGCCCCTCCAGATCGAGGGTAAGCTCCACATTGTCTGTGATTCCTTTGAAGTCTTTGATGGCACGTCCGAAATTTATGCGCCCCATCGCTTCCACCAGTATGTCGAGGGTGGCTCCAGAGGGACAAGGTGGCAGAGTAATGCTCTTTTCGTTGTTGCGCCTGTCAAGGGCGCCGATTAGTTTTCCGTCGAGGAATATCTGTGCATAGTCGTGTGGGTCGTTTACTGTCAGCAATGAGGATGATGCCAGTTCCGGCAGGGTAGTACGGTACAGTATGGAGCCGAATCCCTGGTCATACTGTTCCATGTTTTTAATGTCATGGTCGGCATGTGGCGCGGGAAGATTAGAAAACAGGGGAGCCGCCTCCGTGAGCTGGAATTCGGGAATTTTTATAGGTTTTACGGTCTCGGGGATTTTAGCCTGTTTCTTGTCGTATCTGGCGAACATGCGGCGGAGTGCATGATATTTCGGGGTGGGCTGGCCTGATTCACTGATGGGAGCATCGTAGTCGTATGAGGTCACATCAGGGGCGTATCCGGGTGAGTTGGCTCCTGCCCAGTGTCCCCAGTTGGTGCCGCCGTGTGTCATATAGAGGCTGAACGATATGCCTTTGGAGAGCATTTCGTCCAGGCCGGCTATCATCTGGTCGGCAGAGCGCGTCTCATGGTCGGCTCCCCATTTGTCGAACCATCCGCTCCAGTATTCGGAGCACATCAGAGGCGCTTCCGGGCGCAGTTCCTTAAGGCGGGCGAACTGCTGGTCGATATCCGCTCCTGTGCCGAAGTTCATGGTCCAGATAAGGTCGTCAAGTCCGTTGTCGGTGAAATTCGACGCCCAGTCGCATTGGAAGAGTGTCACATCGTTGCCGAAGTTTTTCCGGAGCATATCGCGTATCGCGGCCACATACGGTTTGTTTATGCCGTAGGATCCGTATTCGTTTTCCACCTGTACCATGATGATCGGGCCGCCGTTGTTTATGGTGAGGTCGGCCACCTGGTCGGCTACCGCTTTCTGGAAACGCTCCACTCGCTCGAGAAAATATGGATCATCCTCGCGCAGACGCACATCCTTGTTTTTGAGAAGCCACCATGGGAGGCCGCCCATTTCCCACTCGGCGCACACGTAGGGGCCGGGGCGCAGGATCACGTTCATGCCGTTGGCCTGGCACAGTTTTACGAATTCACGCAGGTCGTTCTGACCGGTGAAATCAAATCTGTCAGGTTCCGGTTCATGGGCGTTCCAGAACACGTAGAGGCAAACGGTATTCATGCCGAGTGCCTTGCACATTTTTATGCGGTTGTCCCAGTAGGGGCGAGGTATGCGTGGATAATGCAGTTCAGCGGCTTTTACGAGGTACGGCTCTCCGTTGAGCAGGAAAGTGTTTTTACCTGCCTCGAATTTTCCGCCTTTTTCCTTTGGCGCCGGGCTGGCAGCTGTAAGTGAAAGGGCAAGCAGACAGGCGCATGCCGAGATGAGAGTTTTTTTCATGGTAGTTGATGGTAATGTTGTGTTAATCCGGAATTTCAATGGTGCTCCCGTCGTTGGCGAGAAAAACACCGTGTGGCAATGTCGGTTCCACACGGGCGGTAAGTCCCATATCATGGCTGATATGTGTGAGATAGGCGACACGCGGTTTTATTTCTTCTATCACGGCGAGTGCCTCGGTCAATGTCATGTGTGAGATATGCTCTTTGTGGCGGAGTGCGTTTATGACGAGCGTGTCCACACCTTTGAGGGATTCACGGGTGTCTGATGAAATATATTTGGCATCGGTCACATATCCGAGTTTTCCGATGCGGAACGCGAGAATGTCTATCAGGTAATGGTTTACCGTAAGTGGCATTATCTCTATTCCTGAGATCTCGAAAGGTACGGATGGCTGCACAACGTGCACATCAAACAGAGGAACTCCGGGATAGGGATGCTCCATGAAACTGTAGGGCATGCGCCGGTGCATGTCTTCTTCCACCTGTCTGTTTCCGTATATCGGGAATGCTTTCTTCCCCTTGCAATATGGTCGCAGGTCATCGGTGCCACCTACATGGTCGTAATGGTGGTGTGTTACCAGCAGCGCGTCAAGGTCTTTGCCGTTGTGAAAACGCAGCATCTGCTCCCTGAAATCGGGTCCGCAGTCGATGAGTATGTTCTTGCCTTGCGTTTCAATCAGTGCAGAACAGCGCAGGCGTTTGTCACGTGGATCTGTGGAGCGGCATACTTCACATCCGCACATCAGTTGTGGCACTCCTGTGGAGGTGCCGGTGCCGAGGAATGTAAGTTTCATAAATCTCGCTATGTTTCATGCCTCCCCTTGCGCGGGATGGCATGGTATACGTGCATTGTTGGCGTTTCTGACCCGAGCTATTTGTTCGATCTGGTCAGCAGGCCGTCTTCAAATATAAGATAAATGCCGTCGGAATATCTCCAGCGTTCATATGCCGCCGAATGGTCGTGACCGCGGTCTATGCTTACAGGTGATCCCAATGCAAGGGAGGCTTCTGTTTTTGTCATGCCGGCAGATACACGGCCATGAATTATTTTATTCCACATTTCGTCGGAGATCTGGGGATATTCCAGATGGGGATCTGTAAATGAGAAAACCGCCGGAAACTCCCGTGGTATCCACCGGGCGTTTTCGCTCGCTGCCGACATCATCACCGAGTATGGCGTTTTCCTCTCCTCCTCGGTGAACAGGACTTTCAAAGGGTATACGTCGTTGGCGGGACGTACGTCTTCCACTTTTACTTTTACATATTTTTTCCCTTCCACAGAGTTTCCTTCCGTGTCAGACCAGAGTGGTGTCAGAACATACAGCTCGCGGCCGGCAAGGGCGTCGCGTGTCCTTTTCACCAGATCGAGATCTATGGTGAAAGGCACTTCCACATTCTGCCTTGATTTCAGCTCATCTTCCGTGGCTCCGGTGCGATATATGAATGTATTCTCGCTGTCGGGGAGGCTTGCGAAAACGAGTTCCACGATATCCTTTCCCGTGAGATCGGTCGCCGAGCGTCTCCCGCATAATACGAGTGTATCTCCCTCTACCGGCATCGTGGGCTGGATGTCGGGATTTCCGGCTGAAAGTATCAGGCTGATCTTGGGGGATGTGACGTATAATAGTTTGCCGTTTTCCCACTCGGAGTATTTTTCCGCCTTGAACTGTGATGAGAAAGTGGTTTCTTCCGATCTGGTGCCGGATTTATTGTCCTTCGCCTCCCGGTAGGTTATCTTAGGAGTTGATTCCACCCCCGTGAAGCATGACTGCAACAGGAGTGGAATCAGTATGAGCAATGATATGTTTAGCGTCGTTTTCAAAGGCGACAGTCAGTATGGGGGTTATTCCCCGGGTGTAATACCGAGGTTGTGGAAAATAAATGAATAGATGTCGGTGTACTCGTCGATGACTTTGCCGATGGGTTTGCCTCCGCCGTGTCCCGCCTTGCTGTCGATGCGGATGATTTTCGGGGCATCGCCTGTATCGGCTTTCTGCAGGGTGGCTGCATATTTGAAGGAGTGGGCAGGCACCACGCGGTCGTCATGGTCGGCTGTGGTGACCATGATGGCGGGGTATGGTGTGCCGTCGTTCTTGATGTTGTGCAACGGGGAATAGTCAAGGAGGTATTTCGCCATTTCGGGGGAGTCGGCGCTTGTGCCGTAATCCGGTGCCCAGTTCCAGCCGATGGTGAAGAGGTGGTAGCGCATCATATCCATCACTCCCACACGGGGTATGGCCACTTTAAACAGGTCGGGACGCATGTTTGTGACAGCTCCCACGAGCAGACCACCATTGCTGCCACCTTCTATTACAAGATGCTCAGGTGTGGTCCATCCTTCGTTGATCATATATTCGGCGGCAGCGATGAAGTCGTTGAATACATTTAGTTTCTTCTGCTTTGTGCCGGCTTCATGCCATGCCTCGCCATATTCGGCACCGCCGCGGAGATTGGCCTGTGCATATATGCCGCCGTTTTCGAGCCATACCAGACGGTTGGGGGAGAAAGAGGGTGGAAGCGACACGTTGAAACCTCCGTAGCCGTAAAGATAGACAGGGTTGGATCCGTCGCGTTTCAGCCCTTTCTTATATGTAAGGAACATAGGTATTTTGGTGCCGTCTGCCGAGGGATAGAACACCTGTTCGGTCACATAATCGGCGGTGTTGAAGCCGTTGATTTCCGGTGTGAAAAGGGGCTTGCTTGTGCCGGTGGCCTTGTCGTATGTGAAAATTGCCGACGGGTAAAGGAACGATGTGAAGCTGTAGAACACCTCGTCGTCTTTTTCATCGGCGGAGAATCCTACATTACCGTATGTCGGGAGAGCGATATCGGCCTTTTGGGTACCGTCGAGAGTGTAGATGGCGGGGTGCATTGAGGCGTCTTTCTCGTATGTCAGGATCAGGTCGTTGCCTGAGCGTGTGGCTCCCACGAGAACCCCTTCCTGCTCGGGAACGACAGTCTGCCAGTTGGCGCGTGCAGGCGATTTGAGTGGTGCTTTCACCAGGCGTTTGCGGGGAGCGTCGGCCGAAGTGGTGAAATATATGTCGTCTCCTACCAGACCTACAAATCCGATTTCATAGTTCTGAGACGGCTCTACGGTTATCCATTGCGCCTTGGTGTCGGTGAGATCCTTTGCAAGCACCCCTTCGCCGAATCCTTGTCCTCCGACGAATACGAGCATGCAACGCTCGTCATCGGAAACTGCGGCTGTGTGGAAGTGGAGCGGGTTTTTCTTATCTTCGAAAGCCACTGTGTCCTGGCTCTGCGGTGTGCCGAGGCGGTGGTAATATATGCGGTGGTTCTCATTGGCGTTGGAGAACTCTTTCCCTTCTTCGGGGCGGTCATATGCCGAGTAGAAGAATCCGTCCTTGTACCATGCCGCATCGGTAAATTTAGCCCATTCGATATGGTCGTCGAGCAGCTTGCCTGTCTCGGTATCTACAACGAATATTTCTGTCCAGTCGGAGCCGTTTCGCGAAATAGTGTAAGCTACATATTTGCCATCGTGACTCATGGTCAGGCCGGTGAGGGCCACAGTGCCGTCTTCGGACAGTGTATTCGGGTCAAGGAAGATTTCGGCCTCTCCGTCGGGTGTCGCCGAGCGGTATATGACCGACTGGTTTTTCAGGCCGTCGTTCTTTGAGAAATAGTATCTCCCGTCATGCCACTTCCAGGGGGTGCCCTGCTTCGTGTAGTTGTTGAAATCAGATATACGTTTGCGCAGTCTGTCGCGGAACGGAATCTTCGAAAGGTAGTCTTCGGTCACTTTGCGCTCGGCTTCCACCCATGCGAGGGTGTTCGCGGCTGTATCGTTTTCCAGGGGACGGTATGGGTCTTCCACCGTCATTCCGAAATAGGTGTCGGTGGTGGCGTCGGACGGCGCATCGGGATATGTGATCCGTTCGTTGGTCGAGGCGCATGAAGCAAGCAATGCCATGGCTGAGAGGTAAACAGGAGTTTTCATTTATGTCGTGAGATGATTAGTTGTCTGTCAGGCTGTCTTCGGCTTTTTTCAGTTTCTGTTCTCCTTGCGTCGTTTGGCCGTGCGCTTCAGATTGAAGTGCAGGAGCACGATGCAGAGCAGGCACAGGGTAGTGCCTCCGAAATAGAGAAGGCCGGATGTGGCTCCGCTTGTATATGACGGCCATCCGAGCACTACCATTACTGTCAGATAGATAAAAAGGATCGCAGGTATGATTATAGCACGCATTGTATCGAATTGAAGGGATTAACTGTCGTGGCGCAATTCCTGTCCGGAAGCCAGCTCTTCCATTATATATGGCGAGACAGACGGATCGAATTTCCCGGCTGTAAGATGGTTGTATATCAGCTGGCATGCCCATGCATCAATTGCCGCATAATTCTGCTGATTGACAGTCAGCTCCTGTGCCTCCCAGTTGGTGAGGCGCTGGTTTTTCGATATCCTCTGGTTGAAAATGATACCGAAAATACGTTGCAGACTGTTGTCGGCGATTTCGTAATCTTTTACGAATGACTGGAGTTCCACGAATCCGGCGGGAGAAAATTCCGCTATTTTCCCGATGGAATGGAAATCGTCTTTAAGTGACAGGCCGATCTTCTGTATGTCGTCACGTTCAAGAAATTTCACGAGCGCGTCAAGGGATCCTATCTGCTTGAGACGGAAGAGGAAGCATTCGTCATCAACAGAAATCTGCATCAGACTTACATTATAGTGCCGGTATTTCTGGAACGAGGGTCTGGTTTCTGTGTCAAATCCGACCTGGGAGACTTTGTTTAGATATGCGAGTGCGCTTTTGCATTTGGACGCCGAGTCCACAAGGATCACTTTCCCGGGATATTTTACCTCGGGAAGTTCCATAAGCTGTTGTTTTGAAATGCTGAGCATCTCCTGATTGATATCGTTTTATTCTACAAAGTTAGTGATTTGTATCGAAATAACTTCGTTTAAAAAATTTAAATCCCCATCCGGGGCACGTCAAGGATCTGTGCGGCGGGAAATTCACGCTCGAGATAGCGTGCGATGAATGCACGTGTGTCATCCGCGATCAGCGGATCGGAATCGAAATATGTATTGTACAGCACCGTATGAAGCTGTATTCCGCGGCGTGCTATCGCCTCAAACGACAATATGGTATGGTTGATGGATCCCAGACCGCCGTGTACGACGAGCACGAGCGGCAGTCTCCTTGATGCCACATAGTCGATTGTGAAAAATGTGTCGGTGACAGGCACCATAAGCCCTCCCGCGCCTTCTATGAGTACGCAATCGTAACGTTCTGCCAATTTTTGCATAGAATTGTCAATCGTCTGGAGCGG
>CATJQX010000265.1 GCA_949742535.1 uncultured Muribaculaceae bacterium | reverse complement strand
TTATAAAGCTGTAATCAGAACTATTTCAGGCGTGTATTCAAGCGAAACAAAGAATGATCCCGATTTCCTCCGCGCACAGAAGATGACCGAGGAATTCGCAAAACGTGAGGGACGCCAGCCCCGTATCATGATAGCAAAGATGGGGCAGGACGGTCACGACCGTGGTGCCAAAGTGGTGGCTACCGGTTATGCCGACTGCGGATTCGACGTGGATATGGGACCGCTGTTCCAGACCCCGGCGGAAGCTGCCCGTCAGGCAGTGGAAAACGACGTGCACATTCTTGGTGTAAGTTCGCTTGCCGCAGGTCACAAGACCCTGATTCCTCAGGTTATCGAAGAGCTTAAGAAACTCGTCCGTGAGGATATCATGGTAACCGCCGGTGGTGTGATACCCGCTCAGGACTATGATTTCCTCTATAAAGCAGGGGTTGCCGCCATCTTCGGTCCCGGCACACGCATTCCAGTCTCGGCTATCCGTATGCTCGAGATACTGAATGGTGAAGAGGAATGATCTTTCCGTAGAGACACATATTTCCGCTATAATGGCGTCTGCCTGTATGGCGGAAATATGATAAGATTATAATGATTGCCCGGCCGCTCCCGCTTATTGCGGGGGCGTTCCGGACAATTTGTTTGTGTGTATTGCATATAAGTAAGTCATGAAAATTATCACACATAAAATATCTAATCAGGCGTTGTATTCTCTGCGGCACTCTTTCACCTCTTTTTATCTTCATCTTAAGTTGTGTAGCCCGCTGCACTCCTTCGTCTTAGGACAAGAATCGGCAGAAAGCATTATCCAGATAATATAGAATAAATTTTACGACCTACTTATATCATTGGAATTCAATTCGCTCGCATACGCTCTGTTTCTTTCAGCAGTAACAGTGCTCTATTTCTGCCCGTCGGTGATGAAATCGGCGCGACGGCAGAACATCCTTGTGCTCGGTGTAAGCTATCTGTTTTACGGGGCATGGGACTGGAGATTCCTTTCCCTGATAATCCTAACCACACTTTCCACATATTATACCTCACTGCTTACCGAAAAACGCCGCACTGCACTGTGGCCGGTATGCAATATTGTGTTGAATCTGTCGGTGCTCGCACTGTTCAAATATTTCGGTTTTTTCAGTGAGAATATCAGATGGCTGATGCGGATGCTGGGGTGGGAAATGGACTGGTTTACCCTTGACGTGCTCCTCCCGGTGGGCATATCTTTCTATACTTTCCAGGCGATAGGATATACGGTGGATGTGTGGCGGGGCAATGTAAAGCCAGTGCGCAGTCTGATACTTTTCGCCACTTTCATAGCATATTTCCCGCAACTTGTGGCGGGTCCTATAGAGCGTGCCTCAGCTTTGCTTCCTCAGCTCGACCGAGTAAACCGGTGGCGGTGGCGCGATGGTGTGGCCGGGCTCAGGCTCATCCTGTGGGGGCTTTTCAAGAAAGTGGCGGTGGCAGATCCATGCGGGTTCGTTGTGGACGGGTATTACAACCAATGCCTTGCCGGGGAATCCGATGCCATCAGGTGCTATCTGGCGGCGATGCTTTTCGCCGTGCAGCTTTACTGTGATTTCTCCGGTTACTGCGATATTGCCGCAGGATCGGCGCGTATGCTCGGGGTTAATCTGACGCAGAATTTCAACCGTCCCTACATCTCCCGTAATTTCGTGGAGTTCTGGCGAAGGTGGCATATCTCGCTGACAAGATGGTTTACCGATTATCTGTATATTCCCCTCGGAGGTTCGCGGAAAGGTCGCACGCGCCATTTTCTGAATGTCATGGCGGTGTTTCTTGTCTCCGGACTGTGGCATGGCGCAGGGTGGGGATTTGTGTTGTGGGGAGCGGCATGCGGTCTCTTCTACTGGTTGCAGAAACGTCTCGGCTATGACACCTTCCGGGGAGCTGCGGAACCGGGTATATGGGATTTCCCGCGTATATTCGCCACGTTCTCCCTTTTCGCGGTTCTTCTGGTTCCTTTCAGGCTTGACGGAAATGTCACGGCTGCAATTGAATTATGCTGGCGCTACATAGTGCCGTTGTCGATGCTGGCCGTGATTGGTGTGAGGGTGGTTTTCCGGTGTGTGCGGTTCATTATGGAGAGCCTGCCGCATTGCGGGCGCCGTCAGGTAAATATTCCGCACATGTTTCTGCCGATAGTTTCGGGTGTGGTGTTTCTGGCGGTTGCATATGTTTTCCCTGCGATGGCATGGTATCATCTCTACCTGCTTCTCGCACTGGTGATGTACTGTTTTGAATGGGAGACACGGACTTTGCGGTGGGAAAGCTGTCCGTTCCCGTTGTCTGCCTTGCGTGTAGCACGCATGGCGTTGTATATGTCGCTTTATCTATTGATTCTTACTTACGGATTGCTCCGTTTACCTCCTGTGAGTGATGGCACCACGTTTCTATACTTCCAGTTCTGAGCGCGGGAAACGCTCCCTGTGGCGCTTCCTGATGTATGCCGGGGCGATGGCTGCAGTGCCCTTGCTCGTGATGGTGTGTGTCTATCTGGCGTTGGATCCTTTCAAAGTGCTGCGCTGGCACGACAATCCGTTTGATGATCGTCTCGGGCTGAACAAAGGGATGCTTTCGGTGCAGGCATACGCGCGCGGTGTGACGGATCTGAAATATGATTCATTCATCATGGGATCGTCGGTATCGTGTGCGTATCCAGTAGGGGAGTGGATGCGCTATTTGCCCGAAGGGTCCCGTCCGACACACATTGACAGCTCAGGCCAGACGGTAGGGACACTGCGGAAATTCATGGAATATCTTGAGAGAGAGGGAGCGCCGTTGCGAAATGTGCTCATTGTTTTCGCGCCAGAGGTTTTTGGTATGGACTATGATTCCGAAAACCTTTCCATGCTTGTGCCTCCCGTGGTGGAGAGGGGAGGGGCGCCTTACTTTCTCTCATTCCATTACAGATATTTCAGCGGGTTCGCTAATTTTCGTTATCTGTCACCGTTGCTGGTATATGAGTTTACAGGGCGTCGGGAGGAGCGCACCGATGTCCCGGTGTTCAGTACCCAGCCTATTGTGTATGACGCAGGAGTAAACGAGGAGCGCATGCCCGAATGGGACCGTAGGCTTGACGACGGGGCAGCATTGTTTCATGGCGATAACATTCAGCACCGATTTCTGCCTCCCGATGCGCCTTACACGATGCTCCCGCCGCAGATCTGTGCTGAGGAGAAACGCGATCTTGAAACCATCGCGGCCATACTCGCGCGTGGTGGCGCTGATTACCGGGTGATCCTTGCCCCGACACCTAAACTTTATCTGCTTACAGATGTGGATGAGCGGGTGCTCGGAAATGTTTTCGGCGAGCGGTTTGTGAACCTCTCGCGTGACTTCCGTGCGGAGCAATCCGATGCGTCGAACTTCTATGACACTATCCATTACCGCCCGCGCCTTGCCTGCCGGTACATGGAGAAAGCCTACAGGAAGTGAAGCGTAAGCGGTCACATCCTGCCTCTCTTAATTTTATCCGGATATATTGCTGTCGTACGCTAAAACCGGAGTACGGCAATATATCGAAATATTGCTGTCCGATAAAACCGTAATACAACAATATATCTTCAATCAACCTTTTCATCAACATAAGGTTATCACATCGAGCCACCGGAGGTGGCGTGCCAAGTTTTAGCCCTA
>CATJQX010000264.1 GCA_949742535.1 uncultured Muribaculaceae bacterium | reverse complement strand
CCAGGGGCCTTTCATCTCCTGCATATCCTTGAAACTCTCGAAATAGGGCAGCCCGTAAGGTTTGCCCATAGTGAAATGCTCGCTTTCGGCAGGAGCGCTCGTGCCCGCGGCATTGATGGCATAAACCTGGTAGAACATCAGAGCCTGGTCCACATATTCCAGACCAAGACGGTCAACAACCGTGTTCTCCTTTGAGTTTTCAAGCAGATATTCCTTGTCGAAGCTACGTCGCACACTGTAGGTGAGGCCGCCGGGAATGACCACTCCTCCGTTCTCACCACCAGCGGGAGCGTCCCAGCTTATACGCGGGCAACCGGTCTTGTCTACGGAAAGTCTCACATTCGATGGCGGGAGCGGTTTGTCCTCCCCGACATAGGCGCTTACGAAAGCAGGCATGCCGTTGCCGTCGCCGTTGAAGCATACTATCTCATACGTATTGTCGCCCTGGCGGCCGGCCACAGTCACACTGCAAACGGTTCCGGGAGTTATATCTTTCAGCTCTTTCAGGCGCCGGCCGGACCTTCGCACCTCAATGCGCAAATTCTCCTCGATAGGATCACCGTCGAGCGTAAGCGACGGTGCTACAAATGAGATACCGCACTCGAGCGCTCCGTTGGCGGCGGGAACAGCCTCAAGATCCGACACCTCAGCAGGTGCAGTCATCAATCCGCCACGCTCCACCTTTATGTTGCTTATGGCAAGATAGAGGTTTGATCCGCGTGTGACGGAATGGAATCCCACATGCCAGTTACCGGAAGCGGGGATAGAGAAATATTCATGTCGGGTCGACGACGTCGCTGAAGCGTATGTGCTTTCTGGCGACACGGTCAGCGACATCCCTTCAGGCGAGCGCAGCTGCCCTGCCTTTATCTCCATCTGCTCCTCATAGCTGTTTCCGGCTGTATTGTAGTCAAACTGCACATGATAGAAATACCCGTCGTCAAGTTTGAAAAGAGGCGTGAAAAGCCAGTCATCCATATCGCCGTAGCCGCTCTTGTAATCGGTGCGCATCTCATTGAAAACCGGATCGTAGAACCATGTGGCTCCGTCGCCATTGGCATCAATTGCATGGAAACCGATAGCGGCATCGGCTCCGTCTCTGAAATTCGCTGTATACGGAAGCGTATAGCCCGGTCCCATCATCAGTTTAAGCGAACTGCAAGGTTCACTGCGGCGGTCGCCGTCAACCGCCACCACCTCAACGAAACATTCGGCAGGATAGTCTACTTCAGCTATCCCCTCGAAACGTGTTTCGGTAACGGTGAATGTCTCGGCACGGTTGCCTATAAAGAATTTCACCTCATATGACAGATCGCCGACATTTATGGTGCCCCCGTGCACTCCCCCCGCCGGTGCCTTCCATGTGGCGACGAAAGTATCGCCATCGCGATATGCCTCGAGATCGGAAACTTCAGCAGGAGTATCAGCGCCGATATAGAAATATTCTGTAGCGTGGGTGCCTGCAACAGTGCCGTTGGAAGCAATGACCGTAACCATATGCTCCCCGTCGGGAAGTTCATATTCAAGGCTTACACCTGCGCCGGGCGCACCCTGCGATGCATTCTCCGGCATCATTCCGTCTACAAGCACTGTATATCCGAGCTGCGCGGTTCCCAAAGCCGTGCCGGCGGCAGTGGCAGACGGAAGTGTGAACGATACCTTCACCTTTCCCCCGGCGGTCTCCGTCCTGAGATCAGTCACGGCAGCAGGTGCAAGAGAGGGATCAGCCGCTTCATGCTCTATATATATGCCGGTCACAACTTCATCCTGAGGGAAACGATCGATAAGACAGATGCCGTCTGTTCCGGCAGCTATGTCAATGGAATAAAGCGCCGTGTGATCGTCTGCGTCGCGGAAACACCAGTAGAGCAGGCCACTCGTCCGATCGAAGCATCCGCTCTGCGCGCCTGACGGGATCAGCCCTGTGGAGAACAGCTTCACAGTGGTGCCGTCGGCTTTGTTTACCGCCAATACATTACCTTCGAAATCTATCGCATATATTGCGCCGCAACCGTTGGCGGCAACTACAGGATATCCCCCACGCGCCGAGGCAGTCTTGTGAAAGACCGCATCAGAGGGATTCATCCATCCGAACCACCACTGCGATCTGTCGGAGGTAAAACATCCGTAAATGCGGCTGGTGGTCCGGTCATAACTGAAATCAGTTGCGCTCCAGTTATCCGGCACCCTGAAGTTGTCTTTGGGAATCCAGGTAGCGGCATCGTATAGATACATGCGGTAGTCGTTCTGCGTGCCAAGACCGTCATTGTCGCCAATGTAATGGTACATGCCGTCCACATTGTCGCCTCCACCGTTCACATTGATGAAACGGCTCTCTTTCTGCATCTCGAGAGACAGAGGCGCCGATGCACTGAACCGGTATATGCCCGACACATAATCCACCCATGCTGCGGGGCCAACGATATTTCCATGTATTACAGGGGGCTGACCTCCGGCGGCAAAAAAAGAAACCCCGACTGCAGCGGCAACGGCAGCCAGAGCTCTTCTGGAGAAAAGATAAAAATTCATATCTATCAGATTAAAAAGGGGATGTCGCCCCTGTCGTATTCACAGAGGGCGACATCCTTGCTTATAAACTTATTTGTTATTTCAGGACAACTTTGAATACAGTGCCATCGACAGTCACTACATATGTGCCTGCGGCAGCAGCCACACGTGCAGCGCCGTTGCCTGCGGCAACCGTGCGTCCTGCGAGGTCAACAACAGCGTAAGCGCCGTTGCCTGAGATCAGCAGAGTTGTACCCTCAACCTTAAACAGTGTGCCTTCTGCGTTAACATCGGCAACGCCTGAAGTTCCTTCCAGATGTACTGGATCGGTAGCCTGCGACTCGGCATTGTTATATACCGCCTTCACAGTGTAATCGCCCTGCTTTACAACTTCGGGGAGTTTAAAGGATGTGGTGGTGAGAACCTCATCGTTTACCTTCTTGTCATCGCAATATACATTGTAGCCGAGGAATTCGGTAGGATCTGATGTGAGGCCGAAACCGGTCACGAAGTGGAAATCTGTCACACAGAGGGCGTCGCCATAATTTGAAATACAGTTGATAGCGAAATACTTGGTACCTGCAGGAAGCTCTACCGAGTATTCTGTCCATTCCTCAGCCTTGTTTCCGGGAAGTTTATATGCCTGGAGCTTAGTGAACGACTCGATCAATTTGCCAGAAGCAGACACATACACATCAAAGTATTCCGAACCATACGATGCAGCTGCAGCGGCCTTGAATGTTACAGTCTGCGCAAGACCGTTAAGCTGCGGGGAAATCAGCCAGTCATCAGCATAGCCCATACAACCAACAAATATAAAGCATGCACCTCTCTCTTCAGGAGTATCCCATGAAGCACCAAACTGCGAAGGATAAAGCACCATACCGCTGACAGAGGTACCCTTGTTGGGATAATCCAAAGTTGCCCCCGGGATTCCATATGTACCCAACCCGTCACGGTCTACAAATGTCCAGTCACCGAAAGAACCTGTTGTGCCATGCTCATAATCGGTGAACAGCTCATTGACAGCCTTGTCACCGTCAAAGAAGGGAAGTTCACCTGCAGCATCCCATGTGAGGACACCATCATTGTGTGCAAGATTGGAAGCGGCGGGGAGAGCTACGACCTCAACTTCAACTTCTGATGTATTATTG
>CATJQX010000263.1 GCA_949742535.1 uncultured Muribaculaceae bacterium | reverse complement strand
GTCGTCTTTATCGTAGCCACCCTCGAAATAGGGTGCCCAGTTGTTGCGGGTGATGTCGATTTTTACTGATTTGAGTTTTTTGCCGCCGGTGTTGATGCGGATTGGGAACTTGAGATCTTTGTTGTAGAGATATGAGATGTAGAGGGGGCTGGGAAGATGGATGCCCGGCTCCTCCTCGTATTCTATATGCCAGTCGGCGTCGTTGCCGTTACCTTTGAAGCTGAGGGTGAGCTTGTAATGATGGTTTCGCTCCACGTCGAAGTTGTTCGTGATGTTTTTTCCGATCATGAAACGGTATTTGATCTCACCGCCTGAAACGTAATCGGTATTGCGCGACTCATAGTGGCCGATAACCTCCACCCATGTACCGTTTGGTTTGCTGTCTTTGGCTTCCTTATAGGTCCATTTGCGGTCTGCTCCCTCGCCGGTATGGTCTCCTGCGTTGGGATAGTCCACTATGCCGTCGCCATCGCCATCCTGATATTTCAATGCACCAGTGCCCTGCATATTCTCATAGAACGGCAGACAGTATGCTTTCTCATCATGGAGGGAGATGGAATCCCCGTTGACAACATATTTTTCGAAGTTGCTGCCTCGGGTCACCACCGGCCAATTCTCATAGTCGGCGTCTGATCCTGCGCCATATACCAGCACATGCTCCGACTTGGCAAGTCCGAATCCGCCTTTTGCCTGGATATCATCTTTATTTGTCGACGGCTCTCCCACACAACTGTAATGCCCCAGATAGCAGCCGTCGGCGATGTCGTAGACACGCGCCTCCTTGATGTAGACAAACACATTGTCGCGCAGCTTGCTGCCATTGAAATCGATGGTCAGCTTTGAGGCGGCGCGGCGAATCCACGCGTGAAGCATGTTGTTTTTAGGGCTGACCACAACAGTTTCCTCTGCCTCGAAATTATTTCCGAGAGTGCTTTTCTTTCCATTGGTAAAAAAGCCGAGCATCTCTGAGTTAGCGGAAATGTCGCCTGCAACCCATACGAGCTTTATGCCCCTTAGCCCGGCAACGGTCTTTATCGCCTCGCTGTGCGCTGTGAGCAGGTCAGGTATATTCGCGACAGCAAACATCTTGTAGACACCGTTGGGAAGGGTCATGGTGATATTGTTCACACAGTAGGTCTTCTCCTGCGCCGAAGTTCCGTTGGATGCGTCTTCATCCACACGATCCTCCAGTACAGGCTTGTTCTTGGCAAGATCCACCTCATATGTAAGATCCGGGATCAGATTTCCGTCTGCGGTGTAGAACAGCAGATATAGCGAGCTTATGGCATCCATGCTGTCGCCTGTCGGCGCGTTGGTATTGCCGTTGCCGAACTCCAAGCCGTTGGCACGGCTGGATGTGCCGTCAAGCGCAGCCTCCACCAGAGGTGTGAAGCGCACTTCAGCCATCACTGTGGTGTTTCCTTCCGGAATTTCTCCTTCGGGATATTCGATTTCATCTATGCATGAGGAGGCGGTTCCCATTGCGAAGAGAGCCGCAAAGAAATGCACAAGAAAGCGCGCCACCCAACGGCGCCCGGTTATATTGTCAGGTTTTCCAGTCATATTGAAACGAGAGAAACAAATGATATTTTGATGCCCACTGCGCTCACTGCCGTGGCGGGTAAGCCTCCACTTCGGCAAGGACTATGCTTCCGGCAATGCTGTTGTAATAATACTTGTCTGTCGCAGGGTCATAGAAAAACTGCGGTGAGCCTTGATAATCATAACCTATTACCATATATCCTTTGTATTCCGGATGTTCGGCAGGAGCATCTTTCCATACCTTATATCCGTAGTTGGGTATATAGTCGCGCGGCACAAAGTTCTTGTCGTAGGCTTTGCCGTCGTCCAAATTATACAGACAGATAACTCCTCCGAATTCATCTCTCCACATCACAAGCACATTCTTGTCTCCGAAACCGGTGGTTATCACTGCTTTTGGAAGATATTTTTCGTATTGTGACACTGTGGTAAACGGGGTCTTGCGTTCCGTATCAAGCCAATATTCGTCTGTGGCAAGGTCGTATGTATATCTAACCTCGCGTGTGCGTGTGCTACGGACCACATAGAGCCCGTTTTCTGAAAGCTCCACACGCTTTGCGAGCAGGTTCTTGTCTTTGTCGTAGAAACGGTCAGACTTATCATCGTAATAGTATCGATCCTGCCACTTGTCTACTATGATCCATCCGGTTACGTTGTCGCGCTCGAGGCCGAACTCCGGTTTGAGCAGAACTTCGGAGTATGGAATCACATCCACCTCAACGGTTACATCAGTCTC
>CATJQX010000262.1 GCA_949742535.1 uncultured Muribaculaceae bacterium | reverse complement strand
TATGAAAAAACTTCTTGCGATAGCAACTTTGGCATTGTGTGCGTTGGTCGCAAACGCACAGGAAAAAACAATGTGCATACATAAAACCGACGGCACTTACGCTCTCACAAGAGTAGCCGAGCTCACCAAGATCTCTTTCCTCAGCATCGATGACCCAGGAAAGGGGCTGATTGTGGTCACATCTGTGGCAGACCCTGTATCGGTGCTTTTCGAGCAGCAACCCGAGGTGACCGTATCAGACGGCAAACTGATCGTGACATCGAAATCCGCAGCCAACAACGTGGAAATAGAAATAGACAACGTTACCGAACTCAAGTTTGGCACCCCGGCATCGCTGTCGATACCAGACGCTGAGATGGGCATTGTGTGCGTGCTTCAGCCGGGAGCGGCCTTGTTCAGATCCATTCCCGACGGCGTGGCAGCCGAAATATGCAGTATCGACGGACGCACAATGCCAGCTCCCGCCATTGCCAATGGCGAGCTGAAACTCTCCGCCGACACTCTCGGCGCAGGCATCTACATTGTGCGCATAGGCACCTTCACCGCCAAAGTAACCCTCTGACAAACGGTTGTGAGAGAAATTCATCACGCCACATAACCTTTCAAGAAATTCAACGACATGAGAAATATATTTGTGCTTGCCACCGTAGCCATGGGCATAATGAGCCTCAGCGCACAACAGACCACCATGCTTGTGCACACCGCTGACGGCGACATAATCCTCAACGATGTGACCGATGTGGAAAAAATCACTTTTTCCGACGCCGAATACAACCTCAACGCCGATAACGACAGGATACTCGAATATGACGAGGTCAACTGGCCGGAGAACCGGCTTCTGCCACTGTTTCTGCCACCGGCCAAAGTGGTGAGCACACTTGACCTCAATGCCGCCAACCTCAGCGACCAGGAACGTGTCATGTTCTGTACAATGCAGGGTATAGTGAACCGCACACGCCCGCGCATCCTGCTCTACAACCACAACGAGGAGCCACGCTCCACATGGCCCCGTGCGCATGGCCTGAACACACGTGTCGCCAGCGCCAACAAGCCATATCAGCTTGTGAAGCGCTTCCAGGACGAAATCAAAGGACTTGTGCTCTACAGCACAGAGCGAAGCGAGCACTATGCGAACGTGGCCGCTACCATAGCCGGCCTCGACCGCCTGCTCCCCGTCACCGAGGAGATCCGCCAGAAACTCATCGAAAACGACATGGATTTTCCCGTGGTGGAGGATCTCACAGACCTCACCATGACCACTCCGCATGCCGTCTACGATTATTTATATGAAAACTACTGGGAACGTTGCAACCACCATCTGCTGGTGAGCATCCGCCCCGGAATACCCTATGTGCACGACATCGCAGCAGCAGCCGGTTCAGCCGCAATATGGCTCGATCCGCGCAAAGCCGCTGAAAAACGCGTGCTCGACAAAATGCTAAAGGACCTGACCCCCGGCCGCGACATGGTGCTCGGATGGTACCCCGAAGAGCGCTCAGGGGTAGGTGAAGCCACAAGATTCGGCCTGACCACCGTGCCGGCCGACTTCTTTGAAAACGGCACTGTTTACACTGCAGTCAACAAGCCTGTAAACATTCCGGCAATACCCAAAAGACCGAAACTCGAAAACAAGATTTACGCTGCAGTCTACATCAGCGACGGCGACAACATACAGTATTGCCAACACGCCATGGCAAAGATTTTTGAGCAGGGTGCAAGAGGCAAAATGCCTTTGAACTGGACTATCAGTCCGTCGCTTGCCGACTTCTCCCCGCAGATGCTCAACTATTATTACGGCAAAGCCACTGTAAACGATTGCTTTGTAAGCGGACCATCCGGCGTAGGGTATTCCATGCCTTACGATGCCCACAACAAACGCTGGTACACAAGCAAAGGAGAAGACTTCGTGCCCTATGCACGCCTCACCCAGCGCTATGTTGAAAAAGCAGGCCTGAGAGTGATAACCATATGGGACGAAGTGAACGACGCGCAGCGCCAGGCATATGCCGACGAGTGCAAATATCTCTACGGGCTCACCATCCAGGACTGGGAGCGCCAGACCGGACGCTTGAAGCCCACCGTTCAGGACGGCCGTCTGCCATTCATCCCCAACTACCCCTGCTACGCAAACGGAGCTAATGTTATCGCAGATTTCTTCAACCGCGACATAAAGAATTTCACCGGTAAGGAACCCATGTTCGTGTCGGGACAGAGCACCGTATGGGAGGCAGGCCCCGACAAACTCATTGAATTACAGACCAAACTTGACGCCCTTTCGCCGGGCAACGTGGAGATAGTGCGCGCCGACCATTTCTTCAACCTCTACTGCGAAGCACACCATCTGCCGTTCGACCTCACCATGACCGAGAGCATGACAGTGACCTCATCGGCCGCCGACACACCGGCCGCACTCGCTGCCGACGGCTCCCCCTCGAAACCCAACATGTGGGTTTCATCCACCGCCGACGGCAAAGGATGGGTACAGTGCGATTTCAGTGAGCCATATCTCATAAGCCGCTATGTAGTGCGCCATGCCCAGGCCGCAGGTCTCGGCCGTGAGCTCAACACCCGCGACTTCACCGTAGAGACAAGTCTGGACGGCAACACATGGACCGTTGCCGGCACATACACCGCCAATACCGAAGCCGTGACCGATGCCGCAATCGACCCCGTGGAAGCCCGCTATGTGAGAGTGTCGGTAACCGATGCAGGCGCCGACGGCATAGCACGCATCGGCGATATCGAAGTCTACGGTTCGCACTGATACCACATAGCCAGAATATGCATTTAAGCACAAAATAGCCTGTGCGCTTAAAACTGGAGCATGCGAAAATTTGAAGATAATTCGTATCTTTGTATTATCCAAGAAAAGGCTGCAATCTATCTTTGTTCTTTTAGTGAGTTTGAATCTGCTACCCGCCTGGGCTGAAACAGTTGCATTACTGTTCTCGATTAAAGACGTTCTTCGGAACGTGGGCATTCTATTTATTAACCCTAAAAAGTACGAAAAGCATATGATGACAAACTTTATTTTCAAAGCTAAAGGGGTGTGGAACACGGTGGGTTAATCAGTGGATTAAAACGAACACACCTTATAGAACGGGAGAACCTGAAATACGGAGCAGTTGTGTTCCACATCCCACCGCCAGACTATATCCTACATTATTATACGCAACGTGTAGTGTCGAGATTCGCGAATCACTACACGTTGCTTTTTCTGAGGCAGTGCAAAATAGCACTGGTACACATATAAAAGAAATTATTGCTGTCCGCTAAAACGGGAATACAACAATCTATCTTCAATGTACCATACCTTTTACATGAGGTTCTCACAGCGAGCCGCCGGAGGTGGCGTGCAAAATTTAAGCCCCGTATCGAG
>CATJQX010000261.1 GCA_949742535.1 uncultured Muribaculaceae bacterium | reverse complement strand
GTCAAGTGCACGCATCACATTGGCGGGTGCACGTTTGGCCTCAAGTTCCTTTTTCATGAAATCCATATAGGGCGCCACATGCGCGAAGAATTTCCGGTAGCCTTCGCACAGGTAGTTCAGCCCCGGCTCACCGTCGGCTGTAGTGGCGAACCTGTTTTTGGGACATTCGCCGTGGCAGGCGAACTGCCATCTGCATTCACGGCACTGGCGCGGAAGGGTAGCGCTTTTGGCCGCTCCGAATTTCAGCTGTCTCTCGCTTCCCATCATCGAGATCACGGTGTCGCTGTGGATGTTTCCGAGCCTGTATCGGGGAAACACGAAGTGGTCGCATGAATATACGTCGCCGTTGTGCTCCATCACGGCGGCATGCCCGCAATTGGTATCGAGCGTGCACAGGCCGGGGCTGACGCCGGCCCAGTTGGCAAGTGTGGAATCGAAAATCTGCACGAATACCTGCCCCACATCCTCTTTTATCCATTCGTCGAACAGGGCGCACAGGAAGTTGCCCCACTGCTCCGGAGTGACCGACATCTCGGTGAGCGTGCCGCAACTGTCGAGCGGCGTCGCCAGATGGCCGTCTGGTTTCACACGTTCCACGATGGGGGTGAACTGCAGGTAACGGCATCCTATCTCTTTGAAGAAACGGTAAAATTCAAGCGGATGGTCAGCGTTGTAGTCGTTGACCACAGCCATCGCGTTCCACTCCACATTGTATTGTTGCAGTAGGCGTATACCCTTCATCACACTCAGAAATGTGGGTTTGCCCATTGGATTGCGGCGATACTCGTCATGGAATTCCTGTGGGCCGTCGATGGATATTCCCACGAGCCAATTGTTGTCGTGCAGGAAACGGCACCATTCGGGTGTGAGCAGTGTGCCGTTGGTCTGCAGGGCGTTGCATATGTCGTGTCCTGCGGCATACAGTTTCTGCAGCTCCATGGCGCGGCGGAAGAATGACAGCGGGCGGAGGGTAGCCTCTCCTCCGTGCCACACGAATTCCACCTGTTTCGTGGTCTGTGCCTCGATGTAAGTGCGTATATATCTCTCGAGGGTGGCGTCGGTCATTACCGGGCGCTGTTTAGGCTCGAAAAGGTCTTTCTTCTCGAGATAGTAGCAGTATTTGCATGCCAGGTTGCATGCGGGTCCTGCCGGTTTGGCCATTATGTAGAGCGGTGCGGAGAAAGGGGAGTATACGGGTGATGAATTCTCTTCTGACATAGCGCGTGTGGTGGTTGTCGGGATTATTTGAGGGGTACTTCTTCTACAAACGGGCGGTAGAATCCGTCGGTCTCGCGGGCGAATACCTGTTTCATCCGGGCAAGGAGGGTAGTGTCTGTCTCGGCGAGGTTGCGTGTCTGCGCCGGATCGTTTTTCAGGTCGAACAACCCCTCGGTACCGAGGTTGCCGAGTTCGTTGCCAGTCTGGTTTGTCTCCGGGCCGGTATACGGGGGAAGGTATGCGTAGTCGGCCATGCGCAGTCCGAGTTTACCCTGGTTCTCTATCACAAGCTCCTCGCGTCCGTTGAGGTCTCGTCCGAGCATGGTGTTGAGCAGAGGACGGCTGTCGAGCGTGTCGGATACCTCGCCGCCTACGAGGTCGGCAAGCGATGCCATGATATCCATCTGGCAGAAGAGGGCGTCGCTCACCACAGGCTCAATATGGCCTTTCCAGTATACGCAGAGTGGCACATGTGTGCCGCCGTCGAACAGGCTGTATTTGCCACCTCTCAGACCGCCGGCAGGCTTGTGGCCGCATGCCTCGGCAAGCTCGCGCGCCTGGTCGCGGTATCCGTCGTTGAGCACCGGGCCGTTGTCACTTGTGAAAATGATCATGGTGTTGTCGAGCAGGTCAAGCCGGCGGAGTTCCTTCATCAGCTCTCCCACGCACCAGTCGGCCTCGGCGATGGCATCGCCGCGGGGACCCATTCCGGTGCTTCCCGCAAACCTCTGGTGAGGGGCGCGGGGCACATGAGGCTCGTGCAGTCCGTAGTATAGGAAGAAAGGCCGTTCGCGGTTCTCCTGAAGGAATCCTTTCACCTTGTCCACAAAATAGTCTGCCATATCCTCGTCGACCCAGCGGGCTTTTGTGCCACCCTTCATGTAGCCGATGCGCGGTATGCCGTTTACTATGGAGTTCTGGTGGCCGTGTGCCCACTGCATCCTGAGCATTTCGGGATTTTCAAGGGCTGTAGGCTCTCCGTCGAAGTTTTTCTCGTAGTCTACATATATGGGATCGTCAGCCTCAAGACCCACCACGCCTCCGTTTTCCACGAATACCGTGGGCACGCGGTCGTTGGTGGCTGCGATGATGCAGGAGTAGTCGAAGCCTATCTCACGGGCTCCCGGGCGTATGGTGTCGTTCCAGTTTACCGTGCCGTTACCCATACCGAGGTGCCATTTTCCTATGGCGCCTGTGGTATATCCGGCCTTCCTCATCATTTTCGGGAGTGTCTCCTGGGTTGTCGACACCACCAGGGGCGCGTCGCCGGGAAGTATCTTTATGTCGTCGCGCCATGGATACATCCCCGTCAGGAGGGCGTAGCGGCTCGGGGTGGAAGTGGAGGAGGAGGCATATCCGTTGTTGAAGCACACTCCTCCGCGTGCCAGGCTGTCTATGTTGGGGGTGGAGATAGTTTTGGAGCCGTAAAAACTCACGTCGCCGAATCCGAGATCATCAGCCAGAATGACTATGATGTTCGGTGTCTCGCTTTTTTCGGCACGTTTGTTCTCTGTGCGGCATGATGTAGAGGCCGCCAGAAGTGCGGCACCTGCCGTAAATGTAATTTTTCTCATGGTTGTGATAATGCGTCGGTTTCTATCTGCAAAAATACAAAATCCAAATAAATAATCGAAAAATTTGCGGTTTAAGCCGTTAAGTGATAACTTTGATGTCAGTTAAATCTACATGTTACCGTTCTCTCCGTTCCACGGAATACAAACGATGTCTCCAATGATTAAATCGATAGATATAAAGAATTTCAAAAGTCTGGCCGCATGCCGCATAGACAACCTGTCGCGCGTCAACCTGTTTGTAGGTAAAAACAATGTGGGCAAATCTTCGTTGCTTGAGGCGATATCGCTTTTCCTTGAGGAAGGTTCTCCGGCATGTATCCTTAAGTTGTTGGAGAATCGTGGACTTGAAACCTTTTTCCGTCCTTACGGAGAAGGCCATTTGGGTAAAGAGATACAGGCAAACATCGCCACACTTTATACAGGAAGAAATATCAGCCGTTTCATGCATGACCCGTTGGTGCTCACTTTTTCATATGAGAACAAAAGCGAGTCCACCGTCAGCATGCAACTCGGATATTCGGCTTACGAGAAGTTTCTCGATCCCAACGGAGAGGTTGCGGGACGACAGATATTTGTGGCGCCGGAAGAGGCTGACGGAATGGCCGATGTGTCCCCAGGCCTGATTGTGGCAATAGGAGACAGCAGGCAATTCTATCCGTTCCGGAATATGGATATAAGAGTGCGGAACACGCCCGCAGGACGTAATTGCGAGTTCGTGCGCCCCTCTTCCATTTTTTCATCAGATAATGCGTCGCTGTTTGACCGCATTGCCATGACTGGGTTGCAGCAATGGCTTGTAAAAGCCTTGAATATTATAGATCCGCGTATACGCGATGTGAATTTCCTGCAGGATCCGTTGTCAAACAGATCGTCAAGGACGCAGTCGCGTGTCCCGATGGTTGTGCTCGAGGGGGATGAATCCCGCTATCAGTTGCGGTCGATGGGCGATGGCGTGAACCGCCTGCTCGCCATTGTGCTTTCTATGCTTAATTGCAAGGGGGGAGTGCTTCTGGTCGATGAGTTTGAAAACGGATTGCACTACACCGCGCTTTGTCAGCTATGGGAAATGGTGTTCCAGTTGGCTGAGGCGCTCGATGTGCAAGTGTTCGTGACCTCGCACAGCAACGATTGCATACGCAGTTTCATCGAGGCCGACAAGAAGTCTGACGGCACCATAACGCGTCTTGAGAACCGCAGCGGGGAGATTGTGGGTGTGCCCTATACAGATCCTGATGAACTCGAATATATCAGCCGTAACAGTGTCGAAATCAGATAACCGTTTTTTCCCGGACATCACAGACGCGTCATCCCTTCTCATTGTAGAGGGGCCTGATGACAAGGAGGTGATAGGCGCCATATTGAGGGTCCATGACATGGAACCAAGATTCGCTGTGTCGGTAGAGGAGGGGGTGAAGAACCTTAAATATGCTTTTTCCTCCAGGCTTAAGTCTACAAATACATTGAAAAAACTGTGGGTGATAGCCGACGCCGACAATGATTGCAATGCGAAATGGCAGATGTTACGCGACTGTATGATAGCGAACGGGTCATATGCCGTGACACCGAAGACGCCGCTCCCTAAGGATGGAGCGATATTTGATCCCTCGGATGAGAACGGTATCACAGTAGGAGTGTGGATTATGCCGGATAACGACCGCCCCGGCATGCTTGAGGATTTTATCGCTTCGCTGACGAAAGAAAATGATACTCTTATCGGGCACGCTGTGTCTAAAGTCCATGAGCTTGACGGTGACAGGGCGAGCCATCCGGCACTTTTCAAACACGCCCATATCCCCAAGGCCACTATACATACCTGGCTTGCATGGCAGGATGTACCGGGACGCTCAATTGGTACGGCCATCCTTAAACACAAGATCGATTTTTCCGCACCCCTTTGCCGGATCTTTCTGGAATGGCTCGGCAAGCTGCAGCCAGGGGACTGACCGGTTGTTTTCCGGTTTAAGCGGACGGCGGCGATAAGACAGACATGACCCGCATCGGGCGAACGGGATGGTTTCCGGGCGCGGGATGCGGGTCGGTTTTATGCGGGTATTGCAGCTGTCGTGTTACTCGGGCTGGTTGGCGTCGAAATGGGCTTTGATGTCAAGGCCGGTCTCTGGATCGTTGGTGGTTACGAAGTCCACTCCCTGACGCATCATCTCGATTATGTCGGACGCACTGTTTACTGTCCAGACATTCACTATCATGCCGAGTTCATGTGCCTCCCGGATCCATCGCAGATTGTTGCGAAGAAGGCCGATCTCATAGTCGAAACCGTGGTATCCCTGGTTGTGGAGCGCCTGAGGGGTAAGTGCGCTGTTGGCGTTGGCGCAGATGAACGCCACCTCAGCCTCGGGTTCGAGAGCTATGATTTTCTTACATGCGTCCTGGCTGAAAGAGATGTATTTGATCTTTTCGTCACCTTTCATTCCTGCCTCCTCCACGGCTTTCACTGTGGCTTCGGCGGCACGGTCGTCAAGGGTCTTCGTTCCGTGGTCCTTCACTTCAATCACAAGGCGTGTTTCGTTGTCTGTGGCGCTTTTTACCATGTCGAGGAAGTCCTGCAGCTGCGGCATCTTCTCACCGTTGCCGAGGGTGAGATCCTTGCACTGGTCGTAGGTGGATTCACAGATGGTGACGCCGTTGAAAGTGCGGTCGTGGTTTATCATCAGATGGTCGTCGGTGGTGATCCACACGTCTGTCTCTGAGCCGTAGGCGTTGATGTCCATGGCAGCCTGGAGCGACGCACGCGAGTTCTGCACGGCGCCTTCTGCCGTCCAGTGGCCGCGGTGGGCTATGATCTCAGCGCCTTTGGGCATTGATTCCACTACGGTGAGGGTGGCGTTGCCGAGGGTCTGCTGTTGCTCGCCGCGATGCAGTACGAAGCGATAGGTGCCTGTGGAGAATTCCTCGGGGAGTGTCAGTACAATACCTTTTTCGGTCACGGTGGCTGACACTTCCACAGGCGCGTTGGCCGATGTAGTCATTTCCAGACGGTCGGTGCTCTCGAATCCGTTGCCGAAGATGGTGTAGGTCTTGCCGGGGATCACGGGGAAGCTGTAGAGTCGCACGTTTGTGGCGAGTTCCGGCTCCTTGTATTCAATTTTGCTTTTTACAGCTTTCCAGAGGTTGGCGGCATCATCGGCCGTGAGTGCCTTGTCGTAGATGCGTGCCATGGCCACATCTCCGTGCCACGACTGTTCTCCCACTGTTTTTCCGTCGCGTGTTCCGGGGTCACATCCTATGCCGAACCAGTGGAGTGTGGCGGGGTCGGGATGACGGTAGTTGCCCGGGGCGTTCCCCTCGCCTTTAAGCACACCGTTTACATAGATGCGTGCCTTCTGTGCCTCCTTGTCGTAGACCGCCACAACGTGGTAGAACACGTTTTTCTGCGGTACCACGCCGCTGTTGGCCCAGCGCCATGAGCTGCCCCCCGTCTCGGTGACATTGGGGAGGAATGTGATGGCGTTGGCGGTGCGTCCGTCGTTCTTGTTGCAGATCATCAGACCTGTGCCGCCGGCACCGTGCGAAGAGAAGAATTTGGCCTCGGTGTTGGGCACGTCCATATCCGCCATGAATATGGCTTCGAGGGTGTGGCCGTCCTCAAGGGCTTTCTTGAATGTATCGTTGTCTTTGTAATCCACGCGGTAGTAGCCTGTGGCAAGCCCGGCATAATCGTTGTTGAAATGTGCCACATAACCGCCGAATGCGGGGCTGTAATAGGTATAGAGCCTGTCGGAGGGGACGGTTGTGACATCGTTTGCCATCGCTGATATGTCGGTGGCTGTGCCGTCGGCATTGAACACTATGTCAAGCACGTCGGCTTTGGGAAGCACCGTTTCTTCCGGATCTTTCTCTTCGGGCAGGAGATTGTCGTAAAGCGCTTTGGCATCGTATGCGGTGAGGGCATTGTCATATATGCGTGCGAGCACCACGTCGCCATGCCATGCCTGTTCACCTTTGTCGCCACCGGGGTCACACCCTATGCCGAACCACTGGCTGTTGGCTGCGGCATGGCGGAAGTTGCCTTTGGCTGCGG
>CATJQX010000260.1 GCA_949742535.1 uncultured Muribaculaceae bacterium | reverse complement strand
GGAAGGTTCTCACTGACCTTATCGGCGACCGTTGCCAGCTCGTAGGTGACGACTTGTTCGGAACCAACGTTAAATACCTCAAACGCGGTATCGAGGAAGGCTGCGCCAACTCTATCCTGGTTAAGGTAAACCAGATCGGTTCGCTCACCGAGACTCTCCGTGCAGTTGAGCTCGCTCAGCGCAACGGCTACACAGCTGTCATCTCTCACCGTTCCGGCGAGACCGAAGACGCTACCATCGCCGACATCGCTGTTGCTACCAACGCCGGACAGATCAAGACCGGTTCCGCTTCACGTTCTGACCGTATGGCAAAATACAACCAGCTTCTCCGCATCGAGGAAGAGCTCGGCGCTGCTGCCGCTTACGGTTATGGCAAAAAGACAAAACGTCCCGAATAATTTTCGCGGATCTACACCTTGCGCATGCTTTCGGGCAGCGTAAGAGTTAATACAAAAAGAGACCTCCAGATCGGGAGGTCTCTTTTTGTATATTGTAATGTGGTGCCGGTAGGCACGCTACATCCGATTTTGTGCCGGAGTTATTTGACGGTCATTCTCACCAGTCTGATCCCTTCCGGGCGGTTGCGCGCTATGTAGTCGGCGAGGGAGAGTTGGTCAAGCACGACTTTTTTCTCTTTTGAGGAGGCATGGAGGAGCATCGGGGTGCCGTCTGCCATTTTTATGATACCCATATGGGTGGCGTCGAGACCCGGTGTGGAGGTGGTGAATATCACTATGTCGCCATCCTGTGCCACCTCGGCGATCTGTTTCCCTTTCAGTCCTGTTCCTTTTATATAGGGATAGCGGTGGTTGCTGAAACCGGCTTCCACGCTTTTGATCTTGTAATAATTGTCGTCATCGGCCAGGGCGGGGTAGAGCTTCCGGTGGGTCGACATGAAGTCGAGCGATTTTACACGATAGCGCACTTTGGGCGAGGCGGTGGTGATCTCCTGGAGTATGCCGCGTGCGCCGTTGTCTACAATCCAGTCGCTCACATAGTGGAGGCGGGAGGGGTAGCCGTTTATGTCGCCGTTTCTATATCTGATGCGCCTGAGGTTGTATGTGAAGTCGCGCCAGCTCGAGCGGTGCTCGGCGGCGGTATATGCCAGTGCGAGCACAGTCTCCACATATGTCGTGCAATCAAGCGAGTCGAGGTTTACGCGCAGCGTCTCGATGCTGTCCCCCTCAAGTGTGCCTCCCGCGTATGGGGTGCCCACGAACTGCTCGGCGATGCGGGTCACGCTTCCGGGGGAAGGCATGCCGGCTTCCTTGATGAGTATCGTAGTTATGCGTGCGGTGTCTGTGGCCTCGTGATTGAATTTCACTTCCTGTGCGGACAGTGTGAAAATGGCCTGGGAGGCGACAGCCAAGGCTACGAGTGCCGATTTTATCTGAGATACCATATAATATGGATATAAATATGTAGTTATATTGGAAATAAATGGTGGCGTGTGTCCGTCTTTTCTGGGGCAACGCTATGCGAAGTTACAAAAAATACTGATGTGACGGCGTATCGTAGGGCGCAAAAACAGGGGTGGTGCGTCTGTAAACCACGCATCACCCTGTTATAATGTAGATGTTATCCGGCTGTCAATCTTCAGGAGCCTGCCAGAACCAGCCGTCATCGGTAGTTATTATGTGCGCGTTGTTGAAATCGCTTCCCTCGGGTACGAGGGCGGCGTAGGTGCCGCCGGCGCTATTTGTGGATCCTTCCGGTTCCGCCTGGTTGCGCATTCTTGCCGAGAATATGTACAGATTCTTCGCCATGTAGTTTTCCAGATACTCTTCTTTGGTCTGTTTTATCTCGTTGTTCCAGTTGGCTTCTTTGTTCAGCTCTACAGGCATGCCGTGCTGAAGTCGGTAGCGCACTTCGCCGGGATGGAGCAGCAGGCCGCTCCCGTCGGTGACATAAGACGCCATGGTGGGATCCACCCACACCCATTTGCCGAGCGATTTGCTCCAGGCGACACATATCACATGGCACTCGGGGTCGGTGTCCCATGCTTTCGACTGGCATGTGAGGTATCGGGCGGGTATACCTACCGAGAGATATGCCTCTGTGAGGGCTATCGCGAGCGCGCGGCAGTTGTATCCGCAGTTGTTGCGTTTCGCTGAGTGGTATATGTTCGGGAGGGTTCTCGGTCCTTCGGGTAAACCGTAGTCGCCGTCATGCCGTATATTATTGTGTACCCAGTAAAGCAGATTTTTGATTTTGCTTATGTCATCCCCTTTTCCGGCTATTTTGTCGAGATGGAATTCCTCGCGGATCCGGGTGAGCAGTGGGTCGTCGGGCAATGCGTATTCGAATTTTTCTTTGCGTGCATCGTCGCGTGCATATGCCGGTGATTCCTTGAGGATCTCAATTTTTGTTTTTCCCTCGTCACCCAGTCCCCACGCATACGTGTCCTTTTCTGCGGGAACCTTTTTTATATATGCTGTCGGCAGAGGCTCGGAGGCAGACTTGAGTTCGAACGGGATTACGGGGGAGTAGTAACCGGGATAGACTATTTTCATGTGATACTGGCCGGGGAGGTATGTGGCGCGGAACATGTATCCGGCGTCTTTATAGTTCATCTCTTTTCTGTCGGCCTGCACGGAATCGAGGAGTTGTCGGTTGCAGTCCATCAGATACACCCAGGCACCTTCGAGAGGTGCGCGGGTATCAAGGTCGGCCACGTGGCCATATACCATGATTTTTTCGGATGTCTGTCCGATTGCCAGGTATGAGATGCACAGGCATGTGAGTGTTGTGAGAATTCGCGACATTGATTGAAGTTTTTTGTGGTATTATTTTTTGGGGGGGCTGTGGTGTGTATTACTGGCGCATTGGTGTGTCTGTCGGATATATTATAAAACAAAGTAAAAAAACTTTTTTGCAACTGTTCATTGCCAGCAGTGGGTTTTAACTTGTGTTAACTTTTGCCCACCCGTATTATTTTGCGTCATATTGTGGTCATGGAAAAAAGAGATTCGTGATTTTTCGAGGGGCTATAATTTATATGTTTTGGTATGGGAAAAACCGGATGGTAATGTGATGTGATCTGCATTTTACCCCTTGTAGAGGGCTTGTGAGGGGTGAAATGCGGAAAAACATGCTAAAAAACATAGTTTTTGAGAATTTTTTTGGTAAAAAGTTTGGTAGTTTCAAAAGAAGGGTGTAACTTTGCACTCGCTTTTGGGACGGAGGTCCCGCCGCAACGGCTGCGATGACGCCTGAGGGTGTCGCGAGGTTTCGGGCAAGCAATGGGAGCGCTGCTCCCGGGTGTTTTTTTTCGAGCGGGTCTTCGAAAAAAAAGTTTGAAAAAAAACGGCGAAAAGATTTGCGGGTTTCAAAATTAATTTCTAACTTTGCATCGTTTTTCGCTCCTCCCTTAAAAAGGGAGCTCCGGAAGATAGAACATTGAAATGCTTACAATAGACAAAGTAGAGTAGTACAAGAGCTAAAGTCTTGTCCGCCAACGGCGGCGGGACGAAAAAGTTCCTTGGTCAATTCTTGAAATACCAATAGATAATATTGGCGGATTCCTGAACGAGGCTATCTCGCGGGTGATGCTGTTCGGCTGTTGATAATCGGACTGTGCCAACACAGTACTTTAGAAATAAAGAAAAAAAGAATAACAACAACGAAGAGTTTGATCCTGGCTCAGGATGAACGCTAGCGACAGGCTTAACACATGCAAGTCGAGGGG
>CATJQX010000259.1 GCA_949742535.1 uncultured Muribaculaceae bacterium | reverse complement strand
GCCCTGATGTATATCGATTTCTACGATAATACACCTCTGGCTGATTTCTGGCTTGTATCCTCCAAAATCAATGTGGCGGGTGAGGCCGCCCTGGCTTTCGCATACAGCTATTATGTGCCCGACGCCAACTGCGGCAACACCGGAGTGGGAGCGCAGATCAGTTTTGACAACGGCATGACATATGCCCCGCTCCATTACGCCCGCTTTGCCGACATCGACACCAAGGGATGGAACAAGGCTGCTGCCGAAGTAGCTGTTCCCGCCGGTGCCAAAGTGGCGGTGATACGCATCGTGGCAAACAACGATCCCAAAGCAATGCCTGTTATCGTGGATGCCATCTCGCTGAAGGCAGGAGAGGCTCCCGCAGAGGTGCATCCCTCGTCGGTGACAGACTTCACTGCTGCCCTGAACCGGGAAAAGAAATGTGTGGAGGTGAGGCTTACCGCCCCGACGCATTCCCATCCTTCGCTCGGCGATGTCAACAACGAGCCTCTGCGGTCGATATCGAAGATAGTGCTGTCGCGTCAGATCGGTTATGGCGATTTCAACGTGGTGCATACTTTCAACAATCCCGCTCCCGGAGCCGAGCTTCTGTATGAAGATACAGATCTGGAGCAGGGTGGCGCTTACCGCTACCGTGCGGTGGTTTATGTGGGCGAACTCAGCGACTACGGCAACTACACCGACGAGAGCATCATGATCGGCCAGGTGCCCGGAGAGGTCACCGACTTCACCGCATCCTCCACACAGGGCATGGCGCCGGTGGTGCTCCGTTTCCGCACTCCCGCGACCGACAATGCGCAGCAGCCTCTTGAAACCGTGAAGGCGGTGGCCATCACACGCTACAACACCGATACATTCGTATGGGACGAGATCGGACGCCTCACCGACGGGCTGGAGCCTGGACAGATGTACAGCTATGAGGACCGCAATGTCACGGTAGGCAACATCTATGAGTACCGCGTGGCAGTGGAGGGAACGGCAGGCAACTCCTATGGCGTGTCGCGCTCGGTATTCGTGGGCATGGACGAGCCAGTGGAGCCTTCCGACCTTGTTGCCACACTCGGAGAGGACGGCCGTGTGACCCTCACATGGACAGCACCGACCGAGGGACGCAACGGCGGATACATTGACACGGAGCATCTTACCTATGTGGTGCAGCGCGGCAACGGCTACAGCGACTACGACGCTGTGATGCTGACCGACCGACTGGCAGAGACCACCTTCACAGATCCCACCGAATTCGACGAGGAGGAGATCGTGAAATACTTCGTCAAGGCGGTGAGCGCCGGTAAGGCGGGATATTCCGCAGTATCCAACCAGTTGCTGGTAGGGCGCCCGTCGTCGCTCCCATTCGTGGAGAATTTCGACAAGAAGGTAGGCGATTATATCCAGGCCGAGCACTCGAGCTGGACCATTACGAGCAGCGAGGAATCGCCCGTATGGGCTTTCGCCGAAATGGCATACTTCATCAATGAAGGACAGGTGCTCCCTGTTGACGGCGGTAACGGCCTGGCTTACGCATATTACGGCCATTACAACACGAACGAGCGCGACGACTATCTCACCTCCGGAAATATAGACGTGACTTCGGCACCGGCGCCCCACATCACATTCAACGTATATGGCGTACCTGGCACTTACGGCCACTCGCTCGATGTGGAGGTGTCGTTTGACGGCGATGATTTCACCACAATCCAGAAATACATCTATTATCTGGACTTCGACGAGGAGGGATGGCACAACTTCACCCTGCCGATCCATAAACCGGCCGGTGCCGAGAAGATGCAGATCCGCTTCCATGCCCACAAGGCGGCATATTCCTGCAGCGTGGCTGTGGACAATGTGCGTGTGGATGCCGACGGTGCGGGCATAGCTTCCGTGACACCGGTTTCCGGCGCCCTGGTAGCGTCTGTCGACGGCTGCATTGTGGTTACCGGCGCGTCGGCCGATGAGGCTGTCACAGTCTCTGATATGGCAGGACGTATAGTGCATGCCGGCAGCGGCGACTGCCGTGTGGCTGTAGCTCCCGGCACTTATGTAGTGAAGGTCGGCGCTACCTCGGTGAAACTGCTCGTTAAGTGATTTACAGTATTTGAAGATAGTGTGGCGCTCACGATGCCGTGGCGCCGGCACTGTCTTTTTTGATATATTAGTTATAAATTTAAGCATTATGAAAAAAAGACTTCTCGCATTGACGGCTCTCGGTGCGGTTGCACTGGGGCTGAATCAAGTATCGGCACAGTCGATGCTGCTGACAGAGAATTTCGAAGGCACTGGCTTCCCACCTTCGGGATGGGTGACGCATGATGCCGATGGAGATGGCAAAACCTGGGTGATGTCCTCTGACGGCATGTTCACACAGTCGGGTTCGAGCCGGCAGATTGCCATATCTTTCGCACGTAATTATGAGAATTATTCCGATATTTTCGGAGCGCAGGACAACTGGCTCGTCACACCCGAGTTCACCGTGAAAAACGCCACCGTGACTCTGGAGTTCGAGTATTGCGCCCAGGATATAGAAAACACAGAGCCTCTTGAGGTGCTTATCTCCGAGACCGGTGCGGAAATCGCGGATTTCACCACCACATTGTGGAAAACTACCGTCGACAACAGTTATGAGGACGAACCGGTGTTGTCAAGTAAGAAGATAGGCCTTAGCGATTATGCCGGGAAAAAGTGCGTGTGGCTTTCCGTCACAAGACAAACGGCACATACGGCTTGAGTATCGATAACGTGGTGGTTAACAATCAGATGGGGCCACAGATCCCCAGATGGCATGAGGCGACGGCAGATGCCCAGGGAGGCAACAGCGTGTATCTCAAATGGCTGAACCCGACCAAGAACGGCAACGGCGACGATCTGGAGAGCGTTTCGGTGAACGTGTACCGCAACGGTGAGATTGTGCATGTGGCTGAGAATATGGTGCCCGGCAGCGACGGCGAGTGGACCGACACCTCTGTCACAGCAGGCGACTATTCCTATACTCTTGCTGCATTTACCGACGAAGGTGCGAGCCGCCAGATCTCCGCCAAGAATGTGCGTGTCGGCGAGGATATTCCCGCAGAGGTGACACAGACATGCGCACTTGCTGTGGGCAACTCCGTGGTGCTGACATGGGAAAGACCCACCAAAGGTGCCAATGCCACATATAGCAAACCGACAGTCTTCAATCCCGAGAATGTGCGTTTCATCGTGAAACGTATCGACGGAGATAAGGAGACTGTACTGACAGAGACGCTTGACGAAACCACATATACGGATGCCGGTCTGGAAGCGGGTAAAGTGTATGTGTACACCGTGCAGGCTAAAAACGATGCCGGAGTATCGGCTGTGCTTGACAGGGCTATGGCATATATCGCTCCGCAAGGAGTTACAGAGCTTGCGGTGGCACAGACATCGGAAAGAGTGAACCGCTCCGACCGTGTGGCATTCGATACTACCGACGAATATGACGTGACACAGTCGATATATTTCCCCGATGAGCTTCAGTTTGCCCGTGGTTCGATCAATTCGGTTGTATACAAGATATATAGCTCTCTGGATTTCGAGACCATGATTCCGGTGCGCATATACATGTGCGAGACCGACAAGACCGATTTCAACGACAAGCAGTGGGCAGACATGGCAGATGCCGTGAAGGTATTCGAGGGTACGCTTCCTCTGGTGCAGGGATCGAACGACTATAAGCTGGATTTCGACACTCCGTTTGAATACACCGGCGGCAACCT
>CATJQX010000258.1 GCA_949742535.1 uncultured Muribaculaceae bacterium | reverse complement strand
GCCTATTCGGGATACCCGGTGGTGGAGGGAGCCACATTCGAGCTTATACGCAACTCAGCCTGCGCCCTTGTCACATCCGGCACCGCCACACTTGAGACAGCGCTTCTCGGCACACCCCAGGTGGTATGCTACCGCGCCAACGGTTCCAGACTGAGCTACAACATCATGAAACGGCTGCTGAAATGCAAATGGGTCTCACTGCCCAATCTCATCGCCGACAAGGAGATCGTGCCCGAGATGCTCGTGCACCTCTGCACTGAGGACGCAGTGGCCGCGGAATTGTCGAAAATCATACCCGGAGCACCGGGACGCGACGAGATGATGCGCGGATACGCACGGATGCGTGGACGCCTCGGCACCTCGCAAGCGCCCGCCAAAGCCGCCGCGGCGATCCTGGCAGACCTCAGAACTACAACAGATTACTAACCGATAATTTCCTGAATATAAGCGATGGCTGAAAAAAGCGCCACCAGTAAACTGATGGTACAATATGACGAGATGAAACGGAAGCATCCCGACGCGGTGCTTCTGTTTCGTGTCGGAGACTTTTATGAGACATTCAGCGACGATGCCATAACTGCCTCCGAAATACTCGGCATAACCCTCACCAAACGAGCCAACGGATATGCCTCCCATGTGGCACTTGCGGGATTCCCCCACCACGCACTCGACACCTACCTGCCCCGCCTGGTGAGGGCTGGCAAACGCGTGGCCATCTGCGAGCAGCTCGAGGATCCCAAAACCGTAAAAGGTGGCAAAATCGTAAAACGGGGCATCACCGAGGTGGTAACCCCCGGCGTGGCGCTCAACGACAATGTGCTTGACCATCGCGAGAACAATTTCCTCGCTGCCGTGCATTTCGCCAAAGGAGTGGCCGGGGTGTCCTTCCTGGATATATCCACAGGTGAGTTTCTCACGGCTGAAGGTCCGAAAGAATACATAGACAAGCTCCTGGGCAACTTCTCCCCCAAAGAGGTGCTTGTGGAACGCGGGAAAAAGAATGACCTCGACACTTCATTCACCGGACGATACCTCGCTTTCGAGCTTGAAGACTGGATTTTTACCGAGCAGGCGGCGATGGACCGTCTGCTTAAACAGTTCGAGACCTCGTCACTGAAAGGTTTCGGCATACACCGCATGCCTGCCGCCATCATCGCCTCGGGAGCGGTGCTGCATTACCTTGACATCACACGCCATACACGCACCGGGCACATATCGCGTCTCAGCCGCATCGAGGAGGAGACATTCGTGCGCCTCGACAAGTTCACGGTGCGCAATCTGGAGATTCTCACAAGCCTCGGCGACGAAGGTAAAAGCCTCCTCGACGTGATAGACCGCACTGTCAGCCCGATGGGCGCCCGAATGGTACGCCGCTGGCTCACATTCCCGCTGAAAGATCCGAAAGCCATCAACCGGCGCCTCGACGCGGTGGAATACTTTTTCAAGCAACCTGATATGCGCGACCTCCTGCGCGAACAGCTCGAACGCATCGGCGATCTCGAGCGACTGATATCCAAAGTCGCCGTAAACCGCATCACTCCGCGCGAAATGGTGCAGGTGCGGCATGCCCTCGAAGCCATAACCCCGATAAAGGAACTGCTGCAGGGAGTGGAATGCGAGCCGCTGCGTGCCATCGGCGAACAGCTCAACCCTTGCCATCTTATCAGCGAACGCATCGCGAAAGAGATTGCGGAGGACGCGCCGAATCTCCTCAACCGCGGAAACGTGATAAAGGCCGGAGTGGATGCCGAACTCGACGAGCTGCGCCACATAGCCTATCAGGGAAAGGACTACCTGCTCGAGATACAGCGGCGCGAAAGCGAGGCCACATCAATCCCGAGCCTCAAGATCGGATACAACAATGTGTTCGGCTATTATATCGAGGTTACCAATACCCACCGCGACAAGGTGCCGGAGTGCTGGATAAGAAAACAGACACTGGTAAACGCCGAGCGCTACATCACACAGGAGCTAAAGGAATATGAGGAAAAGATACTCACCGCCCAGGAAAAGATAGAGATCATAGAGGCACGTCTGTACAACTCACTTGTGGCCGGACTGGCGGAATATGTGGGAGCTATCCAGACCGACGCGCAGCTGCTGGCACGGCTCGACACGCTGCTGTCGTTCACCCGTGTGGCACTGGAAAACCACTACAACCGCCCTGTGGTAGATGATTCGCTCGAGATAGAGATTCGCGAAGGGCGACATCCCGTCATAGAGAAAGAGCTGCCGGCCGGCACCCCCTATATAACCAACAGCGTGCATCTCGACAACGACGCCACACAGGTGATGATGATCACCGGCCCCAACATGTCGGGTAAATCGGCCCTGCTCCGCTCGACGGCGCTCAACGTGCTGCTGGCGCAGATAGGCTGTTTCGTGGCCGCCGACTCCGCACACATAGGCGTTGTAGACAAGATTTTCACCCGTGTGGGGGCTTCCGACAATATCTCCCTCGGGGAATCCACATTCATGGTGGAGATGAACGAGGCCGCCTCTATCCTCAACAATATGAGCCGCCGCTCCCTGATACTTTTCGACGAACTGGGACGCGGCACATCCACCTACGACGGCATCTCCATTGCCTGGGCCATAGTGGAGCATATCAACTCCTCGCCGCTGAAACCGAAAACGCTTTTCGCGACCCATTACCACGAGCTCAACGAGATGGAGGAGTCATATCCCGGCGTGGTGAATTTCAATGTCTCGGTAAAGGAGATCGACGGCAAAGTGGTGTTCCTGCGCAAACTCGCGCGTGGAGGGAGCGAGCACAGTTTCGGCATACATGTGGCGAAACTCGCCGGCATGCCCCGCAGCATTGTGGAGCGTGCATCGGAGGTACTCAGGCAGCTTGAGCATCTCAACCGCCATTCTCCCCTCGACACCTCGTCACAGGAAGCTCCAGCAGGCAAAACCACAAAAGGGAAGAAAAAAGTAGCCGCACCGCAGCCGGAGAGCGCGCCGGGAATGCAGATGACCTTCTTTCAGCTCGACGATCCTGTGCTTTCCCAGATACGCGACGAGATCCTTCACCTCGACATCGACAACCTCTCCCCTCTCCAGGCACTCAACAAGCTCTCCGACATCCGCGGGATCCTTACGGGGAAGTGAGAAGTCGAGAAATTAAGAAATTAAGAAAGTGAGAAAATAGAAATTCAGAAAATTGTGATTCCTCTGATATCTCTGATTCCTCTGATCACTCTCTTTTTTCTGATCCCCCTCTTCCTCCAACTTCTCCCTCCCCCACACGTTATACTTTAAGACCTTTCAAACAATCAAAAACATAAGAATTATGGAAAAAATCGAACCGGGCAAATACGTGGAACTCGGATATGACCTCTACGCGATCGAGCCCGACGGCACAGAAAAACTCGTGCATCAGACCAACGAAGAGGATCCGGAAAAGATTGTCTTCGGTGTGACACAGGGCATGATCCGTCCTCTTGAAAAAGCTATCGAAGGACTGGAAGCGGGAGGCAAATTCAATGTCACCGCCTCTGCAGACGAAGCATTCGGGAAATATGATCCCGACCAGGTTGTGGAACTTGAACGCGACGTGTTCACCATCGACGGCAAATTCGACGACAAGATGATCAAAGTCGGTGCAGCCGTCCCCATGATGACAGCTGACGGATTCCGCATCACCGGCATTGTCAAGGAGGTGACCGACACACATGTAAAAATGGACTTCAACCATCCCCTTGCCGACAAGGCAGTGCGTTTCGACGGCAAGATCCTCACAGTGCGTGAGGCCACACCGGAGGAAATCAAACCGTTCCAGGGCGGTTGCGGATGCGGATGCAACCACGACCACTGCGGCGACGGCGATTCATGCGGATGCGGCGATGGCTGCTGCCACTGATAATCACGCCATCAGACACAAACAAACGCTACGGCAAGCACGTATATCACCTGCATGCCGTAGCGTTCGTATTTCTTTGCTGTATTACTTGCCATGCCCGGGGCG
>CATJQX010000257.1 GCA_949742535.1 uncultured Muribaculaceae bacterium | reverse complement strand
TGGCGAGGGTGCTGTCAGTCATCGACCTTTGGTCGCTTGGCTCAGCCAAGAATGGTTCCAGATGGTAGGAGCCTGAGGGTGAGGGTGACGGGAGTTGACTGAGGTCAATGACCAAACCCGTCATCGGTCTCTGACCGCTTCGCCTTTGCGAAGAATCCCTCAGGCGACAACCCAGATGGGCCATTATGACACACCCTCATAACTTATTTTCAATTCTCTGCTTCAGATCCGGCAAACTCCATCAGATATGCCTTGATGAAGCCGTCAAGATCACCGTCCATCACCGCATTCACATCAGAGGTCTGGAAACCGGTGCGGTGGTCTTTCACACGGCGGTCGTCGAAGACATAGCTGCGGATCTGAGATCCCCATTCTATCTTCATCTTGCCGGCCTCAACCTTTGCCTGCTCCTCCAGGCGGTGGTTCATCTCCTTCTCATAAAGGATCGAACGCAGATGGCGGAGGGCGTTCTCACGGTTCTTGGGCTGGTCGCGGGTCTCTGTATTCTCAATCAGGATCTCTTCCTTCTCACCGGTATAGGGATCGGTGTACTGGTAGCGCAGACGCACGCCCGACTCCACCTTGTTCACATTCTGTCCTCCCGCGCCGCCGCTTCGGAATGTATCCCACGACATGAGCGCCGGCTCTATCTTCACCTCTATGGTATCATCCACAAGCGGGGTCACGAACACGGAGGCAAAGGAGGTCATGCGCTTACCCTGCGCGTTGTAGGGCGACACACGCACCAGGCGGTGCACGCCATTCTCGCTTTTCAGATAGCCATATGCGAAGTCACCCTCCACATTGATGGTACACGACTTTATGCCCGCCTCGTCACCCTCGAGCAGGTTGGCGATAGAGGTCTTGTAACCATGCTTCTCGCAATAACGCAGATACATGCGCATGAGCATCGAAGCCCAGTCCTGGCTTTCTGTGCCGCCTGCGCCGGAGTTGATCTTGAGCACCACTCCCATGTGGTCCTCCTCCCTGCGCAGCATGTTGCGCAGCTCCAGAGCCTCAATCTTCTTGACGGCATCTGCATAAAGGGCGTCAAGCTCAGCTTCCTCCAGAAGTTCCTCCTTATAGAAATCCCATCCGTTGGAAAGCTCGTCTACGGCTGTCTCCACATCATGGTATCCGTTGACCCATGCCTGCAGATCCTTGATCTTCTTCATCTGGGCCTGCGCCTCCTTGGGATGCTCCCAGAAATCGGGCACATGGGTACGCAGCTCTTCCTCCTCTATCTGTATTTTCTTATTGTCAACATCAAGATACCTTTTCAGCGCGTCCCTGCGCTCTACCATCTCTTTCAGTTGTTCCTGAGTTATCATATCCGTATCTGTATTTTATGACTGCAAAATTAGCGAAAATACCCGAAACTAAAAAACTTAGCAGACACATCGCTATATTGCAGAATACGGGAAATATAATTACCTTTGTCAAGCATCATACAGACCAACGACAAAATTCAAGTAAACCGACATCTATGACATACCGAATTATTATCGCGTTCTTTCTGACCGCCATTCTTTTTCCATGTGCATATGCGAAGAAAAAAGCACACAACGGCTATCCGTTAAGAACCGATGTGCCGCTCGAAGAGCAGTTCCGCACCCCTCCTCCCGGCTATGGGGAAGTCCCGTTCTACTGGTGGGTTGGCGACACACTCACACGCGAACGTCTCTTGTGGCAACTCGACGAACTTGCCAAAAAGAAAATCAGCAGCCTGCAGGTCAATTACTGCCACCGCGACAGCGGCGGCCTTATATACGGACTCACATACCCCTCGCAACCGCCACTTTTTTCAGAACAATGGTGGGATCTATTCGGATGGTTCATGGAGGAAGCATCGTCACGCGGAATGACGGTAAGCCTCAGCGACTACACGCTCGGCCCCGGACAAGGATCTTACGTCGACGAGATGCTCGCAGACAATCCGCACATAAATGGATATGAACTTCACCGCCAGACATACCGGCTCGCACCAGGCGAAACTTTTTCAAAAAAATATCACGACACCCCCCTGTCTCTGACGCTATATGAGGGGAATGGATCAAAACCGGTATCGCTCCTTGACAAACTGATGGCCGACAGCATATACCTCTCCATACAGGACAGCTGCGAAATCGCCGAGATAACAGCCATAAGGAAAGTTCCCTCGGTAGACCCCATGAATCCCGATGCCGGCAAGACTTATGTGAAATATTTTTTCCAGAGGTTCGAAGACCGGTTTCCTGGAAAGGCACAGAGCGGATTCAATTTCTTTTTCTCGGACGAACTTAATTTCGCTTTGGGAGGGCACATATGGAATCCCGACTTTCCGAAAGAATTCAAAAAAGCCAAAGGATATGACATCATGCCGGTTCTCGAAGCGCTCTATACCGACATCGGAGAAATCACGCCCAAAGTGCGCCTCGACTACAACGATGTGATGGTATCGCTAAGCGAACGCAATTTTTTCATACCGCTTTTCCAGTGGCATCAGCAACGCGGACTGCTATTCGGATGCGATCACGGCGGGCGAGGCCGCCAGGTTGATGAATTCGGCGACTATTTCCGCACACAGCGATGGAACCAGGCGCCGGGATGCGACCAACCGTTCTTACAGAAGGATGTTATAAAAAACAAAGTGGCTTCCTCCATAGCACATATGTACGGCAGGGAACGTGTCTGGCTCGAAGGCTTCCACAGTAGCGGCTGGGGCACAAATTCAGCCCAACTCGCCGATGCCATTTTCGGAAACTTCGTGATGGGGCAAAACCTCCTGAGCCTCCACGGACTTTATTACACCACGAAAGGGGGACGATGGGAATGGGCACCTCCGTGCAACCACTTCCATGAACCTTACTGGGAAGATATGGCCCCGTTGCTCGAATGCACCGAACGACTGAGCTATATCCTCTCGCAGGGATATCATGTGGCTGATGCGGCCATTCTATATCCCGTGGAGCCTGTAGTGGCCGGATACGGAAACACCGCCGTGGACATAGCATTCGAAGCCGGGGAACGGCTATACAACGCCGGCATAGATTTCGACTTCATGGATTACGAATCGCTTGGAAGGGCATCCGTAAACGGCACTGAGCTACATGTGGCAAACGAGCGCTTCAAGGTTCTGATAATTCCTGCCATGCAAGCCATAAAACACTCGTCGCTCAAAAAAATAGCCGCTTTCGCAAAAAAAGGTGGCCATATCATTGCTGTCGGCCAACTCCCGGAGTCCACAGACCTGTGTGGAAGAAACGGGAAAGAAATGAAAGAGCTTCTGGAAGATATTTTCCAAAAAGGACGCCCAAATGTGACACAGCTGCAGAGCTGCGAGGGTATAAAGGAAGCTGTGGAAAACATAATCCCACGCGATTTTTGCATCGTGTCACCCGAAGACAATAAAATTTCACCATATGTGATGCACCGCCGCATCGACCACAGGCACCTGTACGCCATATATAACGTGCCGGAAGGCACCATCTGCCGTTTCAGGGCCGTTGGCAATGCTTCGCTGTGGGATCCTTTCACAGGTGGGAAGTCAATACTCGAAACAAGGAACTCAGCCGACGGATTCACAGAGCTTGACATCCCCGGCACCGCATCCGACATACGCCTCATAGTATTCGACAGCACCTTGCCGGAGCAAAAAGCCACAGCCAAGGATACCGGCATAAAGAAAGCCGCCACCTCAATTCCGCTTGACTCGCTCTGGAGCTTTGAAACGATACCCTCCCTTGACAACACCTTCGGCGACTGGTATCTTCCGGCTGCTCCTGTAAAGGTGGGGCCTATGATACACCGTGCCGCATACATACAGACCGATACAAACGGGAATACCACCAGGGAGTGTGATGCCACCTTCGGATACGGCACACGGTTCATGCTGCTCCGACTGCCTGAGCCGGATGACCACGCGGTCATTGCATCCGAAGGCGGCAACGTCCACACCTCCGACAGCATCTATACATGGGAACCATATGACTTCTCATGGAGATACGGCGTGGAGAACGATTGCGGACACCAGGGATGGCACGGACTGAAGGGTGAAATCTCCGACGACTTCATCAGACTCGGAGATCTGGAACGCGTTTTCAACGGCACACAGCGCCGCCCTGCCGCAGACAGCTGCAACAATTATTATCTATCGACCATCATAAAAGCAGACAAGGAGGGCAAATATGATGTGGAATGGGGAAGCATGCAGCCACAATCATTATATGTCAACGGCATAAGACAGGAGATAACAGACCACATATACCTCGCCGGAGGCTCAAACAGCATAATCATGCATTTCCCCAAAGAGGGCACTGCAAGATTCGTCGTTCGCGACGGGGCACCATGTATGACACTGCAATCAGCCGCAGAAGCGCCGCTTGCGACATCTTTCCGGGGCGACATGTCTGTACTCGGACTTGACACACGTGTCATGCCGTCGACAACGGCACAATTCTCCTTTACAGGCGCACCGGGAATGAAAGCCATGAGAATCACAGCCTATTCGCAACCGTCGGTAACTGTCGGAGGAGAGAAATGGAGCGTAACGGAAACCGAACGGCGTCAGGACGGATCTTCCATATACCTTGCAGCAAGCCACACACCGGTGCCACTCCCCCTTCCGGTGACCATCACACTGCCGGAACCGTTCGGTTTCCAGGGTGGCGCCGTTATTGACGGGCCTGTAGAACTGGAGTGCGGCACGGGACTGATACCTATCGGCGACTGGAGCGCAAATGATGCCCTCAGCACATATTCCGGCGGGGCAAGATACAGCACCGGCTTCAGTCTGTCGGCAAAAGATACCGGAAACAAAATAATACTGGATCTTGGAAACGTTGTCGCATCAGCCAGACTCGCAGTCAACGGACGCGTCGTGGCAACCAGAGTGGCACCCCCGTGGACTTTTGACATCACCGACTATGTGACCGAAGGCGAGAACCGCCTGGAAGTGACCGTACACAACACAGCTGCCAATTTCTTCACCACTGTGCCAACCACCTACCGTGGATCAACAGCATCTGGCATTCTGGGACCGGTGGAGTTACGCATGGAAACATCCAGATAACGGACAAGCCACAGTCTGCCCAGCAGAAACAACATCACTTTTGACACAACGCTACAGTTTCCCGCCGATTTTATCCATATCACACACAAAAATCGGCGGGGAATTTTGGTAATTGAAATATTATGCCTAAATTTGCCATTGCGCAAACGTAATAACATGCTGGCTACGATTGATTTTAGGGTCTCCCCCGTGAAAGACGGGCGAGGCGCTATATTTTTTGTCACGCCACAAATAAGCGCAAACAAACCTGTATAATAATTAAAAAACTAAATATCATGGCTTTAACTTACATGACCAAGGAAGGCTACAAGAAAAAAATGGAAGAGATAGCCTTCCTCGAAAGCGTGGAACGCCCCCGCATCTCAGCCGCCATCGCGGAAGCCCGCGACAAGGGTGACCTCTCCGAGAACTCCGAATATGATGCCGCCAAGGAGGCACAGGGGATGCTTGAGATGAAGATCGCCAAACTCAAGGATCTTGTGGCCAACGCACGCATTATCGACGAGACAAAACTCAATACCGATGAGGTGAACATACTCTCGAAAGTCAAAATCAAGAACACCGCAAACGGCATGAGCGTGGAATATACCATCGTGGCCGACTCCGAAGCAAATCTCCGCGACAAGAAAATCGGCGCTTCCACCCCCATCGCCAAAGGGCTGCTCGGCCACAAGGTAGGCGACATCGTGGAAATCCGCGTTCCCGCCGGACTTATGAAATTTGAAATCGAGCAGATATCAATCTGAAAACCCGGCGCCCGCGTCGTCTCACGGGCACGATTATCACTTCCCCAAAAAAATAAACAACATGGCCTCGATATTTTCACGCATTGCGGCTGGAGAGATCCCCTCTTATAAAGTAGCGGAAGACAGCCTCCATTTCGCATTCCTCGACATCAACCCCGTTCACCCCGGGCACGTGCTCGTAATACCCAAAAAGGAAGTCGACTATATATTCGACCTCACCGACGAGGAATATGCCTCACTGATGCTGTTTGCAAAACGTGTGGCAAAAGCAATCAAAAAAGCCATCCCGTGCAAGAAAGTGGGTGTCACCGTCATCGGACTGGATGTGCCCCACACACACGTGCATCTGGTGCCCATGAACACCGGAGCCGACATGAATTTCTGTGCCGACAAACTCACCCTTCCCGCCGAAGAAATGCAGAAGATCGCCGACGCGATCGCAGCCGAATTTGAATAAAGACCTCCCCCGGCCGGAATTTTTACTACAAACGCCACAAAACATAAAGAATCGACCAATGAACATCTCAGTAAGAAACATAGCCATCGCTGCCGGAACATTAGTCGCCATCTCACTCTCCTCCTGTACCGATAAAAAATGGTATGCCGAGGGCACTGTAAGCGGTGCCGAAGGCAAAGAACTGATTCTTGAAGCGCCGAACCACTTCGGGCAATGGTATGCGCTCGACACGATTGAGATCGATTCACATGGCAAATTCAAAGTGAGCCATCTGCCGGCCGGGCACCCCGAGGTCTACAGGCTCACACTCGGAAAGGAATCGGCCTATTTCCCCATCGACAGCATCGAGAAGATAACCATCACTGCCGACGCCGGCACTTTCTCAAACCGCTACACCCTGGCCGGAAGCCAGTCGGCGGAAAAGATGCAGAAAGTCAACGACCTGATAGCTAAAGTCGTTGCCGAACAGGGAGAACAGGCCGTGGCATACGACCCCGCCCTGAAGCGCGCCCTGGCGGAGACCATCCTCAGCGATCCATCGGGCATAGTGGCATATTATACCATTTTCCGCCGTGTGGGAGACACACCGCTGTTCAACCCCGAGGACAAATCAGACCTCAAGATGATCGGCGCCGTGGCCAACGCTTTTACATCCAAGCGCCCGGCCGACCCCCGCACAGCATACCTGAGCCAATTCTATCTCGCAAACCGCCGTGCCAACGGCGTGAGAGTGGCCGCCGACACCATTGTAGCACAGGAGGTCACACTGCCAGAAATATCGCTGCTCGACCGTGAGGGGAAAGAACGGAGCCTCACACAGGAGGCATCGAAAGGGAAAGTGATGATCCTGAACTTCACCGCCTACAGCGCCGAATTCTCACCTGCCGTAAATCTGGAACTGGCAAAGATCTACAACGCCAACAAAGACGCCGGCATAGAGATCTACCAGGTGTCTGTCGACAGCGACGAGTTCGCATGGAAGCAGGCCGCCGCAAACATCCCCTGGATCGCGGTATTTAACTCGCCCAAACATGGCGCCAAGAGCCTGCTCCAGTATAATGTGACCAACCTCCCGGCCACCTTCGTCATCAACCGCAAGGGGGAACTGGTGGAGCGCATCGACGATCTCACCCGCCTCTCCTCAGCAGTGGCGCGATATCTCTGATCCACGCGCCGATCCCACTCTCCGCTACCTGTCACCACACATCATCGCTTCCATGAAAATACTGCTTCTCGGCGACGCCAGCAACTGCCACCGCACACTCGCGACCGGTCTCAGAAATCTGGGACATGAAGTCGTTGTGGTCTCAGACGGCACCGCCTGGATGCAGACAGAGCGCGATATCGACATCAGCCGCCACAGCGCCGGCAAACTCGGCGGACTATCGCTCTACCTGCGCATGCTCCGGCTGTGTGCCACACGCCTCAGAGGATTCGATGTGGTGGCGGTCCACAATCCGATATTCCTTAAACTCAGGCCGCTGCCGGTACGCCACATCTTCAGCCTGATAAAACGCAACAACCGCAGCGTGTTTCTCACCGCACTGGGGACCGATACCCCCTATGTGGAAGAGTGCCTTGACCCGCAGTCGCCGCTCGAATACAATGAGTTCCGCCATTACGGCCACACGGCGCCATATGCCCTTAACCACCCCGAGATAGAGCGGGCATGGCTCACAGATCCGCTCAGAGCGCACTGCGACCATATCTATTCCGGCATCGACGGGGCTGTCTCCATCCTTTACGAATACCATCTGGCGCTCCACCGACGCCTCCCGGCAGAAAAAACCGCCTATGCGGGAATACCTGTCGACGTGTCGTCCATACCCTTCATCGGAGTGCCTGAAAAACCGGAGAAAGTGCGTATATTTCTCGGGCGCCACAGCTATAGGCAGGACATCAAAGGCACCGACCGGTTCGAGACCGCCGCGCGCCGCGCGATTGAACGGCATCCCGGCAAAGGGGAACTCATAATCGTGGAGAACCGCCCCTACAGCGAGTACCTGCAGCTCCTCTCGAGCGCGCATGTGGTGCTCGACCAGGCATACAGCTACTCCCCCGCCACAAACGCGCTTCTCTCCATGTCGTACGGCCAGTGCGTGGTAAGCGGAGGGGAGGAGGACTACTACCGCTTCATCGGAGAGACAGGCGCCTCGGCCAACAGACCCGTTTTCAACTCCCCTGTGGATGTGGAAGGGATGACCACACTCATGGAGAATATCATCACCGCACCTCCCGGGACACTCAGGGAGCGCGGAATGAAAAGCCGCGAATTCGTGGAAAAGCACCACTCAGCCGACATTGTAGCCGGCCGCTTCCTGGATTTCTGGGAAGAAAGGCTCTCGCGGAAACATTAAAACCGATCACCGATGGCAGCACCCGCACTTTCCGTCCTCATAGCCACATACCGCCCGGAAGGGATAACCCGGGTGGCCGCAATGGATCTGCCCCGCACAGAGGGGGTGGAATATGTGGTCTCATGGCAGGAGCATGAAAACGCCCCGGTGCCCGACGCCGTGGCCTCACGTCCCGACATAAAGGTGCACCGCTTCGACCTGCGGGGAGTGAGCCTGAACCGCAACAATGCCATCAGCCATGCCGGCGCACCGCTCCTGCTCATGTCCGACGACGACCTGAGATACACATCAGCGCAGCTTACCGCAGTGATAAAAGCGTTTGCGGAGCATCCCGAAGTAGATTATGCCTCCTTCATGTACGACGGTACAGCGGGTAAAACCTACCCCGACGCCGAGACAGACATCTCCACGCCCCCCCGATGGTTCTACCAGACATGTTTCGAAATTGCAGTAAGAAAATCGCCACGCACGGCCCGCCTGCTGTTCAACCCCTGTTTCGGGCCAGGCGCACCATACTTCACATGCGGGGAGGATGAGATCTTTTACCTCACGGCACGCCGCATGGGACTGAACTGCCGCTTTTTCCCGATCACCGTAACGGCGCATCCGCACCCATCCACAGGCCAGAGAGCCATATCACACCCCGGCATACTGCGCACAAACGGCGCCCTGATAGCACTGAACCATCCGCATACCTTCTGGGCAAGAATACCGGTCAACGCATGGCGCATAAGCAGGCGTGGACGCGCACCGCTGATCAGCTCCCTGGCATATATGTATGCGGGGGCATTCACGGCACTCGCCACCGAAGGTGTCCGTGAACTGGCACACCCGTCTCACAACAAACCGGAAGAAAATGGGTAAGGAAAATATCACAGTCATAATTCCGGTATACAACCGTGCCGCAATCGTCATGCGCACGCTCCGGAGTGTCGGGTGCCAGACCCACAGGCCGCTACATGTGATACTTGTAGACAACGGCTCCACCGACGGCACACTGGATATACTAAGGCAATGGAAGCGGAGCGCGGAAAGCGAGGATCTCACCATCGACATATTGTCGGAACCTACTCCGGGAGCCACAGCCGCACGCAACCGCGGACTGGCCGCCGCCACATCGGAATATGTGATGTTCTTTGACAGCGACGACACGATGCATCCCACCCATGTGGAGCGCGCCATGCGCGGATTCAGCCACCCGTCGCATCCCGACATCGTAGGATGGGACGTGACCATGCACGACATCCACGGCCATACACGCCACGCCATCTTCTCGGCCGTGTCGCCACTCTGGCACAACATAATGAACGGCAGCATGGCCACACAGCGCTATGCCGCCCGCACCTCGCTTATCAGAAAAGCCGGAGGATGGGACACCTCCATACGCGGATGGAACGACATAGAACTCGGAGCACGGCTGCTGAGGCTTGACCCCGTAATAGTAAAACTCACAGGCGATCCGACCGTCGAGATATTCCAGCAGAAGGAATCCATCACCGGCACAGGCTTCACCCAGGGGGCAGGCCGATGGGAAAAGTCGCTCAGCGCGATAGAAGCCACCCTCACCGCCCCGCGCCACCGCCGATGGGTGCGCCTGAGACGCGCACACCTTGCCGGACTATATGCCGCCGAAGGATCCGGCACCCTTTCACAGAACCTGCTGCGTGCCACCCTCGCCACAGAGCCGTCAGCCCTTTACCGCACACTGCTTCGCGCCACCTGCACCCTCACAGCCCACAGAATCCGTGGAGCATTGCGCCTTTTCCGCCCGCTCTTCTAAACGCCGCATCACAGATTGCAAAACAACGTCAAATGAGTTTTTTCGCGGAAAAGTTGCTAATCAATTAGAAAATACATACCTTTGCACAGTTTTTCCGCAGACTATAGCTATGGGAAAGTTCAGTCAATTTAAATTGCCCCTGCGAAGCCTCGCCGAGGGCACGCACACTTTTGAGTATCACCTTGACAAACAGTTCTTCGAGAACATGGAGAGCGTTGACGTGCGCGACGCAGACATCAATGTGACACTCACAGTGACATATCAGCACGATGTTTACGCACTGTCGTTTGTGCTCAAAGGCACTGTGACGGTGCCGTGTGACAGATGCCTTGACGACCTTTCCCTCGACATAGACACCGTATACAACATCAACGTGAAATACGGGGAAGACTACAACGACTCGGATGATTTCATGGAAATACCTGAGTCTGACGCGTTTCTCAACGTGGCATACATGATTTACGACACTGTGTCGCTCGCGATACCAATCAAGCATGTGCACCCGCTGGGAAAATGCAACCGCGCCATGAGCTCACTGCTCAAAAAGCATCGCGCACACGCCCCCGGCGACGACGATGCCGAGCTTGAAGACGAGCTGATAGACGAAATAGACACAATGCCGGAAGATCAGCCTTCTGACGAATGACCGCCGGCTACTACACATAAAACAACAAGAAAATAATATATTAGACAACAATGGCACATCCTAAAAGAAGACAATCAAAGACCCGCACAGCAAAGCGCCGCACACACGACAAGGCCGCTATGCCTACTCTCGCAAT
>CATJQX010000256.1 GCA_949742535.1 uncultured Muribaculaceae bacterium | reverse complement strand
GTATGCCTCATCTCCATGGGCGCCATGTTCGCAATGCTCAAATGGCTCGAAAGAGTGACTAAATAAAAAATAGAAGTAAGAAGCAAGAGCATTAGAAGTTAAGCAAGAATACTTTAGCTCCGGTATACAGGAAATTGAAAAATTGAGAAAAAGAGATTTGATACCTCTGATTCCTCTGATATCTCTGATTCCTCTGATACCACCAACTAAAGTATTCTTGCTTAACTTCTAATGCTCTTGCTTCTTACTTCTAAATCCGACAGTAAACCGGGTGAGGCGGTCGGCGGGTGAGGTGGAGAGGGAAAAGCGTGCTCCGTGACGGGTGAGGATCTCGCTCACACACATAAGGCCTATCCCCTGACCTCCACACTTGGTGGAAAAGAATGGGGTGAATAGCTTTCCGGATATCTCGGGAGACACACCGGCACCACCGTCGGTGACAACCAGTGTCGGTTGCGGAGTTGAAGCCACCGAAATCGTGACAGCAGCACCGGAGCCGGCCAAGACCGTACTCTCTATGGCATTTTTGACCACATTTACAAGTACCTGACCCAACAGAACCTCATCGGCGAGTATCTCTGCCGGTTCAGGTGATTCTTCAAATATTATCTTTATACCGCTGTCAGCAGGAACCATCCCCTCCAGAAAATGCAGATGCCGGGCGACAAAGGTGTTAAGCTCCATCGGAAGCAACGTCGGATCGGGCAGTTTAACTACATCGGCATAAGAGGTAATAAACCGGCTCATATCCACACACCTGTCGCGGCAACTCCCCAGAATCTCACGCAGGTTCTCATCCTCACCCAACATTTCGCCAAGCGTCTCGAGAATGGATTTAACCCCTGCCATGGAATTGTTTACCTCATGGGCGATCATCCTTATCACCTTGCCGTAAGCCTCCTTCTCGGCACAATGCATTTCGTCGGTAAGCAGGTCTATAACGATGAACGGCCTCTGGAAGCCACGGTCCACAAACCATAGCCGCGAGATGCGGAATATATGGTTGTCGCTCATGCGCACGGTGGCGCTTTTCCCATCTTTTACAGACATTATCGCCTGCCAGATCTCTCCCCGGAACTCCGAGATATGTTTTCCCGCTGCCGCCGCGTCCAGCCCGAGCAACCGGGTGGCCACCGGGTTACCTCTCACCACCTTCCCGTCAAAGTCAAGTATCACTATTCCGGATGGTGAAGCCTCGATTAGCTGTTCGAGAAACAGATTTTTTTCCTCTTTACCCAAGCGTTCCTCCTTTATACGGTCCATCATACGGTTAAAGATGTCCACGAGACGGTCGGCATCGGCTTGCCCAACCTTCACGAGGCGGCTGTTGAAATCCTGCTCGCGCACGAGGTCGACACCGGTGGCAAGCGTGGCCATAGGAGATACCACCGACCGATACAGCAGAGCAAGCATCACAATCACAATCGCCAACAGTATCCCCGTGCCCCACATCGGCAGGGAGGGGAAGAGAAACAGCTGCACTCCAAGCGCGATCACAGACAGTGCAGCCGCGGCAAACAGGAATTTCATTTCATACCGTATTTTTCAAGTTTGCGATACAATGTCTGGCGCGTTATTCCGAGAGCATCGGCCACACGGCTGATATTGCCCCGATACTGCGCCATAGCTTCGGCGATGGCCTTAAGTTCCATCCCTTCAAGGGTAGAGGAGGCATCGGAGGTATCGGCGACGGGAACACCTGCTATGGCATTATGCCTGAAATCATCCGCGGTCAGGCGGTCGGCACTCCCGTTTATCAGCATGGTGCGTTCCACCAGATTCTTGAGTTCGCGTATATTTCCGGTAAAAGGAAGCGTCTTGAGATATTCCACCGCATCAGCGGTTATTTCCGGCGCCTGTGCCCCTAAATCTCCTGCACATCGTGCCGCGAAATGATTGACCAGAAGAGGTATGTCGCTTTTACGCTCACGCAAAGGGGGTATGCGGAGTGTTATCAGATTAAGACGGTAATACAGATCCTCACGGAAAGTGCGGTCGCGCACCATTTTAGGAAGATCGGCATTGGTGGCGGCGATAACACGGAAGTCGGAACTGCGGGTCTTGTTCTCGCCAATCCGCTCGAATGTATGCTGCTGCAGCACACGCAGTAGCTTTACCTGGCATGAAAGATCAAGCTCCCCCACCTCATCGAGAAAAATCGTTCCGCCGTCGGCCATCTCAAAACGCCCGGGGCGGTCGGCCACAGCTCCCGTGAAAGCCCCTTTTACATAGCCGAACATCTCGCTTTCAAAAAGCGGCTGAGGCATTCCGCCTATGTTGACTGTGACCATCGGCCCTGAAGAGCGGGCGGAATTGCGGTGTATGGCCTGCGCCACCAGCTCCTTGCCGGTGCCGTTCTCTCCGAGCAGAAGCACAGGGGCATCGGTAGCGGCAATCCTGGCGGCTGTGGCGAGCAGTTCGGTCATGGCCTTGCTGCGCCCGATTATCTCGGGACACTCAAATTTCACCGCGCCGTTGGACGCCGCGTCATTGTCCCTGGAGGCGGTAAGCTGCAGGGCGGTCTTTATCTGCCGGCAGAACTCGCGGTTGTCCCACAGCTTGGTAATGAAATCGAACGCGCCCAGACGCATCCCCTCCACAGCGAGCGGTATGCTACCCCACGCCGTGATAAGTATCACAGGCGGTTCGGGACGCAGAACCTTCACTTTACGCAGCAGCTCTATCCCCTCCTCGCCGGAAGTGGCGCGGCTGAAATTCATATCCATCACTACAAGACGTATGCCGTGGTTCTCCCTTATCGCGGCCAGTGCCTCAGCTGGAGTGGAGACACCGGTGGATTCACATCCCTCCCTGCGCAGGAGCACACTGAGAGACAGCCTCACGGTATTGTCATCGTCTACAATCAATATCATGATTACAAAGATAAGTAACTGTTCTAAATTATTTTATTTACCGGTCAGATTATTTAATGTTTTTTCGGCGAAATTTTTTGAACAGTCGTTTACAATTGTTTTTGTTAAGTACAATACTTCGGTTATTTTTTGAGAATTTGTTAACGGCTCCGAGGAGCCAAGTGTTTAATCCGTTAAAAATCTGATGTTTAGCATGAAAATTTAACACT
>CATJQX010000255.1 GCA_949742535.1 uncultured Muribaculaceae bacterium | reverse complement strand
GAGGATGTGTCATAATGGCCCATCTGGGTCGTCGCCCGAGGGATTCTTCGCAAAGGCGAAGCGGTCGGAGACCGATGACGGGTTCGGTCATTGACCTCAGTCAACTCCCGTCACCCTCACCCTCAGGCTCCTACCATCTGGAACCATTCTGACAGCATCCTCGCCATCCTGATATAAACAAGGCGGTGTGTCAAAATCCGAGAATTTTGACACACCGCCGCCAGACGTTTTTTTCTAAAATGTAAATGAACCGGCCTGCAGAATCACTGGCCGAGATATGTCTTTAGCAAACGGGATTTCTGCCCTTTGAGACGGCGGATAGCCTTTTCCTTGATCTGGCGCACACGCTCGCGTGTAAGATCGAATTTCGCGCAGATCTCCTCAAGGGTCATTTCCTGACATCCGATGCCGAAGAACATTTTCAGAATCTCACGCTCACGCTCGTGGAGCTGATGGAGCGCACGATCCACCTCTTTGGAGAGCGACTCCTGGGTGAGGGTGGCATCGGCCATAGGGCTGTCATCGTTGGTGAGCACATCGAGAAGCGAATTATCCTCCCCTTCCACGAAAGGTGCGTCAACCGAGATATGGCGACCTGACACTTTCAGCGTATCGGCGATTTTCTCTACCGGTACTTCGAGGGTCTCGGCAAGTTCCTCGGGTGAAGGACGGCGCTCGTTCTCCTGCTCGAATTTCGAGAGTGCTTTGGAGATTTTATTGAGCGAGCCTACCTGGTTGAGGGGCAAACGCACGATACGCGACTGCTCTGCAAGAGCCTGCAGAATGCTTTGACGGATCCACCACACGGCATAGGAAATGAATTTGAAGCCTCGTGTTTCGTCGAATTTCTGAGCAGCCTTGATAAGCCCCAGGTTTCCTTCATTGATGAGGTCGGGCAGACTGAGTCCCTGATTCTGATACTGCTTTGCTACAGACACCACAAAACGCAGGTTCGCTCTGGTGAGTTTTTCGAGAGCCGCCTGGTCACCCTCACGGATGCGCTGGGCCAGTTCCACCTCCTGTTCTACGGTTATGAGGTCCTCACGGCCTATTTCCTGTAGATACTTATCGAGCGACGCGCTTTCGCGGTTTGTAATAGATTTTGAAATCTTTAATTGTCTCATGTTCTGAAGCGGTAATATCTTATTATGTAGCCGAGCCGGGAAAGGCACAGCTATCAAGGTGCAAAGATACGAAATTTTGCCGGAAGATCAGCAAAGCCGCCTGTTAAATCTGAAAAAAGTTTTCCACTTCGCACTTCGGTTTTCCACTTCGGTTTTGAATCTTCATGTGACAAAACAGGCTTTACCAAATCGCGGTAAAGCCTGTTTTATTGTGCTGTTAAATCTTTTTGTGCTGTAAGCAGGGTGCTGATTATTCAGCGGCGGGAGCTGCTACTTCTTCAGCAGCTACAACAACAGCTGTGTCGCCGGCAACGGTGTCAACTGCAACTTCTTCTACAGCAGCAGCCTCAACAACTTCTACAGAGTCGGTAGCCTCAACCTCAGCGGCGTTCTCAGCCTTGTTGCCGCAAGAGATCATAGAAAGACCTGCGATAACAGCGAAAGAAAGGAATAACTTTTTCATTTTCGTGTTCAGATTAAATAATAAAACAATATTTTAGTGCTTCAAAAACGTTGCAAAGGTACGACTAATTTTTATTCCTCCAAATCTTTTTATGATTTTTTTTGCCAAAAAACATGCTATAAAACACATTTTCTAAACACTCGCAATCAGTAGCATCCATAACAGATTACAGCTCTGGATATTACAACAAAAAAATCCCTAACGCCTGATAAAACAGCCGCTCCCGTTAGTGCGCCTATGTTTATGGCACAGGTATGTAACATGCGTATGCCCGCGGAACTTCCGTGATTCAACGATTTTTAGTACCTTTGTAGCCGATTTCAGACCGATACATTTACACATTTTATATAAAGTTATGAAAGCATTCGTTTTTCCCGGTCAGGGAGCACAGTTTGTCGGTATGGGCAAAGACCTTTACGACAACGATCCCAAAGCCCGCGAACTTTTTGAGAAAGCTAACGAAATCCTCGGTTTCCGCATCACAGACCTCATGTTTGAGGGCACTGAAGAGGATCTGAAACAGACCCGCGTGACACAGCCGGCTGTATTCCTCCACTCTGTGATACTGGCAAAGACACTCGGCGACGAATTCAAGCCCGAAATGGCGGCAGGACATTCGCTCGGCGAGTTTTCAGCACTTACAGCAGCCGGCGCCCTCAGCTTCGAGGATGGCCTGCGTCTGGTAAGCGCCCGCGCCCAGGCCATGCAGAAGGCTTGCGAACTGAAGCCCTCCACTATGGCTGCGATCATCGCCCTCCCCGACGAGAAAGTAGAGGAGATATGCGCCTCCATACCCGGTGTGGTGGTTGCCGCAAACTACAACTGCCCCGGCCAGATCGTTATCTCAGGCGAGATGGATGCCATAGCAGCCGCCTGCGAGGCAGCCAAGGCAGCCGGAGCCAAACGCGCTCTTCCGCTGAAAGTGGGTGGTGCTTTCCACTCACCCCTGATGGAACCGGCACGCGCCGAACTGGCATCGGCCATCGAGGCTACCGAAATCCACACTCCCGTGTGCCCCGTTTACCAGAATGTGGATGCCCGCCCCCACACCGATCCCGCCGAAATCAAGGCAAATCTCGTGGCACAACTCACAGCACCCGTACGCTGGACCCAGACCGTACAGAACATGGTTGCCGACGGAGCCACCGAGTTCGTGGAACTCGGCCCGGGCAAAGTGCTCCAGGGTCTTGTCAGCAAGATCTCCCGCGAAGCCACCGTTTCCGGCCGCCAGTAATATTGACATTATAATAAAACAAGAGGCAGACACCGCCAAATGGTGTCTGCCTCTTGTTTTATTATAATGCCAATGCGGCGTGCCGAGGTGTCATTCATAAGCAAAAAGCGACTGCCTCACCAAAATAAAGACAACACCGTCCACCATCCGATTATGATATAGCTATCGCAACAAGCGCTTATAAACCAAAGCCCTAAAACAGTTCGGCATAAGCCTCACCAGGAACCGTATCGCCACGTTTTTCATCATCGTCACACGACTGATATAACCTAAACGATATATAGCGCGCTGGAGACTAACCTCATCCATTGCATATCGCAATCCTCCACGCCGCTTATACACATCATCTGACAGCCTGAACCACAGAAGACTCTCTGGCAGGTTATGGAACTTCTCTCCACGACAGAGCATTCTGACCCAGAGATAGTAATCCTCGAACAACGGGAAATGTTCATATCCCCCGGTGGCTTCTACGCGGCTTTTGCGAAACATCACCACGGGATGATTCATCGGGCTGCGTCCCTTTCCAAAGTTGAAGATATCATCATGCTCCACAGGGAGCCGACGTGTGGAGACCACTTGACGGCTTCCATCTTCCTGCACCACAAACTCGTCAATCCACGCCCCGCACACGGCGATTTCGGGATGCGAGGACATGTAACGGTACTGCTCCGCCATGCGGTGGGGCATCATCACATCGTCGGTATCCATACGCGCCACAAGCTCGTTGCCGCAATGGCGCAAGCCCTCCGACAGTGCGCGCCCCAGCCCCATGTTTTTCTCCAGTCTGACAATGCGGAAGTCCGGGGCATCCCCTTCCCGCCGGGAGAATTCATCAAGCACTCCGAGAAGATCGTCGCCCACCGGTCCATCAAGCACCATCACCACCTCAGCGGGCATTGCCGTCTGCTCCATGATGCTCGACAGCGCCTCCCTGAGATATTGCGGTTTCTCACGCGAGTAGAGCGACAGGAGCACACTCACCGGCACAACCGACAGCGGCGAGCTTTTTTCCCGCCTCTCATAAACATTAGTCTCTAACATTTACACCTATTAAAATGTGTGTTTACGCAATACAATCAAATTCCATCCAAAACCACCGTATCCCCCATTATCGTACCCCTCCCGCTATGAGAGGCGGTAATAGAGACGTTTTATCGCCCTCATCATCCCCGGCGGAAAAAT
>CATJQX010000254.1 GCA_949742535.1 uncultured Muribaculaceae bacterium | reverse complement strand
ATTCCGCTTGTCATGGCATGGAGGCGCGCCGGGAAGACCCTCGGCGTCCGGCTCAATGCAACCATGTTGCCGTTCGGGATGTTATTCCGTTGGGTGCGCGCCTGTCTGTGGGGCATATGGAGTGGCCTCCCTTCGCGGAAAAACCATACCTGGCGCAATTGACCTCAGGTCGCGCGGGTTGCCAAATCATAAAATAAACTGCAAATAATAAGTAACAGTTCAAAATTATTTATTTACAGGTCAGATTATTTCAATGTTTCTTCGGCAAAATTTTGGAATCTTTTCCTCTCCTCATCAGTCGTGTAGCCCGCTACACTCCTTCTTCGTCAAGAAAAATCTTTCCAAAATTTATCTCGAACAAACATTAAAATAATTTTGACCAGTTACTTTAAAGACAAGAATTATGGAAACATTACAGATATACTGGTGGTTCGTGATATCACTCCTGGGAGGACTGCTCGTGTTCCTGCTTTTTGTGCAGGGTGGACAGACCATGATATGGAACCAGTCCGACGCCAAACTGAAATCACTTATGGTGAACGCCCTCGGACGTAAATGGGAACTTACCTTCACTACTCTCGTCACATTCGGAGGAGCATTTTTCGCCTCGTTCCCGCTATATTATTCCACAAGTTTCGGAGGAGCATACTGGCTCTGGATGCTGATACTGGTAAGTTTTATACTTCAGGCCGTAAGCTATGAGTTCCGGTCAAAACCGGGCAACGTATTCGGCACAGCCACATACGATATTTTCCTATGGATAAACGGATGCGTGGGTTGTGTGCTTCTGGGAGTGGCTGTGGCCATGCAGTTCTTCGGTGCCGACTTCGAGGTGGCACGCGGAAGCATCCTTGACGGCACATCGCCGGTGATCTCCACATGGAACTCCTCGCACGGATTCGACGTAATTTTCGCCATTCCGAACCTTCTGCTTGGATTTGCCGTATATTTCCTCGCGCGCACTATGGGGGCACTGTTTTTCATGGAGAACATCCGGCCGACAGCCGGGACCGATTTCACCAAACGCGGACGCTATCGGGTATTGGTCAACGGCACACTGTTCGTGCTGCTTTTCCTTGCGTTCCTTTTCGCTCTCTTCACCACTCCGGGATATTCCCGCATGGAAGACGGACTGGTAGTAGCGGTGCCATACAAATATTTCTTCAACCTCGTGGACCTGTGGTGGATCGGCGCAATATTCCTTATCGGGGTACTGCTTGTGCTTTTCGGTGTGCTCGGCACAGCCCTCAAACCAGGATTCCGCCACGGATTCTGGTGGACAGGCATAGGCGTTGTGCTCGCCGTGACATCGCTGTTCTGTATCAGCGGCTACAACAATACGGCATTCCTCCCCTCCACCACCCATCCTGAAAGCTCGCTGTTCATTGCAAACGCATCCTCAAGCCGTTTCACTCTGGAGGTAATGACATGGGTGACCGCCTTGCTCCCCATAGTCATAGGCTACATCGCATATGTATGGTACAAAATGACTTCCCCCGCCATCACAACCAAAGAGCTTGAAAAAGAGGATCATATCTATTGATCCTCAGCTACACTCATTAAACAAGACGGCGTATCCGAAAATCTCATTTGGATACGCCGTCTTAAATAACCGGTTAAAAGTATTTTACTTCAGATTACGTTTGTCCCACGAAGGATGGGCAGGATCCTCTGCCACAAGGGCTTCTTCAAGGTTGATACCTAATGCGTCTGCAAGTTTCTCGCCATATGTCGGATCCGCATTGTGGCATGCGCGTACATGGCGCTGCTGTATGAACAGGGGGACACCCTCCATCGCCCTGGCCGTGTTCTCACATGTGAGTTTCTGCTCTTCCGGCGGCATAAGTCTCCACAGTTTTCCCGGCTGGGTGTAGTAGTCGTCATCATACTCGCGCTCGTCGTAGTTGAAAGCGGCTCCATGCAGTTCCAGAGGCGGCTCTTTCAGGTCGGGCGAGTCTTTCCATTCCCCGAAACTGTTCGGTTCATACGAGATGGTGGCACCGGCATTCCCGTCGGTACGCATCATGCCGTCGCGATGGTATGAATGATACGGACACTTGGGCCGGTTTACCGGAATGAGGTTATTGTTGACACCGAGACGGTAACGCTGTGCATCGCCATAGGAGAACAGACGTCCCTGCAGCATCTTGTCTGGTGAAAAACCTATCCCCTCCACTATATTCATGGGGTTGAAAGCGGCCTGTTCTATCTCCGCGAAAAAATTCTCCGGATTCCTGTTAAGCTCCAGAATACCTACATCACGCAGGGGGAAATCCTTGTGATACCACACTTTCGTCAGATCGAATGGATTGATGTGGTATCGTCTGGCCTCTTCCTCGGTCATAAGCTGCACCTGCATGAGCCAACGGGGGAAATCTCCACGCTCTATGGCCTCGAAAAGATCGCGCTGGTTTGATTCGCGGTCTTTGGCTATCACTTTCTCGGCCTCTTCGTCAGTGAGATTCTTTATCCCCTGCAGCGTCCTGAAATGAAATTTCACCCATGTGCGCTTGTTGTTCTTGTCATAGAAACTGTATGTGTGGCTTCCGAACCCATGCATATGCCGGAACGAGGCGGGAATACCTCTCGGCGACATGGTGATGGTAACCTGATGCAACGCTTCGGGAAGAAGTGTCCAGAAATCCCAATTGCTTGTGGCACTCCTCATCCCCGTGCGGGGATCGCGTTTTATGGCATGGTTCAGATCGGCGAATTTCAACGGATCGCGCAGAAAGAACACCGGTGTGTTGTTTCCTACAAGATCCCAGTTCCCCTCATCCGTATAGAATTTCATGGCGAATCCGCGGATATCCCTCTCGGCATCGGCCGCGCCACGCTCGCCGGCTACGGTCGAGAACCTCACGAGGCACTCCGTTTTCTTGCCCACTTCGGAAAAAATAGACGCACGTGTAAACTCGGTGATATCGCCGGTAACTGTAAAAGTGCCGAACGCGCCCGACCCTTTGGCATGCATACGCCTTTCGGGTATCACCTCGCGGTCGAAATGCGCGATCTTTTCGGTGTACCACGGATCCTGGAGCAATACAGGACCACGCACTCCGGCTGTCTGAATGTTCTGGTTGTCGGCAATCGGCCTGCCGTTTTCTGCGGTAAGTCTTTGTCTTTTCATATGATAGAATATTCTAATTTGTTCGATAAATAAAACCGACAGGAGTGGAGGTTTGTTCAGGCTGGAGTTTTGCCGTTCCGGAAATTATAAGTATTTTTATGACATGCGGCCAAACGACATAAATGTCAGTCTGCACATACGTCCCAAAAAAATTTAATGATATGGTTAGTCTTTTTTTCTGCTGAAAGGTATATAATACAAACAACGTGACAAGAAATGACTAAGGAAGAAATCAAGGAACTGTTTCTCAGGCACTACGCCGGAATGTACCGGGTGGCACGGACCATACTGTACGACGAGCAGGAGAGCAAGGATGTGGTCAGCGACATCTTTGAGCGATTGCTTCGCACACAGATCACGCTCTCGCCTGAGACAACCGAACGCTATCTGCTGACGAGCGTCCGGAACCAGTGCATCAAGCGGCTGAACCATAACGAGGTAAAACGGCAGTTTGCCGACAGCTACAACCCTGATATGGCAGACAGCGATGATGACAACCGCCTGAATGAGGTTGTGGAGTTCGCGAAACGCAGCCTCACCGCACAGGAGTTCCGTATTTTCAACCTCCGCTTCACCGAAGGATACAGCTATGAGGAGATCGCCGTCATGGAAGGGATCAGCAAAGTAGCTGTATGGAAGCATCTGTCACGTCTGCTAAATATCATCAGAAACAACTTTAACTCAAGCGGAAAATGAGACACTCAGACGACATAAAAGACATATTCCGGGATATGCAGCGCCATCCGGAAAATTACTCCGACGCCCAGATAGAGGAGATGATGGCCGAACTTGACAAACCTGTGGATGTGGAGGCCGCATGGCAGGATTTCAGCCACCGGCATATTGCAGAATCCCACGCGGACGCCACACACCGGAAAACTGTAAAACGCATTTCCACGCTATGGCTGCGGGCCAT
>CATJQX010000253.1 GCA_949742535.1 uncultured Muribaculaceae bacterium | reverse complement strand
TCTCCCTTGAAGTCGCGCATGAGCAGGTCGGAATATAGCACATGGTCGGCGCGCATGCTCAGGCGGGCGTCGATGTTGTGGGGTATGATTACCGGCCCTGAACTTGTGACGGTGTCGGCCGCCGCCACGATGTTGTCTTCGGCATGGTCGTCATCGGCCCATACTGTGGCCGAGTCGGTCTGTTGCTCTATGGCGCTTCCCGCGAAGAGCGCCTGTACGATCTCGTTGATATTTATGGTGTCGCTGCTCACGGTAAGTTCTACACCAAGGTTGGTGCCGCGGCGCCCTACTATGGCGCGCCGCAGGTTGCTTACCGTGCCGTTGAGTAGGAAGTCGCTCTGTCCGGCCTTGAAACCGAGGTTGTTAAGACTGATGGAGTCCTGATTGAAATGGAGGTCTATGTGGGTGAGCGTGTTGCGCAAGGGGAATGCCGGGGTGACCATGCGGCCGGATTGTGCGTGCACGTGTCCTTTGAAATTCCATCTGCGCAGGAGGTTCCTGTCAGTAGAGTCGAGGGGGAAGGAGAGGTTTTCCCCTTTTGTGACCGGCAGTGCGGCTATGGAGTCGGCAACGGCTTTTCTTCTTTCCGCAGTCATTCTGTCAGGGAATATGCGCCTCTGCGGACGCATATGCACGGTCACTTCCACCGATGCTTCCCTTAGTGCCATTTTGGTGAGCGCCTGGCCGAACTGCAGGGCGCCTATCCCGAGCGAGAGGTTCATCTGCGGTATGCGGGCATTCCCTTCGTAGCGCTTCAGGGCGCCTCCTATCTCTGCGTCGCGCATGCGCACCCTCAGAGTATCAGCCTGTGAGTCAAATGCCAGGCGCTCAAAGGCTATCCGGCCGCCGAAAGGATTGATTTCGGTGGTGTCGCCTGACGAAGCACGGTTCATGGATCCCACTCCCGCACGCAATCCTTTCAATTGCAGGCTCATGCCTTCGGCTTGTGCGGCGAGTGTGTCGGCTTTTATGGAGATGGTCAGCAGCGAGTCTACTTTCGCCTTGTCTTTGGTGACGGATGTGTTTGAGCCGAAAGTGAGATTGCCGTCATGCATATAGAACGATCCGGTGTTCTCCAGGCTGGCGTCTATGTTACGCAGACGTAGGTCTCCTTTGGCGTAGATGCGGTGGAAGCGGTTGCTGTTGAGGTCGCTCATGTGCATGCTGAAATCGGCGTGTCCGTCAATGTGCCCTTTTATATGGCCGTCGATTTTCTTGCGCGCCCGGGCGAGGATGGTGTTGAGGTTTATGTTGCCGTCGAATGTTCCTTCTATGAACGGGTCGGCGAGTATGTTGCTGCACCGTGCCCGGAGGTCGAGCTGCACGGCCGCTCCCCGAGCGTGCAGTTTTTTCACAGTGAAGACCGATGCGTCGATGCTGTCGCCGCAGAACTGTGCGGTGAATTCGGTCTCGAATTCGCGGAGTTTCAGATTCTCGTAGTCAAGATGGCAGAGTGGGATTTCCAGACGCGCCTGCGCCGAGGGGAGGATGGTGTCGGTCATGCACCACGGGCTGCTGAGGCTGATGGCAGCGTTCACCACCATGTCGGTCTTTAACGGCGCGGTGAGTTTCCTCAGGTCAGCGGGAAGATGTGCCACGGCTTTTTCAACCGGGATACCGTCGGCTTTGATTTCCAGTTTTTCCGCCGTAGGCTCTCCCGAGAAATCGAGCAGCGTGTTTATCCGGGCACTGAAATCGTCGACATTCACAGTGAAATCGCTCGCCTCGATACGCAGCGGCTTCCGGCTGTCCCACTGCAGGGAGCCGTCGGTGCTGAATGTGAGTGATGTGAAATTGTATTCCTCCAGAAGGGGCCACACCACTCTGCCGTCTGTGGCGAGGGTGTAGAGGGGGGCTTTTGTTCCACCCAGATCCACATTACGGAGATAGAGTGTCATATCCGTGGAGTCGGGAATGGAGCGGTATCGCAAGGGTGATGCGTCTGTTATGGTGAAGCGCTCAATGGAGATGCGGGGCAACTCCAGCCGTGAGGTGCCGGTATCCTCTTTCGTGGCGGCTTTACCCTTTTTGCCGGATGCCGTGTCGGTGAAAATATCGTAGTTGGCCTTGTCGGCGGTGACCTGCAGGATATTCACTTTGGGGGAGTTGAATGCCACGTCGTAGAGCGAAATCTGTCCGGCCATGAGCGGGAGCACATTTATGCCCCCTTTGAAAGAGGCGAGCGAGAGCAGGGAGTCGGCGTCGGCAGGAAGGGTGGCGCGCACGGAGTCGGGAAGATTGCCGAGGCTGTGGCTGAGAAGCGTGAGGGAGTCTACTTCGACTGTCATCTTCGGGAAACTTTTCCAGAAGGTCAGCTCCACGCGTTTCACTTTCAGCTCGCCGTTGATATATGCGGATGCCTGTTTTTCTACGAATGGCGTGAGCCGGGCGGGTGTGAAAAACCATACGATCAGCGTGCACAGGATCAGAAACAATCCTGTGAATGTGCCCGCGATTATCGCGATCCATTTCGCTATCCGCTTTAAAGTGCGCTTCATCCTGCAAAGTTATGTGTAGGGGGGTATGTCAGTCTTCCGCTTCAGGTTTTCTGGCTGTTATGTGGAAACAGGCCTGTTTGTGCTCATATTTCACGTAGCATCTCCCTTGCTGGCGCATGGCGAATACCACTTCGCCCAGGAGGTTTTTCAGGTCCTCCTGTGTGCGCGGGGTGCGTGTGGAGTCGCATATGAATTTGGCATAGCTGATGTCGAATGTGGTGCCGAACAGATGCGCAGATGTGTCGACGGCGTTGCGGTTGCGTCGGCGCAGGCGCCTGACCATGCGGGGTGTGCGGAGCACGCTTGTGACTTTTATGCGGTAGTCTCCTCCTCCACGGGCCTTGAGCGAATCGCGGAATGCTGTCCCTATGTCGGTAAGGAGGCGGTGCGCTTCAGGCACGAGGTACGGGAGCGAGTGGGTGAGGTTGTCGAGGTAATATGCCTCGCAGCTATTAAGCCGTTCCATGGCGGCTCCCGCCTCCCATGCCGATTTGAGGGAGCGCACGGGGCGCACTCCGATCTGCTCGGCGGTGTTGATGTGGAGGTAGTTGCTGTCGTTGAACACTCGGCGGAGTGTGCCTCCGAGATAATTTATTTTCATTTTTACGCCACCGCCCGGCATGGAATCGAAATGTGCTTCGTAGCGGTTGTGTTTCCTGATGGTGTCGGCGGGTGAGAGGAGCGCGAGCACCTCGGAATGCTCCAGGGGGAGGGGTTCTGTGGCCACCGGCGTGGTGGCTTCGGCCGTGGGCGCGGCTTCCACGGCGTTTTCAGTCAACGCTTCCTCAGGCATGGGGGCGATATCGGCGGGGTCGGCCTGCGGGGTGTCACCTCTTCCCCCGAATGATACCCAGAGCACCAGCATCGCCGCAAGCGCCCCCATCAGCTTCAGGGTGTGGCGTTTAATCCTGTCCATATGTCACTGCGCGGTATAATGTGGCCACGGCTCCCTGCAGGAGATCGAGCACAAGTTCAAAGCCTTCGGGTCCCTCATAATATGGATCGGGGACATAGTCGTATCTTGTGGCATGGCTGAAAAATTCGGCCATCCCCACTATCTTATCCATCCCTTCAGGGGTAGGCGCCATGTGGCGGAGGTTGCGGAGATTCTGTGCGTCCATTCCGATTATGATATCGAAATCGTCGAAATCGCTCTCGCGCACCTGGCGGCATCTGTGGGTCAGGTCATATCCCCGGCGGCGTGCGTGTATGCGCATGCGGTTGTCGGGGAGCTGTCCTATATGGTAGTTGCCTGTGCCGGCGGAGTCGATGATCCACCGGTTGCTGTCGCCATTAATGGCAATCTCGCCGAGCATCACTCCCTCGGCCGCGGGAGAACGGCAAATGTTGCCCAGGCACACGAAAAGCACCCTTACAGGCTTCTTTTCGGCATATCTGCGCCTTAGCTGCTCCACGATGCGGGTGGCGCGCGGTGAAAGTCCGGCACTCCACTGTATGTTGTTTTCTGTCATGTTCACGCTCTTTGATTCAACTTACAAAATTAGTGGAAATTTCCAAAAATTCTGCGTAACTTTGCGGAAAGTTAATAGATTGTCAACTATGGAGGCCATAAATATCTCTGACCGTATCAAGGGCATGGCGGTATC
>CATJQX010000252.1 GCA_949742535.1 uncultured Muribaculaceae bacterium | reverse complement strand
TGGCGACACGCTGAATCTGCGCGACGCATTGTTGATCAACCCCGACACTCTTCCCCTTCCCGCTTTCGATCCCGAATTCACCAAAGATGGCGTGGTCTTTACATATCAGCAGTATGAGATTGCTCCCTATGCGGCCGGCATGCCCTCGTGCATCATAAGCTACAAGGATCTCTCCCCGCTTTTCACATCTTTTGTGACCCCCCTGGTGCCCAAAGCCCAATAAGTTTTTAGGTGACAATAAAATAGAAGATGCGCTGCGTCGGTTCCGACGCAGCGCATCTGGTTTTATGTAAGGTTATTGTATTTCCGGTTATTTCTTGTCGGAAGCGGGGTGGGCGGCTGTATAGCGTGAGTTGAGCCCTTTCACGATATCGTCGGTGATATCCAGTGCAGGGTTGAAAAGCTCGCCGGGTGTGTAGAGCAGGATGGCGTCGTAATGACGGGTGCGGTTGTAGTCGGCGAGGAAGTTGTTGAGCGAGTCGAGAAACTCCTGCTGCTGGCGCAGTGCTTCCTGCTGTGCTTTTGCCTGGAGCGAGCCGAGGTAGTTTTGCGCGTTCTGCTGCTTCTTGTTGAGTTCAGCCACATCGGCGTTGTATGATGCCTCGCTGAGATAGCCGTTGTTCTGCATTTTCTGCTGGATGCTCGATGCCAGACGGTTCAGCTCACCTTCGCGTGAGGTTTGCGCGTTCTGAAGCTCTGTCATGGTGCGCAGGTTGGTCTCGTTGAAGGTCTTCACAAGGTCGTAGTTGGCCATCACCGAGTCCATGTTATAGTAACGGATGTTTGTCGTGGGTGCAAATGTATCGCTATCAGCCTTGGCCGTTTTATTTACCGGTTCCTGATTGTCGGCTGCGGGTGCTTCCTTTTTGTCGGAGCAGGATGCCGCGGCGAGCACAAGAGCCAGGGCGCCGGCAGCGAATACTGTTTTTTTCATTGGTGTTTAATGATGAGTTATTGCTTTTTTCTATGTTTTCTTTTTTGTAAGCCGGGGAGGTCGTGCGCATGGCCCGATGGGAACTTTCCCCCCTTGACGAAGAGCGCCTTGACCCCTAAGAGGATCACTGCCACTCCGAGCAAAATGATGGTTACAAGAGCGAGTTTCATTTTGTTTCACTCCAATTTGAGCGCAAATATAGGAAAGTTAACCCGATTTTTAGCCATATGTAAATTTTATTTTGTAACTTAGGCGGTGAGAAATGGCTGTTTTAACAGAATTTTCCATTCTCAAACGTATTTTAAAACGATTGATGCGCATCTCCTTACTGCGGCATGCGCTCCGGTCACTTGGAAAACTAATTAAACAACATAACACCATTAAAGAAAAATGGAAGTAAAAGACTTACAGCCGAAAGCGGTGTTCGGGATTTTTGACCAGATCACAAAAATCCCCCGTCCCTCCAAGAAAGAGGAGAAGATACGCCAGTATATACTTGATTTTGCCAAAGAGCACGGTATCGAGGCGCATGCCGATAAAATCGGCAATGTGATACTCCGCAAGCCGGCCACACCCGGGCATGAGAACGCTCCCACGGTAATACTCCAGGGGCACATGGATATGGTATGCGAGAGCAACGACAAGAGCTTCAACTTCGAGACCACCCCGATCAAGACTATCGTCGACGGAGAATGGGTGCGTGCCGACGGCACCACTCTCGGAGCCGACAACGGCATCGGTGTGGCCGCTTCACTCGCCATACTCACCGACGACACACTGGTTCACGGTCCTCTCGAGGTGCTCATCACCATGGACGAGGAGACCGGCATGACCGGAGCCAACAATCTTGAGAAGGGTGAGCTTACAGGCTCCATACTCATCAACCTTGACTCTGAGGACGACGCCGAGGTGTTCGTGGGATGCGCCGGCGGCATAGACACCGTGGCCACTTTCCATTACAACCGTTCATTCGCGCCCACAGACTTCCATTACTTCATGATGGATGTGCGCGACGGTCTGGGAGGCCACTCCGGAGGCGACATACATCTGGGACGCGCCAACGCCAACAAGCTCGTGGCACGCTTCCTCTTCAATCTCATGAAAGAGCATGAGGTATGCGTGGCCGACATCGACGGCGGCAACCTGCGCAACGCCATACCGAGAGCCGCACATGTGGTATTCGGTGTGCACACCACCAAGAAAGAGGAGGTGCGCATTGCCTTCAACCGCTACGTGGCCGACATTGAGCGTGAATACAAGGGTCTTGAAACCACTCTCAAGCTCACGCTTGACAGTGTGGACGCTCCCGACTTCACTATCGACGCCACAACCACCCGCAACCTCATCCTCTCCCTCTACTGCGCTCCCCACGGAGTTATATCCATGAGCCGCGACCTCGAGGGACTGGTGGAAACCTCAACCAATCTTGCTTCTGTAAAGATGAAGGATGGCGAGAAGATTGTTGTCACCACATCGCAGCGCTCGTCGGTAGACTCACGCAAATATGACATCGCCAACCAGGTGGAAGCCGTATTCAAACTCGCCGGCGCCGAAGTGGAGCATGGGGACGGATATCCCGCATGGACTCCCAACCTCGACTCCACCATCATGAAGATCGCATCCGACGCTTATGAGGAACTTTACGGCAAGCGTCCCGCCATCAAGGCCATACATGCCGGTCTGGAGTGCGCTCTCTTCCAGCAGAACTATCCCACACTCGACATGGTGTCTTTCGGCCCCACACTGCGCGATGTGCACTCGCCGTCGGAACGCATGCACATACCTGCCGTAGACCGTTTCTGGCATCAGCTCCGCCGCACCATTGAGAAGGTGGCAGGCCTCTGATAAACACAACATAAAACACCCCGTGCAGAAATCTTACGAGAGTTTTGTCCGGGGTGTTTTCATCTCCGTCCTCCCATGAAAAACATTGTCTTGTACATATGTCTGGCCATCTCGTGCACGCTTGCGGCACAGACCGTCGACGATGATCCGCAGCAGCAGTCGCCGCCGCCGTTCCATTTCGATATCGACGAAGAGGAGCAGGAGCCTGTGGTGGATCCGCATGAATGGGCCGACTCCACGTTGCTTCATGCCGACTCGCTGTCTGTGTTCACCTCGCTTACCGAGGAGGATTACCGGGAGGTTGCCGAGGAGCTCGGCATAGAGACTGCCGTGATAAAGGCGGTGGTGGACATTGAGGCTGGAAAGAAGCGCGAAGGGTTCTGGATGCCTTATAAGCCTCTGATCAACTTTGACCTGTCGATGTACAGGAAGTTCGCACCCCGCAGCGGGGTGTCGCTCACTAAGGCCAAAAAGCGTAAACCGGTCATTTTTTCGCGACCGGATGTGAAACGCTACGGCTCATATCAGGGAGGACAGTATGCGCGTCTCGAGGCCGCATGCGAGATTGACAGCGTCAGCGCTATGGAGAGCACTTTCTGGGGCATGTTCCAGATCGGCGGATTCAACTGGCGCAAATGCGGCATGGAGAGTGTAATGGATTTTGTAAAGGAGATGAGCCGGTCGGAGCGCCGGCAGCTGGAGCTGTTTGCGCGGTTTATCACCGCGAGCGGCATGCTCAACGATCTGAAAAATAAAAAATGGCTCTCTTTCGCGCTGAAATACAACGGCCCCAAAGCCAAATCGCGCGGCTATCACAAACGGCTTGCCGCCGCTTACAAGCGGCATGCGGCGGAGGAGAAGTCAAGAAATAAAGAAATTGAGAAGCAAGAAGTCAGAGCATTAGAAGTCAAGCAATAATAGTTTTGCTGATGTCTCTGATCCCTCTGATAGCTCTGGTTCCTCTGATTTTAATTTCTGATAACACTTGCTTTTACTCTTTATGTATTTTACTGGACTTCTTCTCGGTATATCCACTTTCCTTATCATCGGGCTTTTCCACCCCGTAGTAATAAAATGCTACTATTATTTCGGCACACGGTGCTGGTGGTGGTTTCTGGTTCTCGGGATTGCGGCTCTCGTGGGGTCGCTGTTCGTGGAGCCTATTTTCCCACAGACGCTCCTCGGGGTACTGGCTTTCTCATCTTTCTGGACCATAAAGGAGATTTTTGAGCAACGCGACCGTGTGGCCAAGGGGTGGTTTCCTGACAATCCCAACAGAAAGAAGCATAAAGGCGACTGACTGGCTACTTTACGTCACTTATTATCATAGGTATATTTTTGTTAATGAAAATGTGGCTAAATTTACGCGCATTTTCATCAATAAACAATTTATGCTTATGAATAGGATCTTTACTACATTTTTT
>CATJQX010000251.1 GCA_949742535.1 uncultured Muribaculaceae bacterium | reverse complement strand
TTGACTTTGGTCAATGACCGAACCCGTCATCGGTCTCCGACCGCTTCGCCTTTGCGAAGAATTCCTCAGGCGACGACCCAGATGGACCATTATGACACAGCCTCATACCCCCACATAAAGGCGCTGCGCCAGGGTCTCCCGACCCGGCACAGCGCCTTTCATATACCGGAAACATCTGCGAAAACTGCGGAAACACCAGATTTACCCACCTTTGCCTCTATTCACTGGACTTGATTTCGCGTATTCACAAAAAAATAGTTAACTTTGTCGGTTGGAAACGGGGATCGGGGACAAATCTGACTTTAACCTACAGACCATGGCCACGACGCAGATTGCAGCCATCATGCGCGCGGGGGCGTTTTCCCCCAATCATATAGGCAACGACGCCACGATAATGAATACCGTGGCCGAGCAATTGCGCAAACGCGGATGCGAGGTCAACATCTACAGCGAGGAGCAGTTCGCCACAGGAGCCGCAAATGAACCGGTGATAATAAACATGTGCCGCGAGAAGCGCTCCACCGACCTGCTCCAACAGCTCGAAGACGGAGGGAAACTGGTGATCAACTCCGGCTACGGCATAGAGAACTGTATCCGCGAGCGCCAGGCACGCATATTGCTCGGAAGCAACATCCCCTATCCCGAGAGCATCGTGGTTGACACCGATGAAGTGGTAAAGCAGCGGCTCATACGCATGGGCATGCAACAATGCTGGATCAAACGTGGCGATTACCACGCCCAGCACGCCGAGGACGTGAGTTACGTGCGATCGGCACACGAGGCACAGGATGTGCTCCAGGAATACTTCCTGCGCGGTTTCAAAAGAGCCGTTATCTCGCGCCACCTGCCCGGACAGCTTGTGAAATTCTACGGAGTAGAGGGCACACCCTTCTTCCACTGGTTCCGCCCCTTCGATCCCGAAGACACAAAGATGCAGAAAGAGGAGCACCGCCGCACCGAAGAGCAGCTGAAAGCCATATGCCGGAAAGCTGCCCGCGAACTCAACATAATGGTCTACGGGGGAGAATGCATACAGGCCGAAGACGGATCACTGTCAATAATCGACTTCAACGACTGGCCCAGCTTCTCGGCTTGCCGCGCAGAAGCTGCCGCAAGCATTGCAAAAGCCGTCATCTCAGCCGTAAAAGAACAGAATAATCCCGGAAAACGATGAGCACCAACCAAGACAAAACTACCGGTATGCCTGCCGGCAGGAAACAACGCAGCCTCACCCGCCGGGCCGCCGACAAATTCCTTACCGGTAAAGGCATATTCACATTCCTGCGCTCGTCGGTATCGTCGCAGATAGCCTCGTGGATCGACATGGGAGTATGCTTCGTGTTCTATGCCTGGGTGTTCATGCCAATGGGCAAGGATCCGCTGCGCTCATTTCTCGCCACAGCCATCGGCCTGGTGGTAGGGGGCGTCGTCAACTGCTGCATCAACTACAAGTTCACCTTCCGCGCAGAGCATTGCTCGGTAAAGGCTGTGGCTGTAAAATATTTCCTGATATGGGGCGGGAGCTTCATACTCAACCTCGCCGGCACCACGGCGCTTGACCATCTGCTGCAACACGCCGGATGGCTCGAACATCTCGGATTCAAAGCCGACGGCATCTTCGTGTTCGCGCGTCTTGCCGTATCGTTGATCGTATCGCTCGCATGGAATTTCCTGTTACAGAAGAATTTCGTGTACGTATATACCCGTTTCGATCCTTTCGCCATAAAATTCGTGGACGCCATAACCCCACACAGGCGCAAGCAACGCAAAGGACAGAACCAGACAATCAAAGCAGACAAATCTTACAGAAATGATAAAAGATAATTACAAGAAGGAACGCGACGGCCTGCAGCAAGGCATCTACGCCATAATAAACCCATTTGTAAAGCTCCTGATACGGATAGGAGTAACGCCAAACATGGTCACTACCATCGGACTGCTCGGCAACATCGCCGCCGCAGCCGTGATAGCATATGCCGGATACGAGGCGCAGCGCACCGGCAACCCCCGCTTCGACCTCATCACATGGGGAGGAGCCATAACCATCGGTTTCTCCCTCTTCGACATGCTCGACGGCCAGGTGGCACGCCTGGGCAACATGGTCAGCCGGTTCGGCGCGCTGTACGACTCGGTGCTCGACCGCTACTGCGAGCTTTTCACACTCGGCGCCCTCAGCTACTACCTCATTATGAACCAATGGATCATAGGCGCCCTGGTAGCGTTCCTCGCGCTTGTGGGATCCATAATGGTGAGCTACGTGCGCGCCCGTGCCGAAGGTGTGGGTCTCGAATGCAAAGTAGGGTTCATGCAGCGCCCCGAGCGCGTGGTTGTCACAGCAATAGGCTGTATGGCATGCGGCATCACAGGCCTGCTCTCCCCCAACACGCCAAGCACAGCGTTCACCATCCTCATTATCGCCATGACGGTGATAGCCGTTTTCGCCAACATCACCGCGTTCGCCCGCATCGACGTATGCCGCAAAGGCCTCAGATAACCCAACACCGCCACAATACACGTTCATTGAAGTGCCGACACGTAAAGAATCGCTGACATTGATATGTACCCTCGCCATATGGCTTGCCGTGACAGCCATGTGCGTGGGATTCCGTCCCGAGCATCTCTGGATAGCGCTCCTGCTCGCCATACTGTTCTTCAGCACCGGCGTCACCAGACGTCTGGTCGTAGCCCTGCTGCCGTTCATCATTTTCGGCATCTCATACGACTGGATGAACATCGTGCACAACTATGAAGTGAACCCCGTCGACATAGAGGGCCTCTACAATACAGAAAAATCCCTCTTCGGAATAGCCGCCTCCGACGGCACACTCCTTACCCCCAACGAATATTTCAGCCTCAACCGCCTCCCCTGGATGGACATCGCCGGAGGCTTTTTCTACCTCTGCTGGGTGCCGGTGCCCATACTGTTCGGCCTCTATCTCTATTTCGGAGGACAGGTCAGGGAATACCTGCATTTCGCCATCGTATTCCTCCTGGTCAACCTCATCGGTTTCGCCGGATATTATATACATCCCGCCGCCCCGCCATGGTATGTGGCCAAATACGGGTTCGACTTCCTCCTGGGCACTCCCGGAGATGTGGCCGGCCTTGGCGCATTCGACGAGGCCACCGGCCTCGGCATCTTCAACGGCCTCTACGGACGCAACTCCAACGTGTTCGCAGCCGTGCCGTCGCTGCACTCGGCATATACCCTCGTGGCATTAATCTACTCCCTACGTTCACGCTCCCCCTGGTGGATGAGCGCCTTTCTCGGCGTCGTCACCCTCGGCATCTGGTTCACCGCGGTATATACCTCGCACCACTACATTATAGATGTCACACTCGGAATAGCGTGCGCGCTTGTCGGATTCCTCCTTTTCGAATACGTTTTCATGCGCGTGCCCGCTTTCGCACGCTTTATGGGCCGGTATGAAAAATATGTAGGAAAAAGCAACTGATATTAATATTTCGAAGCAGACCTCCATTTACATCTGTTAACACAATCCACTGCAAACAAACCTCAAATTAACACCTATTATCCAAAACCGGGCTTTTTTAAGTTCTATTTGCGAAATAACACAAAATTTACCACTAAAAAAATTTTGCAATTGCGAACTTATGTGTACTTTTACACGATTTTTCAGCTGAAGCCCTGAAAACATCTTTTCACAAACCATCAATTACGGGCGCGATGCAGCAATGGCGCGTCCCGAGGGTTCTGTCTCATGTCATGCGGTATGCAAGATCTGCCTGGCGGGGATGTAAACCATCAGAAACACAAAATATTAAAACAGATAACAACAAAAATGAGTAACGTAAAGAAAGCCGAAGGTAAACTCGGCGTAATGGTTGTTGGCCTCGGAGCCGTGACAACCACCTTTATGACCGGTGTTTTAATGACCCGTAAAGGACTTGCAAAGCCCGTAGGCGCAATGACCCAGTACGACAAAATCCGCGTGGGTGAAGGTGCCGACAAGAAATACCTCAGATACAACGAAATCGTTCCCATCGCAGACCTCAACGACATCGTGTTCGGCGCATGGGACGTTTATCCCGCCAATGCATACGAGTCGGCTATGCACGCCGAGGTGCTCAAAGAGAAAGACATCAATCCCGTAAAGGATGAGCTCGAAGCCATCAAGCCCCTCAAGGCCGCTTTCGACCACAACTATGCAAAGCGTCTTGACGGCGACAACATCATGGTCGGCAAGACCCGCTGGGAAATGGTGGAGCAGCTCCGCGAAGACATCCGCAACTTCAAGAAAGAGAACGGCGTTGACCGCGTGGTAGTTCTCTGGGCAGCATCAACCGAGGTTTACGTTCCCGTAAACGAAGAGGTACACTACAAGCTCGCCGACCTTGAGGCCGCAATGAAAGCCGACGACAAGGAGCACATCGCACCCTCTATGTGCTACGCATACGCAGCCCTCACAGAAGGCGCACCCTTCATCATGGGCGCACCCAACACCACCGTCGACATCCCCGCCATGTGGGAACTCGCCGAGAAGACCAAAATGCCGATCGCCGGCAAGGACTTCACGAC
>CATJQX010000250.1 GCA_949742535.1 uncultured Muribaculaceae bacterium | reverse complement strand
TCGGTTGTATTGTTTCTGTAATGTCTACAAATTGAGTATCTTTGAGGTATTGAATTCAATTTAACATTTATGCGTGGAAAGGTAAGAAACATGTTATGCCTTGTCGTTGGGCTTATGTTTGCCGTATATGGCGGCGATATGCATGCCTCGGACGGCTATTCAAACACGAGATGGGAGACAGGCGGTGACGGCGTTATAAAATGGAGTGTGGCGGATGATGTGCCGCACTATGACCATATGGAGATGAGCGGGGAGAAAGTTTCTGCTGTGCTCCGTTACGGGGTCGATGCCGACGGTGCGTTTTCAATGGAGCGCTCGGTGGTGTGGCCTATGCTGCGTACTGTCCCGAACGATACGCATGCGAGTCTTACGCGGCGTTTCGCCATTGATTTTCTTGATGGAGTCATGGTGAACCGTCAGACTCTTAACAACGAGCGTGTGGACAGTCTGAGGCTCGACGGCAAACTTTCAGTGACGAGCCGTTTTACGGTGGGGCACAACCGTGCCGTGAAGGGTCAACGCGATCTGGCGCGCACTATTGAGGTGAGGCGCACATATTTCCCCTCACCGACAAAGGCTATGCTCTGTGAGCGTTATGTGGTGAAGAATATTGGGGACAAGAATGTGGAGGTAGTGGTGCCTGCGTTGCGCTCGGTCTATGAGACGCCGGAAAAGGATGGTGTGGACGGTGTATATACTCTGGTGGCAGCTACCGGAAATGACAAGGCTGTCACGAAAGTGCTTGCTCCCGGTGAGGAGATGAGTTTCGGCGCCACTATCCAGGGATACAAGGTGGGTGAAAGCGAGGCGAGGGTGGCTGTAGATGACGAGCTTGCCGCACGCGACAGCTTCTGCCGGCAGATGCGCGGCAATCTTGTCTTTGAGTCGCCTGACAAGGTGCTTGATACTGAATTTGCCTTTGCAAAGATACGTGCCTGCGAGAGCATTTTCCGTACGAAGGGGGGACTGATGCAGGGTCCCGGCGGCGAGGCGTATTATGCGGCCATATGGGCTAACGACCAGGCTGAGTATATCAATCCGTTTTTCCCTTATGTGGGTTATGACACGGGTAATGAATCTGCCATAAATGCTTTCAGGCATTTTGCCCGCTTCATGAACGACGAGTACCGTCCGATTCCGAGCTCGGTCATTGCCGAGGGCGATGATTTCTGGAGCGCCGCGGGGGACAGGGGTGACTGTGCTATGATCTGTTACGGAGCCGCCCGCTACGCTCTGGCACGTGGCGACCGTGAGGAAGCACTGCAGCTCTGGCCGCTGATAGAGTGGTGTCTGGAATATTCGCGCCGCAAGACAAACGAGGCGGGCGTGGTGGCTTCGGACAGCGACGAACTCGAGGGGCGTTTCCCCTCGGGTGATGCCAATCTCTGCACCTCCTCGCTGCACTACGACGCCCTTTTAAGCGCCGCATATCTTGCCGACGAACTGGGTAAAAAAGATCTCGGGCGCCGTTACCGCCGCGAGGCTGCGGCGCTGCGAGCCGCGATCGGCTCGCATTTCTCGGCGGAAGTGGAGGGGTTCAATACCTACCGCTATTATGACGGCAATGATGTGTTGCGTTCATGGATATGTATGCCTCTTGTGACCGGGATATTTGATCGCAAGGAGGGGACGGTGGAGGCGTTGCTTTCTCCGCGCCTGATGACTTCAGACGGGCTTCTTACACAGAGTGGCACATCAACGTACTGGGATCGTACGACGCTGTATGCTTTGCGGGGCATTTTTGCTGCCGGCGAGCGTGAGAGGGCGCTTGATTTCATGAAGCGGTATTCCGCTACAAGGCTTCTTGGCGACCATGTGCCTTATCCGATAGAGGCGTGGCCTGAGGGTAACCAGCGGCATCTGTCTACCGAAAGCGCCCTTTACTGCAGGATAGTGACTGAGGGGATGTTCGGTATGCGCCCTACGGGGCTGAGGTCTTTTGCCATGACTCCTCAGCTTCCTGACGGTTGGGATCATATGGCTCTTCGGCGTGTATGTGCTTACGGGGTGGAGCCGTTTGATGTGGTAGTGACGAGGAAACCCGGTAACTCCGGCAAACTCCTTGTGTCTGTTGAACGCTCAGGGAAGGCGCTTCACCGCTATACCGTCGGGAATGGCGAGACGGTGCATGCCAAAATGAAATAAACGATGTAATCGACTTGATTTACGGAACTATTGCAACTTGAAATCTAACAAACCATCAATTATGTCAAATCGAATTTTGCCTGTGGCTCTGGCGCTGTTGCCTGTGGTGGCCATGGGAGCCAAGGATTATCAACTTCAGTCTCCGTCGGGAAAAATAGTGGCGGATATAAGCGCCGACAAGGAACTGCGTTATTCAATCAGCTACGGGGGGGAGTCTGTGCTGGCTCCTTCAGCAGTGTCGATGACGCTTTCAGACGGTACAGTTGTGCCGGGCGATAAGGTGAAGGTGAAAAAGGTGACACGCGCAAGCGAGGATGCCACGTTGGAATCGCCGCTTTACCGCAGGAGCGAGGTGCGCGACAATTACAATGCGCTTACACTGCAGCTTGCCCAGGGGTGGGAAGTGCAGTTCAGGGCATATGACGACGGTGTGGCCTACCGTTTCGTGTACACGTCAAAGAAACCTCTGGAGATAAAGGGGGAAATGGTGGAATATGTGTTCCCGGCTGATTATACGATGACTGTGCCTTATGTGAGAAGCGGAAGCGACGGCGATTTCGACTCGCAGTGGTTCAACTCGTTTGAAAATACATATACTGTAACTCCCGTATCAGAGCTGAACGGGGGCAGACTGTCGTTCCTTCCTCTGGTGGCTGACGCCGGCAACGGTGTGAAACTGTGTGTCACAGAGACCGATCTCAACGCTTACCCCGGCATGTACCTTGCCAAAGGTGAGGGGAATGCGCTCAAGGGATATTTCGCGCCTTATCCTACCGCGGTGGAGTCGGGGGGCTACAACAATATCCAGGGTGTGGTAAAGGAGCATGCCGATTATATTGCGAAAGTAGATGGCGCACGTGCTTTTCCCTGGCGTGTGGCTGTGGTAGGATCGGATACCGATATAGCGTCCTCAGATTTGAGCTGGCTCCTTTCCGAGCCGAGCCGTATAGCTGATGTCAGCTGGATCAAACCCGGCAAAGTGGCTTGGGACTGGTGGAACTACTGGAATATAATCGGTGTGGATTTCGAGGCCGGTGTAAACACGGCCACATACAAGCATTACATAGATTTCGCCTCTGAGAACGATATCGAATATGTGATAATAGATGACGGATGGGCTGCCGGAAAGGGTGAGGACCTTATGGTGATAAACCCCGACATAGACCTGGAGGCCATTCTGGCGCATGCAGCCAAGAAGGATGTGGGTATCATACTGTGGGCAGGATATGGCGCTTTCAACCGCGACATGGATGCCATATGCAAGCATTATGCCGCGATGGGTGTGAAAGGTTTCAAGGTGGATTTCATGGACCGCGACGACCAGCTTATGACAGGCTTCAACCACAAGGCCGCCGAGACAGCCGCCAAATATGGTCTGCTGCTTGACCTCCACGGCACACACAAGCCTGCGGGTCTTAACCGCACATGGCCCAATGTGCTAAACTTCGAGGGTGTGCATGGCTTGGAACAGATGAAGTGGAGTCCGGGCACTGTGGATCAGATGAAATATGACGTGACCATTCCGTTTGCGCGCCAGGTTGCCGGCCCGATGGACTACACGCAGGGTGCCATGCATAATGCGACCCGCAGCAGTTATTATCCTTGCGGACAGCAGCCTATGAGCCAGGGTACGCGATGCCATCAGCTTGCTCTTTACATGGTGCTTGACGCTCCGCTGAATATGCTCTGCGATTCTCCGTCGAATTATCGCAAGGAGCCTGAGTCGACGGCTTTCATCGCCGATGTGCCTACGGTGTGGGATGAGACGCTGGTGCTTGACGGCAAGATCGGGGAGTATATAGTGACCGCCCGCCGCAAAGGTGACACCTGGTGGATCGGTGGTATAACAGACTGGACACCGCGCGACATTGAGGTGGACCTTACTGCTCTCTCACTGGGAGCAGGGAGCAAAATGGAATTGTTTGCCGACGGCGTTAATGCCCATCGCAATGCCAACGACTATGCGAAGAGCGACATGTCTGTGGCTCCGGGAAGCAAGCTGAAGCTCCATCTGGCTCCCGGCGGCGGTTTCGCGGCTAAAATAAGGAAGTGACAGTTTCCTGGAAAGGTATTAAAACAGACGTTCCGTTCAATTAAGCGGAGCGTCTGTTTTTGGTATAG
>CATJQX010000249.1 GCA_949742535.1 uncultured Muribaculaceae bacterium | reverse complement strand
GGCAGGCGCCAAATAAAAAGTAAACTATCATGATCTCAAAGCAAGAAAGAAGAAATAAGATCAAGGCACGCATCCGCGGCAAAGTTTCTGGCACCGCCGCGCGTCCCCGCATGAGCGTTTTCCGCAGCAACAAGCAGATATACGTGCAGCTTGTAAATGATGCAGAGGGCAAAACTCTTGTTTGCGCATCCTCCAAAGGCATCGACGAGGGCACAAAAATAGAGATCGCTGCAAAAGTGGGCAAAGCTATCGCCGAGAAGGCCCTGGCAGCCGGAGTGACCGAGGTAGTGTTCGACCGCAACGGTTATCTGTTCCACGGAAGAGTAAAATCATTGGCTGACGCAGCTCGCGAAGGCGGACTTAAATTCTGATCACAATCATGGCAAAAAGAAACAACAGGGTAAAATCCACTAACGACATAGAGCTGAAGGACCGTCTGGTTGCCATCAACCGTGTAACCAAGGTTACCAAGGGTGGCCGCACCTTCACTTTCGCCGCTATCGTAGTAGTCGGTGACGGCAACGGCATTGTAGGCTGGGGTCTCGGCAAAGCCAATGAGGTTACCGCCGCAATCGCCAAAGGTGTAGAGGCAGCCAAAAAGAACCTCATCCGTGTGCCCATCAACAAGGGAACCATTCCCCACGAGCAGCTTGCCAAGTTCGGCGGCTCACGCGTGCTTCTCAAGCCCGCGTCGCACGGTACCGGTGTGAAGGCCGGTGGCGCTATGCGTGCGGTTCTCGAGAGCGTAGGTATCACCGACGTGCTCGCTAAATCAAAAGGTTCCTCGAACCCCCACAACCTCGTAAAGGCTACTATCGCCGCTCTTGACGAAATGCGCTCTCCGGCTCAGATCGCCCAGAACCGCGGTATCTCGGTAAGCCAAGTTTTCAACGGCTAACAAGCGCTCATATAAATCAGATTCTGACAAATGGCACAGATTAAAATCAAGCAAATCAAGAGCCGTATCGGCGCTCCCGCAGTGCAGAAGCGCACTCTGGATGCTCTCGGTCTCAAGAAGATGAACCACACAGTGGTAAAGGAGGATACCCCCTCTGTACGTGGTATGGTTGAGCGCGTTCACCATCTGGTGGAAGTGACCAACGCATAAGCCACTCACATTTCATCCTTCCGTCCCCGGCCGACAGCTTCATTTGTCCGCCAGTGCCTCCCGCCGGCAGCCGCCTTTGTGGCATGGCAGCGGGGGAGCGCGAGGGAAGAGGCTCCGGGGAGGCGAAACACAATTATCACTATTATCAACAAGCAATCAGAAAAATCTATCATAATTATGGATTTAAGTAATCTGAAACCCGCAGCAGGGAGCACACATCGCGAGACCCGCATCGGCCGTGGTCCCGGTTCGGGCAAGGGCGGAACATCCACCCGTGGTCACAAGGGTGCGAAATCGCGCTCAGGCTATAGCCGCAAAATCGGTTTCGAAGGCGGTCAGATGCCTCTGCAGCGTCGTCTGCCCAAGTTCGGCTTCAAGAATTTCAATCGTGTGGAATACAAAGTGGTCAATCTGGACGCTCTCCAGACCCTGGCTGAGGCAGAGAATCTTGAGAAGATCGGCCTCGAGGAACTCCGTTCTTTCGGCCTTGTAGGCAAGAAAGATCTGGTGAAGATCCTTGGCAACGGCACCGTATCCCGCAAAATTGAGGTTGAAGCCAACGCATTCTCCGCAGCCGCCGAAAAAGCCATTGTTGAGGCCGGCGGTTCCATCAACAAAGTAAAGTAATTCAATGAAATTTATCCAAACCTTAAAAAACATCTGGACGATCCAGGAATTGCGTCAGCGCCTTACCATCACGGTGCTGCTTGTGCTGGTGTTCCGTCTGGGGTGTTATGTGGTCCTGCCGGGTATCAACCCTAACGACCTTGACGCCCTGACCTCGTTCACCAACCGCAGCGGTCTGATGCAGCTCTTGGACATGTTCTCCGGAGGCGCCTTCTCTCAGGCCTCCATTTTCGCGTTGGGTATCATGCCCTATATCACTGCGTCGATTGTGATTCAGTTGGCCGGCATGGTGCTTCCTTCTTTCCAGAAGATGCAGCGTGAAGGGGAGAGCGGCCGTCAGAAGCTGAACCAGTACACACGCTATCTGACCGTCCTGATTCTGCTTGTCCAGGGTCCCGCGTATCTTTACAACCTGCGCGCTCAGGTTGTGAATGCAGGCGGTTCCGTTGAGATGGGCTTCTGGACAGTGGTGTTCCTCACCATTATCCTCGCTGCAGGCTCGATGTTCATCATGTGGCTTGGAGAGCGCATCACCGACCGTGGTATCGGCAACGGTATCTCGTTCATCATCCTCGTGGGTATCATCGCCCGTCTCCCTGTAGCGCTCTTCTATGAGTTCACATCACGTCTGCCGGGTTCTACCGGTTCTGAGGGCGGTCTTATCATGTTCATTGTAGAGATCGTGCTTCTGTTCGCGGTGACTATCGGCGCCGTGCTTCTCGTACAGGGAACCCGCAAGGTGCCCGTACAGTATGCAAAGCGTATCGTAGGCAACAAGCAGTACGGCGGTGCCCGCCAGTACATACCTCTGAAGGTCAATGCTGCCGGTGTGATGCCTATCATCTTCGCTCAGGCGATCATGTTCATCCCTATCACGCTTGCAGGTTTCGGCGGCGGTGAAGGTGCCACAGGTTTCTTCGCCACCTTCTCTGACATCAACGGCTTCTGGTACAACTTCGTTTACTTCATCCTGATCGTGGCGTTCACTTATTTCTATACAGCGATTACAGTGCGCCCCACCCAGATGGCTGAGGAGATGAAGCGCAACAACGGGTTCATCCCCGGTGTGAAGCCCGGCAAGAAGACTGCCGAATATCTTGACTCGATCATGTCGCGTATCACTCTGCCCGGTTCGATTTTCCTCGGCATCGTGGCAATCCTTCCCGCTTTCGCCCGTCTGTTCGGCATCAGCCAGAACTTCGCGCAGTTCTTCGGCGGCACATCGCTGCTGATTATGGTGGGTGTGGTGCTCGACACTCTGCAGCAGATTGAATCGCACCTGATGATGCACCATTATGACGGCCTGATGAAGGACGGCAAGATCAAAGGTCGCACCACAGGCAGCGCATATTGAAAATCCATATCATGGTTGGCACGGTTGCCGCGCATAAGCCGCTCCGGCATCCGCTTCCGAAGGCATGAGTGTGGGGAGGCATATAAGGCCTCCCCGCCCCTGCGGAGGGGTATCGGCGCCAGATGCGCTTCCTAGCCTCCAAAACAGTTTATTTCCCCTTTTCAAGGACAAAATGATATATCTCAAGACTCCCGAAGAAATCGAGCTGATGCGCAAGGCATGCGATCTTACGAGCCGCACGCTTGGCGAAATGGCGAAATGGGTTAAGCCGGGTGTCACGACCCACAAGATAGACTCGGTCGCAAAGGAATTCATATTGGACAACGGCGGCCGTCCGGCGTGCCTGGGTTACGGAGGTTTTCCCGGTGCTGTCTGCATCGAGGTAAACGAGACGGTGGTACACGGTTTCCCCTCCACGTATTCTCTGCGCGAGGGTGACATAGTAGGTCTTGATGTGGTGGTGGAACTTGACGGGTTCAACGGCGACATGTGCTATACTTTCCCTGTCGGCCAGGTCGACGAGAAGGTGCTCGCGCTGATGAAGACCACGAAGGAGAGTCTGTACAAAGGTATTGAGGCTTGCCGCGAGGGGGGGAGAATCGGTGATATCGCCAATGCGGTGCAGACATATGTGGAGCGCCGCGGCTACAGTGTGGTGCGCGAGATGTGCGGTCACGGCATAGGGCGCAAGATGCACGAGGATCCCGAGGTGCCCAACTATGGTCGCCGGGGTACAGGCCCTCTGATCAAGAACGGCATGTGCATCGCCATAGAGCCGATGATCAATCTCGGAAGCCGCAATATAGTCATCGAGAGCGACGGCTGGACGTGCCGTACGCGCGACCGCAAGCCTTCGGCCCATTATGAGCACACAGTCGCGGTGCTCGGCGGGGAGACACATGTCCTCACGACATTCGACTATGTGAAGGAGGTGCTCGGCGAGAGCTATATCTGACAGTCCGGGGTGACGGCGTGAGACAGCCCGGCGACAACCCGAAAAACCAATCAACGAATATAGAAACAATATGGCAAAACAATCGGCAATCGAACAGGACGGCACTATCGTGGAAGCTCTTTCCAACGCCATGTTCCGCGTGGAGCTAGAGAACGGCCACGAGATCACCGCTCACATTTCGGGCAAGATGCGCATGCATTACATAAAGATCCTGCCCGGAGACAAGGTGAGGGTCGAGATGTCGCCTTACGACTTATCTAAAGGCCGCATCGCTTTCCGTTACAAATAATCACCTCATACTATAACGTACAACTTTTTTCACGACAACCTCATGAAAGTAAGAGCTTCAATCAAGAAGCGCACCCCGGAGGACAAGATTGTCCGCCGCAAAGGGCGCCTCTACGTGATCAACAAGAAAAATCCCAAAAACAAACAGCGTCAGGGATAACAAGGCAAATATCTGAGAACCAGGCTATCCCATCAGGATATTGGCGGCTTCAGTGTGAGGTTGCCAATGGGGTGACGCGTAAGGATTTTCAGATGTCTGCGAAATTTGTTATTTTTGCACCAAAATAAGTGATATAAAAGTATTATATGGCAGTAAGAATCGTGGGAGTTGACCTCCCCCAGAACAAACGAGGCGAAATCGCCTTGACTTATATCTTCGGC
>CATJQX010000248.1 GCA_949742535.1 uncultured Muribaculaceae bacterium | reverse complement strand
CCGTCAACGAATACTTCCACCGATGTGCGGTCGATGTAGATGTCGGCTGTCAGCTCCATGCTGGTGGGATCCTGGGGGGAGTAGTGGTTGCCGTTGAGTGTGGTGCCGTTGAGGTCATAGTCCACGAGGCGCTGTCCGGCAAGGCAAATTGAGGCGTCTGTGGCGTGTGACAGATGGAGTGTGGCACGCACACGCAGCCGGTCGGCGTCAGAGAATTTCTCGAGCGCCTTGTTGGCCTGGTCCTGTGTGAGGTTTGTCCAGCTGCCGGCGGGTTTGCAGAGGCTTTCCACTTCCTTTACGGGGTTGCTTATTAGGCGCACGCCATCTTTGGTGGTGCGCAGAGACAGCTCGGTGGGGAGGAGCATGATGCCGTTGAATGGCATTCCGGGATGGCCGAGGCGTCCCCAGCCGATCTGTATGCGGCGTCCGTCGGATTCGGGGATGTTGTTGAAGGTCTGGGCGGCGTAAATGGTGCCGGCGCAGTTGCGGTGTTTGCCTGAGCGAGGAGTGAATTTCTCGCCGTCGAAGTCACCGAGCATATATGTGCCTGATGCGCCGTACATAACCCACATCGTATTGTTCTTGTCGCCGTCAACGGGGAGAGGGAAGAGTTCGGGGCATTCCCAGAATCCGGTGACATGGCTCTTGTATGTCCAGTCGCGCAGATTGTCGGAGGTGTAGATGGAGTGTCCGTCGCGTTCGTTGAGCACCATCACCCAATGGTCGCCGTAGCGGAACATCTTGGGGTCGCGGGTGTCGTGGGTGTCCCATATCTCCTTGCTGTTGACCACGGGATTCCCTTCATATTTGGTGAACGTGCGTCCGTTGTCGGTGCTGTAGGCTATACCCTGCATCTGGCGGTCGTCATTGTTGATAGTGTAGGCCGCCACCATCGCCGGCGACTGTTTGCTGCCGAATCCAGAGGTGTTTTCGTGATCGATTACAGCCGAACCTGAGAACATCGTGCCCATGTGGTCGGGATGAAGGGCGGTGGGAAGTTCTGTCCAGTGTATGAGGTCCTTGCTTACGGCATGGCCCCATGTCATGTTCTCCCAGTCGCGTTCAAAGGGATTGTGCTGATAATAGAGATGATACTCGCCGTTGTGGTACACCAGGCCGTTGGGATCGTTGATCCATCCGCGGCGGGTTGTGAAGTGGTACTGCGGGCGGTTCTTCTCGTGATATATCGTTGATTCTCCGTGGATAGTGTCGGCCTGGTAAATGGCGTTCATCCCTTTTGTGCCGTCGGGATACTTGATGGTAAGTTTCTTACCTTTCAGTGCCGAGATGTCCTTGAATACCCAGTATTCCGGTGTCCCCGGTGCCACACGCGCCACAACGGGCAGAGGATCCAGACCCTTAGCCTCGAGGGTCAGCGGTATGCGGTCCACGCTGTGCGAAATGGGTATGTTGAGGTATTTGCCGGTCACTTTCATCGTGAGCTCGGCACCTTGCAGCATATAGCCGGCGGAAAGCGCGGCCGCCAGTATGAAAAATCGGTTATATCTCATGATATTGATTTTTGGTTATTCTAAAGATCGGTTAACTATTGCAAAGTTATATAATCGGGGCTATATGGAGAGATTAAAAATCGTGCATAGATGATTATTTTTGTTGCATTGGGCATGATTGTTTACTTTTGTACTATGAAGTCATTTAAACTTTTTCTTTAATGGCTTCACAACCCCTCTTCTTTAAGAATTTGGCCTCTTTTTGCCTGCTTTTAACCTTATTTTCGGTCACGATGCCCGCATCGTTCCCTCAAATTCAGTTAAAATCAGCTCAAAAACAGCCTCAAATTCTTTTCGAAGAAAAAGTTTAAATGACTTCTATAAAATATTTTAGAAAATATGATATCGAATGAAATACCTGTATTGCTCCTCACGGGATACCTCGGGAGCGGCAAGACCACGCTTCTGAACCGCATACTCACCAACCGCCGCGGCATACGTTTTGCCGTTATCGTGAATGATATCGGTGAGGTGAATATCGACGCCACCCTTATACAGAAGGGGGGCATAGTAGGTTCTGACGAAAAATCGGGCGACCTGGTGGCGCTGCAGAACGGCTGCATATGCTGCACTTTGCAGACCGACCTAATAAATCAGCTCATAGATCTGGCCTCGGCAGGGAGCTTCGACTATATCGTGGTAGAGGCAAGCGGCATATGCGATCCCGCGCCGATAGCGCAGACCATATCCTCTATCCGTGCCATGCTCCCGGAGGATTACGCCGGGGATGTGCCGGTGCTTGACTGTGTGGTTACGGTTGTGGATGCATTGCGCATGCAGAGCGAGTTTGCCTGCGGCGACAGACTGGTGCGGCGCAAGCCCGCTGAGGACGACATAGAAAGTCTGGTGATACAGCAGATAGAGTTCTGCAACGTAGTGCTGCTGAATAAGATTTCGGAAGTGACTCCCGAAGAGGGTGCCCGTGTGCGCGCAATCATACGCGCGCTTCAGCCCAAGGCCCGCATCATAGAGTGTGATTACGCCGACGTGGATCTCGACCGCATAATCGGTACCGGACTGTTTGATTTCGAGGATGTGGCCACCTCTGCCACCTGGATCCGTGAGATCGAGCACCGCGATCACGATCACGAGGAGGATGAACATGATCACCACCATCATGAGCATGAACACCACGGCCATGACCATGAGGAGGAATGCCATGACCATCACCACCATCACGAGGAGGGATGCCATGGAGGGGAGCACTGCACATGCGGCCATCATCACCATCATCATGGCGGGCATGCCGAGGAATACGGTATAGAGACAATGGTCTATTTCCGCCGGGCTCCCTTCGATCTCAACAAATTCGACCGGTTTGTGGCCACCCAGTGGCCTTCCAACATCATACGTGCCAAAGGGATCCTCTATTTCTCCCACAACCGCGACATGTGTTACCTCTTCGAGCAGGCCGGAGTCCAGAAAAATCTCTCCGAGTCGGGTCTCTGGTACGCTACCGCCCCTGCCGCGGAACTTGAGCGCCTCATGGCTTCTGATCCTACTCTCCGCATGGACTGGGACGAGACCTACGGCGACCGCATGGTGAAACTCGTGTTCATCGGCCAGCACCTTGACCGCGAGGCCCTCGCCGCCTCCCTCGATGCCTGCCTCTCCCCATTCTGATGTTTCACCAAATATTCTCCGTATATTT
>CATJQX010000247.1 GCA_949742535.1 uncultured Muribaculaceae bacterium | reverse complement strand
GCCCGCGCGCGATCCTATGGAGATGTGGCTCGACGGGAGTGTGCTTGACAATGGAACTGCCCGGTGGGAGTTGCGCCGTTGGCGCCATTCCGACAGGATAGCCCCTTTCGGCATGCGGGGCACACGTGCCGTCAGCTCGATCATCACCGAGGCTAAGGTGCCGTTGAGTGAGAAAAAACGTGTATGGATTCTCGCATGCGACGGTGAACCGGTCTGGATCGTGGGCTTCAGGACGTCGCGGCATTTCCCGGTGACCGCTACCTCCGCTCAGGTGGTGAGGCTGCGCGCTACCTTTCCCGGTAGTTATACACATGGGAGAAATGTTAAATAACATATTTGGAAAACATATAAAAATCGCGTTCTGTCGCTTGTGAGGCCGATTTGTGGTAATAAGGTCTACAATTAGTATTTATTAACAAATGATTTGCTTGTTATTCCACAAAACTTTTGTTATTTTGCCTTGCTTTAGAAAATAGACCTGATATACTCTGCCGGGTTGATCCGGCCAAACCAGGCCGACAGATAGCATGTTTTGCGATATGTCTCTGGGTTACAGTCGGTTTCTCTGTCTCCATCTCCCCGGGTATGTTTGTGTTGTTAAGACTGAGTGCCATACTCTTCACCCGGTTGTCATGTGCAGCCTCTGGCCTGTTAACTTTATACGTGTAAAATGCGTTATAACGCAAACGACTAAAATGAATGAGCATGGATACAACAGTTAAAGACAATATAACGGCGCAGGATGTGCGTTTCATGGAAATGGCGGCGCGCATTGCAGAGGAAAACATCGATCGCGGAGGCGGTCCTTTCGGGGCTGTGATCGTACGTGATGGCGAGATAGTGGCCACAGGTGCCAATTCGGTGACGCTGACCAACGACCCTACCGCCCATGCGGAGGTGAATGCCATACGCGAGGCGTGCTCCAGACTGGGCACATTCAACCTCGCCGGCTGCACGGTCTATAGTTCCTGTGAGCCGTGCCCCATGTGCCTTTCGGCGCTCTATTGGGCAGGTGTGAGCCGCATATATTACGGGAATACCCAGGATGATGCCGACAGCATCAACTTTTCCGACCGGTTCCTGTATCGCGAGCTCCGCAAACCGCAGGTGGAAAGAGCCATCCCCTGCATCCGCATCAAGAATGCCGGTACAATCCGCGCATTCGAGAAGTGGGCTGAAAAAGAAGACAAAGTGGAGTATTGACCCTCCGCTTCAAAGATATTGAGAATTTGAATGATTGAATGAATGATTGATTAATTGGAGTAATAATTGAATGAATGATAAGTGAATGAACTGTGGCGAGGTGCCAAGTGCGGTCGCCGGCCGATATTCGGCTGATTTCCGCTCCGGGCATCGGTTACGAGAATATAATTAAGCCACAAAAGGATACTGATAAGTTTGTTTCATATACAAATGCCAATAAGGATTGAGCCGGGACCGATGTGAATCGGGCCCGGTTTGCTTTTTCGTAGTGCCGGATTCCGCCACGCCACCTCCGGCGGCTTGCGGGGAAAAATAGTCATGCCAGTACGAAAACCCTCTTACAGATACAAGAAAGTGCTAATCAGACCAATAAGTAAGTCATGAAAATTATTACGCATAAAACATACAACAGGCTTTATATTCTCTGCGGCATCCTTTCGTCGGTTTTCGCCCTCATCTTCAGTCGTGTAGCCCGCTACACTCCTTCATCTTCGGACAAAAACCGACTGAAAGTATACTCCCAGACAATATAAAATAATTTTCACGACTTACTTAATATAAAATAATTTTGAGCAGTTACTTGATATTTATAATTTCCCAGTGGCCCCCTTTCTTAGAACCGATATAGCGGACTGTATCGGAGAGGGCGGCGAGTTCACGTTCGATTGTTTTAGTGGCAACTCCTATTGCGGTCGCGATCTCGGCTCTTGTAGTCTGTGGATTCTCGCTGATGATATCAATAATTCGCTGTTGTCGCTTGGTTAAGTTTTTAGCGACATTTTTAGCGACATTTTTAGCGACATTTTTAGCGACATCAGCCTTTTCCACTTCGCGGGTCTTGAGGTCGAAGGTTACTTTTACAGAATTGATTGTTGTCTCAATGTGCATTGGTCGTCCAGTTACCTCTTCCCAACGTTTGAGTTTATGGAGTCCGTAACCGAGATTCTCTGACAGGTGTGCAAGCCGGAATAGTTTTGCGATTACCGGATTGCGAGGTTGGGATTCAAACGAGCTTTCCATTACATCCAACGGCATTGGCATACCGCCTGGATTAAGGAACTCGATGCGGTCGTCAAATACATGAATGCAACTGCGTCGAGGACTAAAATGATCAGCGTGCGCCATCTGATTTGCCATTGCCTCGCGTAGTATATCGTACTCGGAAAAATCCTGAACTGATTGTCCGCGCTCATTAATACCAACCATCGGCGTATTGACGAGTGTACGTAGACGACGGAGTATAACACGGCTCGCTTCCCAAAGATTCTGTTGTTCAGGAATGCGATATGTATAATTGTTCGTTATTGCCTCCATGCCAGTACCGGGTATCTCGACGTAATCGGCACAGAACGTTGGAACAAAATTGAATATATAAGGGCTTTTACCAAGCATTATCAATCCGCCGTAGGTCAGTTGGCCGGAATGGTCTGTAATTCCGACACCTTTACAAAAATCCTCATCGCTAACGCTGTCAAGGTGTGAAACCAAGCCCCAATGACGCACTTCGCCTCGGAAATCGGTTAATGCATCACGGTTGAGCATAT
>CATJQX010000246.1 GCA_949742535.1 uncultured Muribaculaceae bacterium | reverse complement strand
GCCGTGGCTGTGGCGTCGGCCTCGGCTATGCAGGCCGCCGACAAGACCGTGGATGGCGGTCTGGCAGTGATAACTGATAAAAAGAAACCTCAGCGGCGCACCCGCATTGTGCCTCCCGGAGCCGTGAGCCTGCGCAATATGGCGCAGCACTGCACCGCATGCCAGCTGTGTGTGGCCGCTTGCCCTAACGGTGTGCTGCGTCCGTCGGGCGACATGCTCACGCTTATGCAGCCCGAGGCATCGTATGAGCGCGGATATTGCCGTCCGGAGTGTACACGCTGCTCGGAGGTATGCCCCGCCGGTGCGATAAAGCCTATTGACACTGCCGACAAATCCTCCATACAGGTAGGGCATGCCGTATGGGTGAAGGCCAACTGTGTGCCCCTTACCGACGGTGTGGAGTGCGGCAACTGTGCGCGGCATTGTCCTACTGGGGCCATACAGATGGTGCCGTCAGATCCGTCGGATAACAATTCCGTGAAAATACCGGTTGTGAATCCGGAGCGCTGCATCGGTTGTGGCGCCTGCGAGAATCTCTGCCCCGCGCGTCCTTTCAGCGCCATCTATGTGGAGGGGCACGAGGTACACAAATATATCTAACAAGTCATCGCTTGATCATAATGATAAAGAAAATAAGCGACAATATAAACCGCCGCGAGTTTCTGCGGCGTATGGGTATCGGTACCGCGGCTGTAGGGGCGACAGTGTTGCCCGGATGCGGCCACAAGACGGAGGTGCAGCCCGACCAGTATTCGGCCGACACATCAGACATACCCACCGACAAAATGACTCTGCGCACCAATCCGTCGACAGGCGACAAGGTGTCGCTGCTCGGCTACGGATGCATGCGCTGGCCGACTGTCAAGGGCGACAGCGCCCGCGACGGGGAGGAACCGATAGACCAGGAAATGGTGAACCGTCTGATAGATACGGCCATTGCCCACGGTGTGAATTATTTCGACACATCCCCCGCCTACTGCCGGGGGCTTTCGGAGCATGCCACAGGCATAGCGCTCAGCCGCCATCCGCGCGACAAGTATTTCATAGCTACGAAGTTGTCTAATTTCGCACCCTCCACCTGGAGCCGGCAGGCGTCAATAGACATGTACCATAACTCCCTCAAGGAGCTGCAGACAGACTATATAGACTATATGCTGCTACATGCCATTGGCATGGGGAACGGTATGGAGGAGTTCAATGCCAGGTATATGGACAACGGCATCCTTGATTTCCTGCTTGAGGAGAGAGAGGCGGGGCGCATACGTAATCTCGGATTCTCCTACCACGGCGACATAGCCGTATTCGACCATCTGCTTGCCAACCATGACAAATACAAATGGGATTTCGTGCAGATACAGCTCAATTATCTCGACTGGCACCATGCCAAAGAGATAAATCCGCGGAATACCGATGCCGAATACCTCTATACCGAGCTTGAGAAGCGCGGTATCCCGGCTGTGATAATGGAGCCGCTGCTCGGCGGACGTCTGTCGAAAGTGCACGACCATGTGGTGGCACGCCTCAAGCAGGCTGAGCCGGAGCGCAGTGTGGCGTCATGGGCTTTCCGGTATGCGGGCACGCATCCCGGTGTGCTGACAGTGTTGAGCGGAATGACATACATGGAGCATCTTGCCGACAACCTGCGGTCGTTCTGCCCCTTGAAACCGCTCACCGACGATGAGATGAAGTTTCTGTATGACACGGCTGACCTGATGATGCAGTTCCCCACGATCCCCTGCAATGACTGCAAGTACTGCATGCCATGTCCCTATGGTCTTGACATACCTGCAATCCTGCTCCACTACAACAAGTGTGTGAACGAGGGGAATGTGCCCGAGGACACCCAGGCAGAGAACTACCGTGAGGCTCGCCGCGCTTTCCTTGTGGGATATGACAGATCGGTGCCCAAACTCCGCCAGGCGAATCATTGCATCGGCTGCAACAAGTGCGCGCCGCACTGCCCGCAGTCGATAAATATTCCGGGTGAGCTGGCGCGCATAGACCGTTTTGTGGAGCAACTCAAACAGGGCACTTTATGAACAGTGCCATAGGGGAGACCGAAAGGGAGGCCGCCATCGCCGAACTGCTGCGTAGCGGCTGCTCATGCGTGATATGCAACGCCTCGGGGCTTCACAGCTTTTACCGTCGCGGTGTGGCAGACCTGTATGAACTGCTGATGACGCGCCCGGCCGAACTCGCGGGAGCTTTTGTTGCCGATAAGGTGGTGGGCAAAGGGGCGGCGGCGCTCATGGCTGCGGGGGGAGTGGCGCAGGTGTGGACAGGCGTGATAAGTCTCGGCGCACTCGAACTGTTCGGCAAAGCGGGGGTGGAAGTGGAGTATGGCGAGGCTGTCCCCAACATCATCAACCGCGCGGGCACTGGGATATGCCCCGTGGAGACGCTATGCTCCGGTGTCGACGATCCTTCGCGATGCGTGCCCCTCATAGGCGCTTTTTTGGAAAAACATTCAAATTAATTTTGTTGACTAACATAATGATAAAGATGGAAGCGACAGTAAAACTTCACTCATATAATTACAGCGATTACCGCACATATCTGTATGCCGCGCTGTTCATTGCCGGCAATATCATCTTTCCGCAGCTCGCGCATCTTATGCCGCAGGGTGGTCTGGTATGGTTGCCGATCTATTTCTTCACCCTCGTGGGCGCATACAAATACGGGTGGCGCGTAGGTGTGCTTACAGCGCTGCTTTCCCCGATGGTTAACCATCTGCTGTTTGGTATGCCCCCTGCCGCCGCACTGCCTGCCATATTGCTTAAATCAACGGTGCTCGCCCTGGCCGCATCGGCTGTGGCAGCGCGTACACGCAAGGTCAGCATCGCGGCACTGCTCCTTGTGGTGGTGGCATATCAGGCTGTGGGCACCGCGGGCGAGATGCTCATGGTGCCGGCGTGGACCGACGCTTTCCAGGACCTGCGCATCGGCTGGCCCGGCATGTTGCTCCAGGTGGTGGGCGGATACCTGCTGCTTAAATCCCTGAAATAATTCTGACCAGTTATTTATAAACAGTCTGTGCCCCGGAAGCATGAACAAAACTTTCGGGGCACAGACTGTTTTATGTGTCAGGGCTTTTCATTAGATTTGCAGTCAGATACCTTAAATCATACAGATGGAACGATTAAAAAAATCAGTGATTATTCTTATGTGCGTTGTCGCGGCTCTGTTGCCCGGCTGCACCCCGCGTCAGTCCGACGAGTCAAAAACCATTAAGACGGAGATCCCCGACCGTCCGGCAGGTGCCACCGACCTGGTGGGTTTCGCTGCAGATCCGATCGATACGGTGCGTGTGGGATTCATCGGACTTGGAATGCGCGGTCCCGATGCGGTGAAACGCTTTACCGCTATCCCGGGTGCTAAGGTTGTGGCCGTATGCGATCTCGAGCAGGATAGGGTAGACCGCATGCAGGAATGGCTGAGAGGCATCGGCCTGGACAGCGTGACCGGCTACGGGGGATCGGAAGATGCCTGGAAGCAGCTGTGCGAGCGCCCCGACATAGACCTGGTGTATATCGCCACCGACTGGCTGCACCATGCCCCGATGGCGCTGTACGCGATGGACAACGGCAAGCATGCCGCCATAGAGGTGCCGGCGGCAATGGATATGGATGAGATCTGGGGGCTTGTGAACAAGGCTGAGGAGAAGCGCCTGCACTGCATGATGCTTGAGAACTGTGTGTATGACTTTTTTGAAATGAATACCCTCAATATGGCGCAGCAGGGACTGTTTGGCGAGGTGCTGCACACCGAGGGGAGCTATATCCACAATCTGGAGGAGTTCTGGCCGTATTACCACAACAACTGGCGCCTTGACTATAATCTCAAGAACCGTGGCGACGTGTATCCCACCCACGGTGTGGGGCCGGCGTGTCAGCTTCTTGACATACATCGCGGCGACCGCATGGAGACACTTGTGTCGATGGATACGAAGGCTGTGAACGGGCCTGCGTACATAGAAAAGGCTACCGGTGAGAGACCTGACACGTTTGCCAACGGCGACCATACAATGACCATGATCCGCACTGTCAACGGAAAGACAATACAGATACAGCACGATGTGCTAACTCCACGTCCATACAGCCGCATGTATCAGCTCACTGGTACCAAAGGATTTGCAAACAAGTATCCCCAGGAGGGGTATGCGTTCATGCCGGAGCAGTTGTCAGGCACAGAGGTGCCGGATCATGAGAATCTGAACGCCCACGGTTTCATAACCGACGGGCAGCGTGAAGCGCTTGTTGAGAAATATACCCATCCGATCATAAAAGAGGTGGGGGAAGTAGCGAAAAAAGTAGGTGGACACGGAGGTATGGACTATATCATGGACTACCGTCTGGTGTATTGCCTGCGCAACGGCCTGCCCCTCGACATGGATGTATATGACCTGGCTGAGTGGTGTTCGCTTATACCTCTGTCAAAGCTGTCGATTGAGAACGGCAATGCCCCGGTGGAGGTGCTGGACTTCACCCGCGGTGCATGGAACCGGCAGAAGGGATTCAGGCATGCGTTTGCCGCTCCGAAGTGATATTGCTTGCTAAAAACGGCGCGGTGCGCCGGGATTTCTGAAATCCCGGCGCACCGCGTGGCTTTTGGAGGTGAGGGGTATCAGTCCTCGAGATAGTAGACGATGGTGGAGACTACGCGCACTTTCTTTACCGAGGGGTTTGAGGTGTCATCGATAGAGAACTGGCCCTGGTTGGCGGTTTTCATCTTGCCTACCTGGGAGCCGGAGTCTTTGGCGAACTGTGC
>CATJQX010000245.1 GCA_949742535.1 uncultured Muribaculaceae bacterium | reverse complement strand
TGGAATATATTGTCTCCGAGTACAAGACACACAGAGTCATCACCGATGAATTCCTTTCCGATGATGAAGGCCTGCGCAAGTCCATCTGGAGAGGGCTGCTCGGCATACGAAAAATTAACGCCATAGTCTGAACCGTCGCCGAGAAGACGCTTGAAGCCAGGAAGATCCATCGGGGTGGATATGATCAGTATATCCTTGATTCCTGCTAACATAAGCGTTGAGATCGGGTAGTAAACCATGGGCTTGTCAAACACCGGCAGCATCTGCTTGGATACACCTTTGGTAAGCGGATACAGACGCGTTCCTGAGCCACCAGCCAATACGATTCCTTTCATATCTGTCTATTTATGTATTTTCGAGTGCAAATTTACGATTTTTTCCTATATCAACCTCTATATCAGTGTTAACAAAAGTATTTTAGTACAAATCTGAATACTGGCGGGATATATGACGCCATGTGTAGCGGCGCTGCGCGATCTCTTTCATATCGCCTCCCTTCAGATCAGTTCTGCCGACAAGCGAGACCAGATCGTCCGCCGATCTGAAATAATATGCCTTGTTTTCTGTTGTCTCGCGGTTATAGACCACGTCGTAGGCTATGATCGGCATACCAAAATGCATGGCTTCCACGAGAGAGGGGTTTGTGCCCCCTGCGCTGTGCCCGTGAAGATAGACACCAGCGCTTGACCGGAGAGCATACAGTATATCAAGATCATATATGGCATCGAGAAGATGCAGATTGCTATACACGGAATATTTACTGCGCAGCGATCTGGACCATTCGCTATGATTCCAGTTGCCTATGAATACGAGCGGTGCGTTGATGCGGGAATATGCTTCAAGTATTATGTGGCTGTTGTTTTCCGGCTCTATGCGGCATACAGTGATAGCGTAACGTCTTTTTTTGAGCCGGTATCTTTCCAATATAGCCTCGGTCTTTTCTGCAGGCAGATGACGGTGGACGTGGTCGCCTCCATATGCGATAAGCTCTGATGGTCTGTCATATGTCTGCCTGACATAATCCTGGATCCCTTTGTTGTCAGCGACTATTATATCGGCATACCTCACTGCCATCGCTTCGGAATTTCTCAGGATCCATCTGGCAGCGTTGCCCCATTTGTCTCTTTTGTGCTCGAGACCATCGATATTGACTATGATTTTCGCAGAGGTGAACATTCTAAGAACAGGCAGAAACAGACAGCCCGACACCCCAAGAACCAAAATTACGTCGAATCCTCTCATGACCCTGCACATAGAGAGCATGTCGTAAGGGATTGAGTGGATGCCGTTGGCATGCAGCGGCACATATTTCAATGCCGCTCCTTTGTATGACGGCTGCCGCGAATACATGTCACTGGAACTGCAGAAGACCGTATAACGCACATCGGCAGGACAGTTATCACCGATTATATTCTCTACAAGCGATTCGAATCCGCCATAATTAGCCGGTACACCCTGGGTACCAATAATTGCAACTTTTTTGATATTCACAATTGTAGGAATGTTATCTTTCAATTGAAGAGTTTGGAAGATATATTTTTCAGCATCGCATCGCGGTTGAAACGTCGCGACACGGCGATCGCTTCTCGCGAAAGAGACTGATAAAGCTCACGATCTGTAAGGATGAGTGAGATCGTTGTCACAAGCCGGTCTGTATCCTTACAATCAATCTTGTAGCCGTTGACTCCGTCGGTCACCATCTCGGCTATTCCTCCAACGGGGGGCACGATGACAGGGAGACCACAGGACATAGCTTCAAGAGCTGTCAGGCCGAAGGTTTCGATAAAAAGAGATGGATCAGACAGATTAAGCACCAATGAGGCAGAATTGTACAGAGACGCCACATCGGATGTACGTGGATGAAGAGTAACATTGCCTGTCAATGCGATGTGTTCTTTCTCCATCCATTGCGCTATGGCTTCAGGAGTATCGTTGATCACCAGAACAAATTTGAATTCCGGCAAAAGCGTCGCGATCTGCAGAAACTCATGCGTGCCTTTGTATGCCTTCAGCGATGAAAGCATCAGCACGGTTTTACGATCAAATGCTTCAGATGGGGCGGGATGGAGCCTATCCGTGAACTCTGGTGAAAGAGCATTGGGAACCACAGACACGCCATGCCTGCGCTCAAGAAAAGAAGCCTGATATGAGGATACGCATATGATATGATGGGCTATACGCTCCATGATCCTGGCAAGGGTGATATAAAACCGGCTTTTTACGAATGCATTCTCGTGATAGTGATAAATGACACGCTTACCCATCAGCCTTCCGGCAAGAGCGGGACCCACTGGAAGAATCGTGTTGATATAAAAAATGACATCGCGTCTGAACAGATATCGCAATGCCATAAAGAAAGTTAGAATCTGAATGACGGTATACCGCAACATGGTAACCGCAGGACTGGAAGAGAATGCATAGCTGTAACTCCTGCGCTTGAGCCGGTCACCGGCGAGTGAGTCAAGAACTCCCCCTCTACTTGTAATCAGGTCTATTTCACAACCATCGTTCAATAATCCCTCCAGTACGTTATGGAGTACTTTGGGACTTCCGCTGAAGTCGTTCAGAAGGTGGAAACAGACAATATGCCGTTTCATATGTATGTGTATTGAGATGCAGCTTACCGGTATGCAATCGCCAGAAGGTCGCACCATTGACGCAACATGGCGATAAGATCCGGGGGCAGTTCACCCTCTTCACGGAGGGTGAAACGCGATATTATATCAAGAAGATATATGGTAAAATCCTGAGGAGAGAACCATGGCAGCCGCTGCAAACCGCTGTATATACGCTCTGGCGCGAGGTGAGCCACATGAAGCGCCTGCTGCGTGAAGAAATGATAGCGATCAAGCATGGGCGGATATGTGAGACGCCCGTATTCCCAGTCGAAAACAAAGAGACGTCCGTTTTCAACGAACATGTTCCAGGGTGTAAAATCGGCATGGAAAGCAGAGTATTGCACCTCATGTCCGAGATTCGCCTCAAGAATACGTGAAAGAGAGGATTTTATCTGCCGATGATAAACAGCCGGTATTTTATGGAGGTTTTTCTGTAATGACAACAACGATTCGCCGAGATCGGAATTCTCGAAACGGACTGAAGTCAAGGTCCGCGCGGACATACGTTTCAGAAAATCCTCATGCAGATTGGTCCACCGATAAGAGGAGAAAGAGCGACGGCTTTTTACGGTAGACTGTATGAAATATGATGCGCCGTCGGGGAGCGACGAACATCCCAGGCATTTTGGAATATCATGCAACCCGGCCCGATGAAGATGATCAAGCAGAGATTTCTCGTGGATGAAAAGTGCCTTTACAGATGGGGAGTCTGTAAGTTTGCAATATCCGTCAATCCTCTGTCCGCTAAAAAACTGGACGGTGATCTTCTGATGGACGGAGGGGGTACCTCCGAAAATGGAGAAGGAAAGAGGCCTATTGCCGAATGCTTCGGTTGCAACTGCGGCTATATCGGGACGGAGGTCTGCTTTTTCCAAAGTGGCATGAAGCCGTGAACGTACAGGGCTGAACCAATGTAAAACGGGGAAAAGCGTTTTCAGGAGTTTTCCTTTTACTCCACCCGGCTGATATAGCTGCAGGGCAGTGGAAAGCCCTTTTGAGGGCACAAGCCATGTTTTGCCGTCAGCATTTGAAAACCGGTAGAATGGTCGGCCTCCACTGACAACGATAGAATCAATTGAAAGCATCAAGTATTATATCGCGTATTTCCTCGCCATGGTGGCGCCAGGAGATGTTTCCGGCTTCCTGACGGGCTTTGTCACCCATTTTGCGGCGCAGGTCAGAATCAGTAAGCATCAGTATGGCATCGGCGAAATCAGATATTACTGCATCGCGGTCGCGACGCGGTATGACAATGGAGAAATCGGGCTTGAAATAGCGTGTATATCCGGTGGTGTCAAGGGCGATCAACGGTTTTCCAAGCGCCATGGCATCAAAAGAAACTGTGACCGCTCCCTCTTTCAATGCGGGATTGAGAACTACGTCGGTTTCGGCCATAAGCCTACGGTAGTCTTCGGGTGGAACTGCCCCTAAAAATATCACATTCTCACTAATGCCCAAACGGTGTGCCAATGCTTCGAGGCGCTCGCGGTCAACACCTTTTCCCATTATGCCGAGACGGATATCTGGGTATGTCCGGACAGCCTGTGCCACAGCCTCAATGGCGAGGTCGAACCCTCTCCAGGCATCAAGACGTCCGACGGCCAGACAGCAGAGGCCAGTATGTGATTCTTGGGGAAGAACCGATGAGACGGATGTGTCAGTAGCCACGTCGGTGAACAGCACTGCGCGTTTCTGTGCATCGGCTGGAAGGAGGTTGCGTGTAAGTGCAGTCTTGCACAATATGAGATCGGCACGGCGTGCCCTTCTCTTCAATGCGGGACTTTGACAGGATAGTTTCACTGAAAGGCGCCGTATGCTCTCTATCAGACGTGATTTGCGGGCATAATGCCGGGAGAAGTCCTCAGGTATAGTCTCAAGCCCACCGATCGGTCCCCAGATGAATTTCTGACGCGAGCCATAGCGGCTTACTCCCCAGAGAGCATTGCCATAGGTCAGGTGGTGGAATATCTTTATGTCGTTCTGACGCATAGTGCGACGCACTATACGATTGGTGAACCATTGCCAGAGATTATAGTATGTACGGACGCCACGCAGACCTTTTTTCCAGAAACGTGCCCATTTTGGCAGATCGAAATAGAGAAAATGTATGCCGCTGTATTCCGGGTGTTCCTTGATCCACGGCTCTATCGATCCACGGTTGCTCTCGCGGGTCAACACCCACAGCTCGAAATACCGTGACATCTCAAGCACCCAATGCCACCC
>CATJQX010000244.1 GCA_949742535.1 uncultured Muribaculaceae bacterium | reverse complement strand
TGCGGTCATGAATGGCTGAATGGTTTTATACCATAATAACCAAATCAATAGGTGGGGGACGCTATTGCGCCAGAGGGGAAAGGCGGAGATTGGAGATTTTCAGGCCGGTGGCATCAAGGCGCAGACGGGCGGCTTCCAGTTTCTCGCGATATGAAAGCATTGTGCGCTGACCGGCAATCTCCGTATCCAGTATCGAACCATCGAATTTCGATGAATATTTCACTATCATGCGCACGGTGAAGGGTGCACCCGTGCCGATGAGATTCTCTATAGCGTAGTCGCGCCCATGCTGCGGCGCTCCCCCCTCGCGGAGCGATTTCTCCACGCGGTTGCGGGAACCGACGCCGCTATACTGCGCACGTTCGCGGGCGCAATCAAGCCGCCACTCACAACCGTCCTGAACGCCACGCCTCTCCTCCGGCAACAGCTGCAGTTGCAGGGTGCCTTCTTCCTGAGCAACCGGCTCCACATCAAATGTCAGCATAAAGGATGACGCGGGAAGATCCACAGTTTCCCCCTCCAGAAGCGATACATGCCGGCCGGCAACGGCGGGGATAAGTTCCTCCATCCATTTTGTGCCGATGCGGCCGTCGGGCAATTGCACGAGTTCGTGTATCACGAGGGGACCGCCCCATGCCTTGAGCCACATCCATCCGGCCATCAGATAACGGCCGTCGGAGACACGCGATATGGTGGGCACGCACATGCCGTTGTAGAAATCCTTACCTTCTGCCACCATGTCGGCATAAGCGGTGTCAGGAGCGGCCGACGGCTTAGACCACAGATTTGTGAATCCACCGATTATATAGTCATGATCTCCCCAGTTGAAGAAAAACGTGCAGTCTCCACCGGTGGGAAAATCCTCGTTGATGCAGCGCCATTCCCCATTTACCGAATCGGCCTCCCAGGTGCCTCTCGCGCCATAATTGGCAAGCATCTTAAGCCTTCCGCGGGGATCCACAAAAATACTCGGGTTTTCGCAAGGGTGGAAAAGAACCCCTGTCTTGGCGAAATGCACACCGTCGTCGCTGACCGAGTATGACGATCCTGCCGGCACCCCTTCGGCCTGTGTGCGTGCAAGCGCCTCGGTATGCCCTTTCTCCTTCAGTGTGCCGAACATCTGCGGAAGCGTGGTGCCCTCATACGGATACAGGCGTGTGGTATGATAGCCGTAGCTTATGCATATGCGTCCGTCGTACACAAATGGAGTGCCGGTGCCGAAAGTCTCCCATTGCTCCTCGATAGGTACAGCCGCCTCATGCTCGGTCCAATGGATGAAATCTTCGGTGCTGAGATGCTCGAAATAGTGTCCGCCACGCCCAAGTTTGCTCTGGTGTCCGCGTCGGTCGTAGAGATAAAAAATGTGGTAAGTGCCGTCATGCCACAGACTCACCACATCTCCCACCCATGCGTTATGTCCGGCGGGAGTCCAGTACTGCACCGGTGCTGTGGCACCACCTTCCCCTGTTCTACGGTAACGCGGTCCGGGAAAACTTATCGAGGCGTCGGCGACAAAATCGGGATCGATAGTCCAGGATTTCATTTTGGCGGTATCCGGATAACCGAACGCGAAATCGTTGTCTGCCAGTCGGCCGTCTATATACATAGTCCATCGCACACCCGACGAAAAATCAAGCGTCACCTCATGCTCGCCATACGGATCTGGGAGCATTGCCAGAGGCACACCAACAGGCATAGAGGCCACACTGCCGTCAACCGGTGAAACAAGCCGCAGCGATGCCTCAATCACCGGGACAGTCCCGTCGGGCATGGGATATGCAGGATAGTTCTGGCGGTCGCGGTCGAGCGGATTGTGCTGCCGCAGATTCACATCGAGCACGCCCGGAATTTCCAGAATGCGTCTCTCCCGTGTCGGCTCCGTGAACCGGCCGCGGAAAGTGATGCTGAAACCGTCCTTTATGTCGGCTATTTCGGGAAGGGTATCTGAAAACGTGCCGTTCCCGAGCTGCGAGGCCGGCTGCGGCCGGCTCACCGCCTCCCATGAATCAGGCAGCAACGATATGGTTGCCGCCTCACGCGCACCTGCATTGTCACATGATGCAGTTGCGGCACACATCGCGGCAATGCACATTGCCGCCGCGGCTCCGGTAACACTACTTCTCACCAGTCTTTTTCGTCCCATTCTCTCAATGTTATGTTGTTAAAACCTGCATTTCCGTTTTTTCAGAAAGAAACAGCATGGCATGCAGTCGCATACCTTTTGTTTTATGACTGCAAACATACTACTAATTTCCGTAATATGCAAACACAAATGTCAGATAAATTAGTTTCCATATGTTTTACATTTGCACTCGCATTTATATTACATTTCACACACTATCCACTTTGAACTTCCCGAAATAATGACTACATTTGCACTTTGTCAAGATTACAGCGCATGGAAAGCAAGCCGAATTACAGATTCATCTACGACAGACTGAAACAGGATATCAGCGACGGCGTATACCCTCCGGGGGCATTGATGCCTACTGAACTTTCCCTGTCAGAGCAATACGGGGTGTCGCGCCCTACCGTGGCACGCGCATACAATAAGCTCCAGGACGAGGGGATGATCACAAAAAAGAAAGGGATGGGCACCGTTGTGAACGAATCTCCGAGGGAGAGGCGAAAACTAACATTCGGACTGCTTCTGCCGGGTGCGGGCGAATCGGAAATATTCTCTGTCATAAACGACCGACTGCTTACACTCTCGGAAGAGGGCAGTTTCAACTGCATCTGGGAGGGAGCCACCGCAAGCAACGCCAATATAAGACGCGAACTTATAGCCGGGTGCTGCGACAACTATATATCGCGAAAAGTGGACGGAGTGTTTTTCTCGCCACTTGAGCGCGTGCCCGACGCCGGGACTGTCAACAGAGAGATCTGCACCCGTCTGACCGAGGCGGGAATACCTGTGGTACTTATAGACCGCGACATCTGCGAGATGCCCCAGCGGAGCGCATATGATATGGTAAGCCTCGATAATTTCAGCGCGGGGTGCATAATGGCGCGTCACCTCATCGAACGCCGGTGCAGCGACATACATTTTTTCTATCGGCCTGATTCGGCCGGATCAGTCAGAATACGCCTCGCCGGAATACGTGAAACACTTCATGCCGCCGGAATACCGCTGCCGGAGAGCAACATCCATTGCGGCGAACCTGACTGCCGTTCCGCAATAGCGGGGATCGGAATAAAGCGCGGGGAAACCGGCATAATATGCGCGAACGATGCCACCGCGGCCGTGCTGATGTCGGCGCTTGCCGCCGAAGGATATGAGATTTCCACAGACCTGCTCATATGCGCGTTCGACGACATGAAATACTCCATGCACCTGCGCCATCCCCTCACATCTTTCCGTCAGCCATGCCGCGAAATAGCCGATACGAGCGTGGAGCTGATGATGAGGCGCATCGCCTCCCCCGGCATCCATCCGCTTGCCGTAAACCTCGCCGGCACTCTGGTAGCCCGCGAGTCCACATCTTTCAACAACGCATCTGACCTCTGAAAGCAATGTATTACATAGGAATAGACATAGGCACAAGCTCGATATGCGGCGTCGCATACAATCCGGAGACGAGGGAGACGATCACCGTCACCAGGGAGAACACATTCTCAATCCCCGCAGACAGCGACGACGAGAAACTTCAGGATCCAGACAGAATAACCGATTGTGTGGCAGAGATTATCGGAGAACTCACCGCAGGACGTCACGACGTGGCTTCAATCGGCGTGACCGGCCAGATGCACGGCATACTGTATGTGGGCCGCGACGGCCATGCCGTAAGCCCGCTGTTCACCTGGCAGGACGGAAGAGGCAACCGCCCCATGGCCGGCGGCATGAGCTATGCGGAATTTCTCACAGCCAACAGCAGCTATCATCTCGCCACAGGCTATGGGCTTGTGACGCATTTTTATAATCTGCGCAACGGTCTTGTGCCGGCTGCAGCAAGCCGCCTCTGCACAATAATGGACTACGCGGTAATGAAACTTACCGGACGGCGCACACCCATGACTGACTATTCAAACGCCGCGGCGCTCGGATTTTTCGACTGCACGGAACTGCGGTTCGACAAACAGGCGATTGCTTCCGCCGGGATAGACTGCGCCATTCTGCCCGACATAGCCCCGTCGGCAGTCGTCGCCGGATTTTTCAACGACATACCGGTACATTCCGCCATCGGCGACAACCAAGCCTCGTTCATCGGCTCTGTTGCAGACAAAGAAACATCAGTGCTCCTTACCGTAGGCACAAGCAGTCAGATTTCGGTTTATTCACCCCGGTATGTGCAGTTGCCGGGCATGGATACCCGACCGCTTCCGGGAGGAGGCTACATACTCGTCGGAGCCGAACTGTGCGGCGGGTATTCGTTCACCATCCTGAAAAACTTCTTCAAGGAGACTGCGCGCCTCATCTGCGACATGGAGCTGCCAGACAACGACATTTACGCGGCAATGACATCTGTCAGCCTCACAGCACAGGACTCCCTCAGCGTGGAAACGCTCTTTGACGGCACCCGCCAGGATCCGGGGAAACGCGGAAAAATCACCGGTATCTCCACCTCAAATTTTCTTCCGCAGGAGCTGATCTCAGGCTTCGCGCGAGGCATATGCGAAGCCCTGCACGGATATTACACCCAACTTCCGCCGGAGCTACGCAAACATAAGAAACAGATTGTGGCATCGGGAAACGGATTCCGAAAAAACCACCTCCTCCGCCAGGCCGCCGAAGCCACGTTCAACCTCCCCCTGCACCTCTCCCCCTGCACGGAGGAAGCCGCCTTTGGCGCCGCCCTCTCTCCCCTCCTCCCATAAAGATATAAAAGGCGACCGGCATGTCAGATGAATTGTGTGACATGCCGGTCGCATTATATAAGTAAGTCATGAAAATTATTACGCATAAAAATCTAATCAGGCTTTATATTCTCTGCGGCATTCTTTCGTCGATTTTCATCCTCATCTTCAGTCGTG
>CATJQX010000243.1 GCA_949742535.1 uncultured Muribaculaceae bacterium | reverse complement strand
TATTTGATTAGCAGTAATAAGGCTATTACTGAATTGATTGACTGGTAATATTACTATGTATCCGGGTAAGGGAGGTCGTGAGATTTTCCTTACTTTTTTTATTACTATTCCACTTGCCAGTCTCACAGGATTATGCTATTTTTGCGCAAATGAACAGGATACAGACACTTCTTAACAGCTTGCATATGAAAACTCACAGGGTCGCCGAGGCGGCACTGTGGGTTGTTGTTTTCACTACGGCACTCTTCCTGGCCGCATGCGGAGGAAACACCGAATTCCGCATCAACGGCATAATCGACAACTTCGGCACCGGAAACCTCAGACTGGTATATTACTCCAAAGACGCCGTGCAGTCTGTAACTGCCACCGCCATCGACGGAAAATTCATGGCGCTCGCACGCACTGACAGACCTACGGTAATCAGGGTATACACCGCAAACGGAAAGCTCCTCGGGCGCATAATCGTGGACAACGGGGAGACGGTCGACGTAAAACTGAACGCTTCAGACCCTACTGAAATGACTGCAGGCGGAAACGCCGACTCCAAGCGCCTCGCCGAGTTTCTGAAAAACAATTCCGGGGCTATAAAAAGTCATGATACCGCGAAAATCAACGATGCCATATCGCAGATAGTGCAAAAGCACCCCGACTGGGCACTCTCCGCCCTGCTTATGAGCGATTTCTATAACTCTGCCGACGACCCGCACGAAGCGCTGCGTCTCATCGCATCGCTCGAACCCGACATGACACGCAACACAGGTGTGACATCCGTGCGCGACATGCTCCTCCCTCTCAGCCATCCGCTTGACTCCCTACACGTGGAGACCATCACTGTTTTCACTTCAAACGACACGCTCTCTACAATACATACCGACAGTTTCCGCAACACGCTCCTTATGTTCACCGACGAGAACATACGCAAAAGCGACTCCATCGACGCCACACTGTCGATTCTTTTCAAAAACAGTTCGCTCGGAATCATAGACATATCAGCAGATCCCGACACCACCACATGGCATAAGTCCATCGACGAAAAAAAAGCCACAGACCCTGCACGCATGACCCGCGCATGGGCCGTGTCGCCATACAATATGCCCGAACTACAGGACATACCAGTGGCCTCTCTCCCCTGGTTCATACTCACAGACTCTACAGGAACACTCATCTACCGCGGTCCATCCATTTCACGTGTACGCTCTTTGCTGGAGAAGTGACCGCCCGTATGAATGACTACCATATCATTTTCACCCATCTAATTCCAGCATTTTTGTGCTTGTAAAACTTACCGGAGCCGCGCTCCAAGGCATTGATGCCATACCGGTCACCATCGAGGTGCTGTGTGAGACCGGATTTCAGCTCGTTATGGTCGGATTGCCCGACGCCGTTGTCAAAGAGAGCGCCGAACGCGTATGCTCGGCCATAAACCAGAGCGGCCTCGAATATCCGAGAAAGAAAATTGTCGTAAACATGGCCCCTGCCGATGTCAGGAAAGAGGGATCTGCCTACGACCTACCTATTGCTCTGGGCATACTCGCCGCATCGGGGCAACTCGAGCCGGTGCGCCTGGCCGACTATCTCATCATGGGCGAACTGTCTCTCGACGGATCGCTGCTCCCCGTAAAGGGGGTGCTCCCCATGGCCATCATGGCCAGGGCGAGAAATATGAAAGGGATGATCGTCCCATCCGCCAACTCCACCGAAGCCGCCGTGGTCAACAACCTGGAGGTATACGGGATGGACAATCTCGCACAGGTCATAGAGTTTCTGGCAGGAAAAAGCGCACCGCAACCGGTCATAGTAAACACACGCGAGGAATTCGGCAAGGCTCTCACACACTTCTGTCTCGATTTTGCCGATGTAAAGGGGCAGGAAAGTGTGAAACGGGCGTTTGAAGTAGCTTGCGCCGGCGGCCACAACATACTCCTTGTCGGCCCTCCCGGGTCAGGAAAATCAATGATGGCGAAACGCATACCCACCATCCTGCCGCCGCTCACGCTCTCAGAAGCACTCGAAACCACCAAAATACACTCCGTCGCAGGCAAACTCAAAGGGGGATCCAGACTGATGACAACCCGTCCTTTCCGAGCACCGCATCACACCATATCCTCTGTGGCGCTTGTGGGAGGAGGATCCAACCCCATCCCCGGAGAGATCTCGCTCGCACACAACGGCGTCCTCTTCCTCGACGAGTTTCCGGAATTCTCGCGCAACGTCCTTGAAGTGCTCCGTCAGCCGCTTGAAGACAGGCACATCTGCATCTCACGCGCCAAATACACCATCGATTACCCCGCGGGATTCATGCTTGTGGCATCCATGAACCCATGCCCCTGTGGCTACTACAACCACCCCACGAAAGACTGCACATGCACACAGCTTCAGGTGCAGCGCTACCTCAGCCGCATATCCGGTCCGCTGCTTGACCGCATCGACATTCAGGTTGAAATCATGCCGGTACCATTCCAGGAGCTGCAATCCATGAATCCGGGCGAACCCTCCTCCGCCATCAGGGAGCGTGTCAACAAAGCCCGCGCCATACAGGCCGATCGCTTCTCCTCCGATCCCTCCATCCATTGCAACGCCCAGATGACACCCCGCCACATCGCCGCCCACGCCCGTCCTGTCCCCGAAGCCCTGGCCATCCTTGAGACTGCCATGACCCGTTTCGACATGTCCGCACGCGCCTACGACCGCATCCTGAAAGTGGCGCGCACCATCGCCGACCTCGACGCATCCCCCCTCATAGAGCCCCGCCACATGCACGAAGCCGTCTCCTACCGCAATCTCGACCGCTCCACCTGGGGCCTCAAATAGCCCCCATCTCCCCTCCCAAGCAGCTCCCCCCAATAATCCTCCCCCCATTGCCCCATCACCAAATAAAAACCTCCCCCTCTTTTGTCCTCGTGTCAACGGCTTGCCGTTGATTATCCCCCCTGCCGGGCGTTCCTTTTCAGCCCGTCGAGCCTCACCCTCTTTACCGCCGATCCGGCGAAAACCGCCCCAAACTCCGGCCTGGTCATATCAAGTATCCTTTCCCGTGTAAGGGAAACCACTGCTTCACGTGGCCGGAAATCCTCAATCCCTGTCATTTCCGCCCCCCGGTTATGCGGACAGCACTGCTGGCATATGTCGCATCCATAGATACAATCCCCCAGTTTAAGCCCCTCGGGAAGCTCCCCCCTGTATTCTATCGTCAGGTATGAAAGGCAACGGCGCGCATCGAAACTCCCGTCTGGGCCTATCGCTCCACCGGGGCACTGCGCCACACACCGCCCGCACGCGCCGCACCCGAGCCTGCAAGGCTCATCAGGCTCAAACACAGCATCGGTGACTATCGTAGCCAGAAACACATAAGAACCCACTCCCGGCACTATAAGCTGTGAATTCAGCCCGACAAAGCCCACACCGGCCTTGACTGCCCAGTAACGCTCCCTCAGAGGGGCGGAATCTATGCAGATCCGCGCGCTGTAACCCTCCTGCGCAAGCATATCGGTCACACACCCCAGCCGTTCTCTCAGCACAGTATGATAGTCGCTCCCGCGCGCATAGGCAGCGAACCTCACACACCCCTCCCGGGTATCGTCGGGTGTAAAATACGGAAACGCACACACGATCAGAGACCGCGCCTCGGCAGTCTCAAGCAACCGGCGCGGATCACGCCGTATATCAATATGGTTTGCCAGGTACCCCATCGCCCCATGCCTCCCTTCGCCTATAAAGCGCGTGTACAGTTCCTGAGCCTCACCATCCACCTCACAGGCAACAGTAAAACCCACCGCACAGGCACCTTGCCGCATGGCGAGATCTTTTACCCTCTCTTTCATCTGCTACATCGGAAGCCGCTCGAACGAATATCCCCGCGCCTGCAGCCACTCTATAGCCCTCGGAAGCACCGCCTTCATGTTCCGTTCAGCCTTGAGCGAGTCATGGAACACGATTATGGAACCGTTGCGGGCATAACGGCGCACATTGGCGAACACCTGCTCAGGATTCAGCTTCTTGCTGTAATCGCGGGTCACCAGATCATACATCACTATATTGTAGCGGTCTTTTATGGCACGCGCCTGCTTCCATCGCAGCAACCCGTGGGGTGGCCGGAAAAGCGAACTGTGTATCAGGTCGTTGGCCTCGGTTATATCATGCATGTAACGGTATGAGGTCACTTTCATCCCCTGGAGATGATGCATCGTATGGTTGCCGTAGCTGTGACCGCGACGTTTCACCTCCTCATAAAGTTCGGGATGACGCGCCACATTATCCCCGACCATAAAGAACGTGGCCTTTATACCATAACGGTCAAGGGTATCGAGCACCCATGGGGTGACTTCAGGTATGGGGCCGTCGTCGAAAGTCAGGAACACCGTCTTGGTATCCAGTTTCTTTATACGCCATATCGCCTCCGGAAACAGGAGGCGATATGGCAATGGGGGCTGTTCTATCAGCATTTTACTTGTTCGCGATAAAATTCTCGAGCAAATGGAGGTCTATACCCTTCTGCGAGAGCTTCTCCGCCAGCTCGTTGGTCTGGCCGCCGGCATCGGCGTAAGTCTGGAGCAGCACATACAGGTAAGTCGGGATATACCGGTCGGCCGGCGACAGACCGGAGAAACCGCTTGACGGAAGAGTGCGCCGCAGTTCCATGAAATAAGGCAGATAAGCGCCGTAACGCTCTATCTCCCCGGCCATTATGTCAAGCCCCTTCTGACGGAGGTTGTCATTGCCCGTCTCGGCGCCCAGGCGCAGGTATGCGTCGGCGATCTGATACCCTATCTGTATGCTGTAGGGCGAGATACGCACCGGCAGTTTCTCCTCTATCATGTCAAGGATTTTCACGGCCTTGGCATAGCGGTCGGCGGCATAGACGGCATCAGCTTCAGGGGTTATACCCGTCACACTGTCGGTCAGCGGATGGGCGGCGTTGTAACCCTCCACAAACAGGGCGTAAGCCAGGTCGGCCATGGCGCTGCGGTGGGTTGTAACCATGCGGCGCACAGTCTCGTCGAGGTATACATCTCCGTTTTCACCGAGCTTGTCAAGGCCACCCCAACGGAATTTCTCCGTCACGTTGCGATACATCTTGTCGGTTGCCGTCCATGTGGCTGCGTCACCATCGGGATTATATATCGGAGCTACCTGATATGCAAGACCGGTATTGCGCATATACGGCGAAAGCGACACATAATACTCGTCGGGAACTGTCATGGCGAAATACAACGGACGCTTCCAGCCGTCGCGGGCCGAAGTCGCGAGCATATCCACCGTCAGGGCCTGGCTGAGGGTGGCTCCAGACGACGGGCTCTTCGGATCCTCATAAATATTCAGGAGTATGGCTTCCTCGGCGGCAGGAGCCTCCTCTGGCGCTATCACACCGCTGGCTACGGCACCTTCCACATTCGACGGCACGAACATCGACGGATATCTCCATATGCGCGCGCTTTTCCAGTTCGATTTGGGATTATGGTATAGATCCTCCAGGGCGGTAAGGGCGTTGACACGCTCCTTGCTCATGTTTTCGGGATCGAAATAGTTGTACTGCATACGGTCGAAAGCGTAGTCCTCAGGCTTCACCTGCATGTCGATGGCTGCCGCGCCGTCGGTAGCCACGCGCATCTGGTTGGCATACCAGTCGGTTGTCAGATAGCTGAGGTTCACCACACGCACATCGGTACGGTAACCCTCCACCTCCTGTGCGTACCACAGCGGGAAGGTATCGTTGTCACCGTTGGTGAAGATTATGCCGTTTTCATCCACACTCGACAGGTAGTTCATGCCGAAATCGCGGGTCGTGTAACGGCCTGAACGGTCATGGTCGTCCCATGTCTGGCTCACTACCTGCAGAGGCACCGCAAGCCCTACTACAAGACACACACCGGCCACAGCCACACCCTTCCGTGTGTCTGCTTTCCCGTCAGGATTCTTCATCAGACTGTTAATAAGCGCCCACAGGCCGGCAACACCCATACCTACCCATATGGCAAAGGCATAGAACGATCCTGCAAACGCATAGTCGCGTTCACGAGGCTGCAGAGGGGGCTGGTTGAGGTAAAGCACTATGGCTATACCGGTCATGAAGAAGAAGAAGAATACAACCCAGAACTGCTCTATGCCACGTTTGGAGTGGAATGCCTGCCATGTAAGGCCGATTATGCCCATCAGCAGGGGAAGCATGAAGAACACGTTGTGTCCCTTGTTGTTCTTACCTATGTCGTCGGGAAGGAGGCTCTGGTCACCCAGACGGGGAGTATCGATAAACGGAATACCCGAAATCCAGTTGCCGCGGTTGGCCTCTCCGTTGCCGGCAAGATCGTTCTGACGCCCTGCGAAATTCCACAGGAAATAGCGCCAGTACATGTAGTTGAGCTGATAATTGAAGAAATACCGCATGTTCTGCGCGAAAGAGGGGCGGGGCATGCTGGCACTCTGTATCGTGTTGCCATCTTTGTCTACCACAACCGGCGAATCTACCAGAGGCAGATCACCCTCAGCAAGATTTGCCCACTCCATATAAGCCTGCGGATGGCTGCCGGCAGTGCTGTACATGCGGGGGAAGAGCATGTTGGGTGTCATCTCATAACGCACATCGCTCTCGAACGAGGCATAGCGGTCTGGTTCGTCAGGCGAATTCTTCACCACCTTCTCATAAACCGTCTTGGAGGGGCGGCGCTTCACATTATAGTTGCCGGAATTGTCATACTCGTAAAGCACGGTCGATTTGAACGACGGGCCGTAGAACAACGGCGTCTCACCGTATTGCTCGCGGTTCAGGTATGAGCTGAGGGCGAACACATTGTCGGGAGAGTTCTGGTTCATCGGGGGATTGGCATGCGAGCGTATCAGCAGCAGCGCATAGCTCGAATAACCGATAAAGATCACAAGCACGCTCAAGGCTGTCACCGTAAGATAACGCACCGGCAACTTCTTGGAACCGAACAGATACGCTGCAAGCGCAAGGGTAATAATAACCGGAATCCACAGCGAGCTGCCGATAAACGGTATACCCGACATCACGATGGATACAAGGAACAGGAGTTTTATCTTGAGGGCGCTCTTCTGTTCATACAGGGCCTTGATACAC
>CATJQX010000242.1 GCA_949742535.1 uncultured Muribaculaceae bacterium | reverse complement strand
GCTGCCAAGGACGAAGTGCAGTTCTCCGCCGGCAATGATATCCTCGTGGTTGATGTAGCAATGATTGTATGGTTTGCCGTTGAGGGTGGCCGACTGGATGTAGCATGCGTCAGGGGTCTCGCGACGCGCTGAGATTACAAACTTGTCGGCGTTGGCATATCCGGGGGTGAGTTTGATCTCCATGCGGTCGAAAAGGGGAGCGGTCAGCTCATAACGCAGTTCACCCGGGCATACCGGATGGATACCTGCCGCGGCCAGAATGTACCATGCCGACATCTGCCCTACATCCTCGTTGCCGCATAGCCCTATGACACTGTTTTTGTAGGCATCCTGGCATATCACTCTTGTCCAGTACTGGGTCTGCCACGGTTGGCCGAGACGGTTGAAGAGGAACGGCACATGGTGCACAGGTTCGTTGGCATGGTTGTAATATGCATTCCAGTAAAATTCCCTTGGTGTGTTTTCGAAGAACTCCTCGAGGTCGGCCACGGTCTTTTCGGTTCCTCCCATCAGTTCCACCATGCCGTCAACATCGTGCGGCACAAACCATCCTTGCTGATAGGGATTGCACTCCACGCAGCCGTACCATTCCTGGAGGCGCCCTTTCTCAGGCCACTCGGCCCAGCTGCCGTCGGCATTGCGCACACGGAACCACTGTTTTTCATCGTCCCAAATTTTGCGGTATGCCTGTCCGCGTGCACGGTATTCCGCGGCATCCGCGGCATTGCCGAGCGCTGAGGCGAATTCACCGACGCACCAGTCGAAATAGGCATATTCCAGTGTCTCCGAAATGCTTCCCGGGGAATATCCCTGCCCGGGGTGGTGGCCGATGCGGTCGGCGGTATTGCGGGCAAACCGATAGGCTTTCTCCACGTCGTAACCTCTGATCCCCTTTTTCCAGGCATCAAGAACAACGGCTATGGCCGGATTGCCTATCATGCAACCGCTGTATGCGTTCAGAAACTCCCACCGCTCAAATACTTCCGATCCGTTTTCTTCAGCAAGGGTGATGAATGAGTTTACAACATCGTTCACTACCTGTGGGTTGATGATGTTCTGCAGAGGGAACTGGCTTCTGAAAACGTCCCATTCGCTGAAAACGGTTCTTTTTGTGAATGACTCCGCCTTATGCTTCTGCCCGTCGCCCCCGATGTATTCTCCTGTCACGTCGGAAAAATCGCGTGGATCTATCATAGTGTGGTAGAGGGCGGTATAAAATATAGTGCGTTGGTCGTCGGTTCCGCCTTCAATCTTGATTTTCGACAGTTCTTTGTCCCACATCGATGCCGCCTTTTCGCGGTAGGAGTCAAAGTCGCCATCCTTTAATTCGGCATTGAAGTTGGCTTCAGCACCCTCCGGGCTTACAAAAGATATGGCGGTGCGGAGGGTGACCTGTTCCCCCTCCCGTGTCGGAAACTCGTTGTAGAGACCGATATGTTTCCCTTCTGCCGAGGAGGGGCGGGGGTAATGGTGGCATTTTCGATGTATCCGGCATATTCCGGCGTTACAACATCCCATAAACGGCGCTTGGCATTGTCGGGGATGTCGGCTTGCCAGACACCATAGTCTTTAAGCGGTTTGTCAGACCGCGAGTAGAAATATACGGTATAGTCAGCTTTGCCGTCGCCGTTTCCCCATCCGCCCCCTTCGGGAGGGCATTGCATCCATCCGCGTATGGTGTAGTCGTCCACACGTTCCACACGCTGGCGGGTGGAGGTGCCTCCTACACGGCGTGCAAGGTCAATCTGGATGCGCGAACAATCGCTTTCAGGGAATGTGAAACGCATCACGCCCCCGTGGGGTGTGGCAGTGAGTTCGGCAGTGATGTCGTAATCGGTGAGATGTACAGTGTAATATCCGGCCGAGGCTTTCTCGCTCTCTTTGTCGTAACGCGATCGGTATCCGGCGTCGGGCCGGTCTTCAGTGCCGCGGTAAGTGTGGAGTTTGCCGGTGGTGGGCATTACAAGAAAATTGCCTAAGTCGCCATACCATCCGATACCGCTCATCTGTGTCATTGCGAAACCTTCAATGGTGGTATGCTCGTGGCTGTAGCCTGAGCCGTTGTCACCGCCGGTGATAGTGTTTGGGCTTACCTGTGTCATTCCCCACGGAGTGGCTGCTCCCGGGAATGTTTTTCCCAATCCGTGTTCGGCTCTTGCGAGTGAGGTGTTGGTGGAGGCTCCTATAAAAGGATTCACGTATTCCGACAGTCGTTTTGACGATGCATTCCGGGCAAATGCGTTATTGGATCCTGCAACGATTGTCAATGCTAAAAGCGCATACTTGAAATTACTTGTAAACTTCATCACAAACGGTTTATAAGCTTGGTACAGACGCAAAGATACTACATATGCCACCAACACGCAAATGAGCTGCCTCGAAAGTAGTGCGTAGGAGAATGGTGGCTTTTTATGGGTATTCTGCCACTTGCCTCGCATGCCGATGAGAAATTTATTATCTTTGCAAGGGAAATGCTCTGTTTCCCGCGACAAGGGACATTAACGCATCGGAATATTATGAAGTATAATTTCTGTGGAAGAAGCGGACTTCAGCTGCCCATGATCTCGCTTGGAATGTGGCATAATTTCGGCGATACAGACCGGTATGCTACAATGAAAGAGATCGTGTTCGGCGCGTTCGACAAGGGGGTTACCCATTTTGATCTTGCAAATAATTACGGGCCTCCCCCCGGGAGCGCCGAGACCAATTTCGGCCGTATTATGTCTGATGGGCTGAAAACCCACCGCGACGAAATAATTGTGTCGTCGAAGGCGGGGCATCTCATGTGGCCCGGCCCCTATGGCGACGGCGGTTCCAGGAAGTATATAATGGCAAGCATAGACCAGAGCCTTAAACGCACCGGTCTGGAATATTTCGACATATTCTATAGCCACAGATACTGTCCCGAAACCCCTCTCGAGGAGACTGTGCAGGCGCTTGTGGACATAGTGAAGCGTGGAAAGGCGCTTTATATCGGGTTGTCGAAATATCCGGTGGATAAAGCCGCCGAGGCATGCCGGATGATGGAGGAGCAGCATGTGAGATGTCTTATCTATCAGGACCGGTACAACATGATGTCGCGCAAACCCGAGGAGGCGCACCTTGACTTTGTGAAAGAGAAGGGGCTGGGAATGATTGCGTTCTCCCCTCTGGCGCAGGGGCTGCTTACCAACCGCTATCTCGACGGGATCCCGTCGGATTCGCGTGTGGCCAAGAGCGGAGTGTTCCTTCACCGCGAGGATATCACGCCCGAGCTGATCGGACGCATCAGCAAACTCAGTGTACTGGCCCGCGAGAGGGGGCAGTCCCTGGCACAGATGTCGCTGTCGTGGCTTTTGAGCAAGGATGCGGTGACTTCGGTGATCGCGGGAGCAAGTTCGCCCGGGCAGCTTTACGACAGCCTCAGGGCATTGGACAACCTGTATTTTACGTCAGACGAGTTGAAGCGTATCGATGACATACTCCTATGAATGATATAAAAGTGAATGATATAAAAGCGCTGTTTTTTGACATAGACGGTACTCTTGTGCCTTTCGGGGATCGTGAGCCGCCGGCAGAAGTGACAGAGGCCCTCGCAGCCGTGAGAAGCAAAGGGATAAAAGTGTTTATCGCTACGGGACGCCATATAAGCTGGATTGACAATCTGGGAACGCTTGAGACCGACGGCTTTGTCACAGCCAACGGCAGCCTTTGCCTTGAGGCCGACAAGAAAACCGTGATCTACAAGCATTGCATTCCTCAAGACGATATGGAGAGGATGATAGAATTCGCGGCCATGAGCGAAATGCCGATAGTGGCGATTCCCGACGACGGCGGCATCATCATCAACAAGGAGGATGAGAATGTGGCGCGCATAAAGGAGATGCTCAATATGCCGTATGTGCGCATCGCTCCCCTTGATACGGTGCGGGGGAAAGAGATCGTGCAGCTGATGGCTTTCGGATCGGAAGAGGCGCGCTTGCGGAGCGGCCTTTTCGACAGGGTGCTGCTTGACTGTGAGGCCACGAGCTGGAATCCGTATTTCTGCGATATAATACCGAAAGGCAGTGACAAGAGCGTGGGGATCGACCGCATGCTCGAGCGGCACGGCCTGCAGCTGCGGCAGACCGTGGCTTTCGGTGATGGCGGCAATGATGTGGGGATGCTGCGGCATGCAGGCATAGGGGTGGCAATGGGAAATGCCGGAGAAGAGGTGAAAGCTGCGGCAGATTATGTCACTACTGCTGTGGATGATCACGGTGTTGTGAATGCTCTGAGCCATTTCGGTCTCCTCTGATCCGTATTCCAGTCAATGTGCCGTTGTCCTCTCTGCCGAATCTTACCGGCACGATGTAGCGGATATTGAGTTTCTTATATCCGTCGTTGGTGTACATCCCGCCCGGCGTCCACCGGGGCATCATACGACAGACACGTATGGCCTCGTCGGTGAAAATGCCGATTGTCGTGGAGTCCGTGCAAGCCGTTTTATCGGCATTCTTTAACCAACTCCGTACAACTTTAAAGTCCCTGGTTGAGCCATCGCTCGCTACGACGAAACTTATTGCGACTCTTCCGGTGATTGAAGAGTCCGGAAACTCGGCCGGATATTTCACATTTTCTTTTATAAATGCTATGAGGGCATCCTCTCCTCCCGGAAATTCAGGTTTTTTCTCTACTTGGATGAAAGCTTTTTCTGAGGAGGGGATACAGTTCAATATATCGGCATATGCATGTGCCCTGTCTGCTTTCAGAGTAATATCTATTATGCCGTATTTTGCCTCTGTTCCGAAGCGGGCCTCATATTCCGCCCTTTTCTCCTCATCTTTATAAATCCTGAAGCTGTCGATGTCTTCTGTGTTGAAGATGTCGAGCTGATCAAGTCTCGCTATCCTGTGGCCGTTGACAATCACGAGGGGCTCCCCATTTCGGGCTGTATGGTGCGTCGCCGTTCCACGCACCCTGATCGCAGTGTCAGACATGATCTGTCTGCCGGCATC
>CATJQX010000241.1 GCA_949742535.1 uncultured Muribaculaceae bacterium | reverse complement strand
CGATGAAACTTGGCGGAAGCTGGCGAAAAAGACCTTTGAGGGGATGAAAAGAATTTTATAATTTTGTATTCGGGTTAAATTCAAACACTCTCTAAGATAAGTAATATAAGAATGGAGATAACCGTGATTGTGGCGGCCGGAAACGGCACCCGTTTCGGAGGTGAACTTCCGAAACAGTTTCTTCCCCTTGCGGGAAAACCGATGCTCATGCACACGATCGAGGCTTTCAGAAAAGCTCTCCCGGCAGGAGAGACAGTACTCGTGCTGTCTGCCGGCATGATACCGCTATGGCAGGATCTTTGCGCCACACACGGCGTGGAGTCTCCCCGTATCATAGAGGGGGGCGCCACAAGGTGGGAATCGGTAAAACATGCCATTGACGCGCTTGCCGATGCCCCGGCAGGAGCCACGGTGCTCATCCACGACGGTGCGCGTCCACTGGTCAACGCCGCCCTGATAAAGCGGGTGGTGGCATATGCCCGCAACACCGACGGAGCTATACCGGCTGTGCCGGTGACCGACTCGCTCAGGAAAATATCGGAAAACGGAGTTTCATCGGAGGCCGTGGACCGCAGCCTTTACCGGGCAGTGCAGACCCCGCAGGCATTCTCGCTGTGGCGGCTGCGCGAGGCATATTCTCTCCCGTATGACGAAGCGTTCACCGACGACGCATCGGTTCTGGCCGCTGCCGGTTTCGAAAACATTGTGCTCGTGGAGGGTTCCTCCGACAACATCAAGATCACGACACCTCTCGATATGGCTGTGGCCGAGGCGAGACTGTCGATGGATAAGGCATAACGCACAGGCGCACGCAAACAGTGAAATCCACACGCGATATAGAAGTGAAATTCGTGAAAGGGATAGGTCCCTCACGTGCCAGGCTGCTCGAAGAGGAGCTTAAGATACGCACGTGTCACGACCTTATCCACCATTTTCCCACACACTATGTCGACCGCTCGCAGATATATCCGATAAACCGCTTCGCCGGCGAGATGCCTGCCATACAGGTGCGTGGACGGTTCGTTACATTCAACACTCTCGGCGAAGGTGCCAAAATGAGGCTTGTAGGGCTTTTCAGCGACGGCACCGCCACGATGGAGGTTGTCTGGTTCCAGCGCATAAAAGCGATAAAGGAGCTGTATGTGACTGGAAAGGAATACATCATTTTCGGGAAACCGCAGCAGTTCAACGGACACTGGAGCATGGTGCACCCGGAAGTGGATCCTCCTGAATCGGTAGCCGCGTCCGCCGGCATGAGAGGAGTATACCCCCTCACCGAGAAGCTCCGTAACCGCGGAATATCCGTGCGGAATATTTTCTTATGGGTGCAGAACGCTCTCGGCGCAGTAAGGCATATACCGGAAACACTCCCGCAGGAAATAATCGGCAGATATAATTTCATGAGTGCCGACGATGCGATACGCACCGTCCACAATCCGTCGGACAACACCTCGCTCCAACGCGCACGCGAACGGCTGAAATTTGAGGAACTTTTCTATCTGCAGCTAAACATACAGCGGTTCAGCCACCGGCGGGCCGCGGCAGTGCAAGGGATCCCCTTCCCGAGGATAGGCCGCTTTTTCAACGGTTTCTACTCTGAAGTGCTCCCCTTTCCGCTGACCGACGCGCAAAAAAGAGTGCTGAAGGAAATCAGGGCTGATGTGGCCTCGGGGCGACAGATGAACCGCCTGCTTCAGGGAGACGTTGGCTCAGGAAAAACCATAGTGGCGCTCATGGCCATGCTCATGGCTCTCGACAACGGCACACAGGCATGCCTGATGGCACCTACAGAAATACTTGCCACGCAGCATTTCGAGACAATGCGCGGAATGGTGGCGCCCCTGGGGATAAATGTGCGCCTGCTTACAGGCTCCACACGCAAGAAGGAACGCGATGTGATACACGCCGAGCTTGAGGCGGGTACGCTGCACATACTTGTAGGCACACATGCACTGATAGAGGACAATGTGCGGTTCCGCCAACTCGGGTTCGTGGTTATCGACGAGCAACACCGGTTCGGCGTCCTGCAGAGGGCGCGCCTATGGAACAAGAGCACACGTGTGCCGCATGTGCTCGTAATGACTGCCACACCGATACCGCGCACTCTTGCCATGACGGTATACGGCGATCTCGACGTGTCGGTGATCGACCAGCTGCCTCCAGGACGCAAACCGATAACAACCCTCCTGAGATATGACAGCCAACGCATGCAGGTTTACCGCTCCATAGGCCGCGAGCTTGCAAAAGGAAGACAGATATATATCGTTTATCCCCTGATACAGGAGAACGAGAAACTGGATCTGAGAAGCCTCGAGGAGGGATACGAGCTGATACGCGACACATTTCCCTCATACCGCGTGGCATATGTGCACGGCAAGATGAAACCGACGGAAAAGGACTTCCAGATGCGACTGTTTGCAGAGCACCAGGCAGACATACTTGTGGCTACCACAGTGATTGAAGTAGGTGTGAATGTGCCAAACGCATCGGTTATGGTCATAGAAAACGCCGAGAGGTTCGGCCTCTCACAGCTCCATCAGCTGCGTGGGCGCGTGGGGCGAGGAGCGGAACAGAGTTACTGTGTGCTAATGACCAAAAACAAAATTGCCGGAGACACACGCAAACGTCTCGAACTTATGACATCCACCACCGACGGTTTCCTTATAGCGGAAGCAGACCTGAAAATGCGCGGACCCGGCGACATAGAGGGAACCATGCAGAGCGGCATCCCCTTCGACCTCCGCATAGCAAACATCGCTACCGACGGCCAGCTTGTGCAGCTCGCACGCGACTGCGCATGCTCCATACTTGATGCAGACCCCACACTTTCGCTCCCGCAGCACGCCATGCTTGCGCCTGAACTACAACTCCTTTCTGACCGCAGTTTCAACCTGTCGCGAATCTCATAGAAGTACCGGCGACCAATACCTGCACATACACATAAAACACGGAAATCGCAGGATATGTTGTAGAACATGTTTTTATATTCACCTACCCATCAAGCCATTACGCATCTGTTTAACTATATAGGCGTTTAATTAGTATATTTTAATACGGCGAAATTTCAACTAAAACGTTATTTTTTATAACTTTGGTGTGTGGAAAAGGTTTTTAATCAGCCAATTCAGATTTTTTCATTCCGATTCTCCTTGAAAACCGAATTTCTACTCTCCGCAAATTGCGGGCAAGCATGTATAGCTCTCCCCCGTTAATCCACTCAATCCCCCCTGTTTAGGGGCTTTTATTTTGTTTTTTAATGGAAACCACTCTCGTCATCATCAAACCGTCAAGCGTTCAACGCGGACTAATTGGGCTGATTACCACAAGATTCGAACAGAAAGGCCTCATCATCACAGGCATGAAAATGATGCAACTCACAGAGCCTCTTCTCCGTGAGCATTATGCCCATCTTGTAGACCGTCCTTTCTTCCCTATTCTCCTCAAGTCAATGATGGCGACACCGGTGATAGTTCTTGCTATAAAAGGCGTTGACGCAATCGCAGTTGTAAGAGGCATGACAGGCGTGACAAAAGCACGCAATGCCGCTCCCGGCACCATACGCGGAGATTTCGGCATGAGCGGCCAGGAAAACATTGTGCATGCATCCGATTCTCCTGAAAACGCAGCAATAGAGCTGAACCGTTTCTTCAAAAAAGACGAAATATTCGACTATATGCCGCTGGTGACACCGGCGCTTTATGAACCCGACGAGCTCAAACTCTGAGCCGCAACATTTCCAGTGGTTCCACAGATGCGGAACAGGAGATAACAAACCGAATAAAACACTTGCAACCTCCATAAGACCACGGGGCAGCGTAACCCCGTAGGCACAGAGGCAAGATTAACCAGAACAACTCTCTCTCACTCATTAACTAATGATGCTTCAAAAAACGCTTAAGACCTTAACACTATTTACACTTGCCGCTTGTGCCGCCATAGGCGCCGACGCACAGACATACCGTTTGCCCAACGCCCACAAAGCAGAGCACAACGATCTTATCGCACGTCAGGAAAACATCGGGAACCAGATCTCGGTAAAAGATACGCAGGACTTCCTCGACAACCTTTTCAAGGATGAGGAAGAACCCGAACTTGATATCTATACCGAAGGATGGAACTCCCGCAGCGTCAACGCATATGCCGGCATGGACATTCCCGATACAAAAAACATCGATGTCAGCAAATTCGCCATGCCCTGTCCGGGATATGTAACATCGCCATACGGATACCGCCCACGATTCAGAAGAGAGCATAAAGGCATCGACCTTAAACTTCAGACCGGCGATACCGTATATGCGGCATTTGACGGACGTGTGCGCCTCACCAACTTTGAAAGAAGAGGCTACGGCAACTATGTCATCCTGCGACATACAAACGGTCTGGAAACCGTATACGGTCACCTGTCGAAATTCCTTATCAAGGAAGACCAGGACGTGAAAGCCGGTGAACCGATCGCACTCGGAGGAAACACAGGCCGCTCTTTCGGCTCACACCTCCACTTCGAGACCCGCTTCATGGGAATACCCATCAACCCTGCCGCCATATTCGATTTCGCTAACCAGACGGTACACACCGATTCATATACTTTCGACAAGCAGACCTACAAGAAAGCCCGCAACTACGATCCCGCAGCCAACACGGAATATGCACGCCAGTATAAGGCAAGCCACCCCGCCAATACCACGGCCTCCTCAGCGTCAGGATCCTCGAAAGCATCCACCTATACTGTAAAGAAAGGCGACACACTGAGCCGCATAGCCTCACGCAACGGCGTCACTGTGCGTCAGCTCTGCAAACTCAACGGTCTTACCACCAAATCGAAAATCAACCCCGGTAAAAAGCTCAAGCTGCGCTGATACCGGCGATATACGAAACACGAAACAACAGAAGGTGGTGTGTCAAAAATCGCGATTTTTGACACACCACCTTGTTTCTGCCCGGATGGCGAGGATGCTGTCAGTCATCGACCTTTGGTCGCTTGGCTCG
>CATJQX010000240.1 GCA_949742535.1 uncultured Muribaculaceae bacterium | reverse complement strand
CCCAAAAGCGAGTGCAAAGTTACACCCTTCTTTTGAAACTACCAAACTTTTTACCAAAAAAATTCTCAAAAACTATGTTTTTTAGCATGTTTTTCCACATTTCACCCCTCACAAGCCCCACACAAGGGGTAAAATGCCGATGCAGGTACCATACGATCACGCGCAGACAGACTCAAAAGAACAGGAAAACCTCACCCCTCTGATATTTTATCCCTCATGTATTTTCGCTAATTTTGCATGTTGATTTTTCCCATGACAGGAAAAATCTCCGAATAAAAAGATAAAATATTTTGTAGAAAACACCCCAAAAAAAAGATATGGACTACTCTCCTGCTGCAATTTTCGACCGCTCCACCCTTCTTCTCGGCGAAGAAAACATGCGACTGCTCGATGAAAAAAAAGTAATAATTTTCGGAATCGGAGGCGTCGGCAGCTGGACGGCCGAGGCACTCATAAGAACCGGCCTCAAAAATCTTACCATTGTGGACGCCGACCGGGTAGCCGTATCGAATATCAACAGGCAGGTGCCTGCGACAACCGGAACAGTCGGGGTTCCCAAAACGGAAGCCATGCTCCAACATCTGCTCTCCATAAACCCTCAAGCAAACATTACAGCGATTAACGACATCTACACCGCATCGACCGCAGGAAAATTCGATCCGGAGGAGTATGATTACATTATCGACGCAATAGATTCGCTGTCCGACAAGGCACTCCTTATATATAATGCTACGCGCGCGAGGAGGCCGCGGCTGTTTTCATCGATGGGCGCCGCGCTGAAAATGGATCCCACAAGAATAAAGACCGGCGAATTCCGCACCGTCACCGGCTGCAGACTCGCCGCCGCCCTGCGGCGCCGCTTCAAGAAGAGCGGCCTCTACCCTGCAAAAAAATTCAAATGCGTATTCTCCGATGAACTTCTGCCCAACCTCGGCGCCTCCACGGCAGAACAGCAAAACCATGAAGAAAGCTCCAACGGCGCCCCCATGAATTTCAATAAGGTCGCGACAAACGGTTCATTGTGCCACATAACCGCAATATTCGGCATGACACTTGCAGGACTTGTAATCCGCGACATCACATCCGGCAAACAATCATAAAAGAATAATCCGTGACTGCGCCGTTTACGGACGGCTACAATCACGGATTATCCTTTATCGTAATATTTCCCCAGAGGGAAACCTCTGTCAGGGGATCAGATTATGTGCGCGGAACACTTTCTGCACTTTCTCAAGAGCTGTCTCCACCTGCTCGCGTGTATGGGTGGACATGAGGCTGAAGCGGATCAGTGTGTCATTGGGAGCCACAGCCGGACTTACCACCGGATTCACAAATATACCTTCGTCGAAAAGATCGCGCGTGATGGCGAAAGTCTTGAAGTCATCGCGGATAAAGAGGGGTATGATGGGGGTTGAGGTATGCCCGATCTCGCAACCCATATTGCGGAAACCGTCAAGTGCGAAATTGGTCATCTCCCAGAGATGCTCCTGACGTTCCGGTTCAGCTTCCATAATATCAATGGCCTTGAGGGCAGCCGCGGTAGAAGCGGGAGTGATACTTGCGGTGAAGATATAGGAGCGGGAATGGTGGCGGAGGAAATTGGTGATCTCCTTGTCGGTGGCGATAAAGCCTCCGAGGGAAGCGAACGATTTGGAGAATGTGCCCATAATGAGATCCACATCGTCGGTGACACCATAATGGTCGCATGTGCCGCGGCCACCTTTGCCGAACACGCCGATACCATGCGCCTCGTCAACCATCACCTGCGCGTCATATTTTTTAGCCAGACGCACTATCTCAGGAAGATTTGCCACGTCGCCCTCCATCGAGAACACACCGTCGGTAACGATGAGCTTCACTTTGTCGGGAGCGCACTTCTGGAGCTGTTTCTCAAGCGACTCCATATCATTGTGGCGGTATTTCAGCGATTGCGAGAAGCTGAGGCGACGGCCCTCTATGATGGAGGCATGGTCCTGCTCGTCCCAGAGTATATAGTCCTCACGGCCGGTAAGGCACGACACCACACCCAGATTCACCTCGAATCCGGTAGAATAAATCATCACATCTTCCTTGCCGATATACTCGGCAATCCTTGCCTCAAGCTGTTTGTGGAGATCAAGGGTTCCATTGAGGAAAGGAGATCCGGCACAACCGGTACCATATTTCTTTATAGCCTCAATGGCAGCTTCTTTAATACGGGGATCGGAAACCAGACCAGAGTAGCAATTGGAGCCGAACATCAACACTTTCTTACCGTTTATGATCACCTCCGGTTCCTGCTCTGAAGAGATAGCCCTGAAATAGGGGTAAACTCCAGCCGCCTTGGCTTCCTGCGGTGCAGTATATTTAGCAAGTTTGGCTTGTAATAGCTTCATACTTTTTCTAAAAAACTTTTAATTTACCTATTGGCGAGCCCAATATATAAATGTGCAGAATTTACATCCATTACTCCAGACGATTGACTTCACACGGGACAGTGTCCGTTTACGAGTGGACGGGCTGCTTTAAACAGAGTGCAAAATTAGAAAAAAAACGGCAAAGAGACTGTATATTGACAAAAAAATTGACAAAATGCACCGAAAAAACGGCATTCAGACCAACATGGTCATAAAACCGGGCGCCCCCAGCAAATAAGAAAGGTGATGTGTCAGCCATCATTTCTGACACATCACCCTTATATCATAGCGGGCAGCATGGCGTTTTCCGTAACGCGACACGCCTTTTCAGATCATCCTATGCCTTATTTTGCGGAAACCTCATCAGGCAGACCTGCAATCTCCGGATCGATTATGATTCGGCCGCAGTATTCGCACACGATAATCTTCTTATGCATTCTTATCTCGAGCTGTTTCTGCGGCGGGATGCGGTTGAAGCAGCCTCCGCAAGCGTTGCGCTGGATGCATACCAGACCGAGACCGTTGCGGGCGTTCTTGCGTATGCGTTTGAATGCCGTGAGAGTGCGTTCGTCGTCGATGTGTGCCTCAAGCTCCTTTGCCTGCTGGCGCAGACGCTCCTCATCCTGGCGGGTCTCTGTCACAATCTCCTCAAGCTCGGCCTTTTTCTCGGAGAGGATATGCTCGTTGTCAGTGATCTTCTCCTTGGTAGCCTCTATATCGGAGGTCTTGTTGTCGATCAGACGCGAATATTCATTGATGTGCTTTTCGCACAGCTCGATCTCGAGTGTCTGGAATTCCACCTCTTTTGTAAGGAGGTCGAACTCACGGTTGTTGCGCACATTGTCAAGCTGCTCCTTGTAGCGCGCTATCTTATTCTGGGCATCGGCGATCTTGTCCTTTTCCTGCGCGAGTTTCACGCGGAGTTCCTCGATTTCAGCGGTGTAGTTGGCGATACGTGTACGAAGACCTTCAAGATTATCCTCCAGGTCTTTCACCTCCAGAGGAAGCTCACCGCGGATAATTTTGATGCGGTCGATCTCAGTGAGGATAGTCTGGAGCTCATACAGCGAGCGGAGGCGGCTCTCCACAGAGAGGTTCTCGGTTTTGATTTTATCGTTAGCCATTTCTGCTTACAAATATATTATAGGATTTTTTTCAGTCTCTGAATAACAGACTGCAAAGTTAGGAAATTTTTCCGTTATTACGTCGAAAAAAATCCGCTTTGTACATTCCTCTGTCTCAAAATGTCCGGCATCAACCAGCACTATATCGCCTGCATGGTCTAAAAACTGGTTGAGTTTGCAGTCGGCGGTGACATAGATGTCTGCACCTGCGGCTATCGCTTCAGGCACAAACTCTCCTGCAGCTCCCCCGCATAACGCCACCCGGCTCACCGGCTGCGACGGCGAAAAGCGCGATACCCGCAGCATCGCACACCCGAAAGCCTCCTTGACTTTTGCGAGAAACGTCTCCATATCCACCGCCACAGGAAGATCGCCTACGGCTCCGAGACCGGTTTCGGCTCCGGGACGCGACGGCACGAGCACCTTCACATCCTTCAGTCCAAGCATTTCAGCCATGCGCCATGACACTCCCCCTACGGCACTGTCCATCGCCGTGTGCGAGGAGTAGATTGTGATGTCGTTACGTATAGCTTCAGCCAACACGCGCTCTGGGCGGTCGCGCCCGATAACGCATTTTACCCCGCGGAACAGCAGCGGATGATGCGATACGATAAGATTATATCCTTTCTCCACCGCCTCACGCACCGTGTCTGCCGTCACATCCACACACAGCAACGCTCCGGTGGCCTCGTTGTCCGGATTTCCCGCCTGGTAGCCGGTATTGTCATAGCTCTCCTGAAGCGAAGGTGGGGCATAAGCCTCCAATGCGTCTGTAATCTCCCTGATTTTCATTACTTTTATTAAATTCGTAACAGTTCAAAATTATTTGCGGTCAGATTATTTCAATTTTTCTCGAACAAACATTAAAATAATTTTGACCAGTTACTTATTATAAACAGTTACTTATTATAATATGAGGTGAAATGCCTCGGCATTACCCTGCGGCATGTTCACCTCATTATTATTTACAAGTCTACTGATGCGCTCACGCCTTTTTCTCCTCGGCAGGGGCGAGTTCAAGCTGCAGCTCGTCAAGCTGCTTCTGATCGAGAGGCGCGGGGGCCTCGAGCATAACGTCGCGGCCTGAATTGTTCTTCGGGAAGGCGATGCAGTCGCGGATGCTGTCGAGACCTGCGAACAGCGATACCCAACGGTCCAGACCATATGCCAGACCACCGTGAGGGGGCGCTCCGAACTTGAAGGCGTTCATCAGGAAGCCAAACTGCTCCTGAGCCTTCTCTGGAGTAAATCCGAGGATCTCGAACATCTTGGCCTGCAGCTCGCTGTCGTGAATACGGATAGATCCGCCGCCGACTTCCACACCGTTGACCACCATGTCATATGCATCGGCACGCACGGCAGCCGGATCTGTATCGAGCATGGGGATATCCTCATCCTTGGGATGGGTAAACGGATGGTGCATGGCCATCAGGCGCTGCTCCTCGTCGCTCCACTCGAACATCGGGAAGTCAACCACCCACAGGCAGGCGAACTTGTTCTTGTCGCGCAGACCCAGACGGTTGCCCATCTCCAGACGCAGCTCGCATAGCTGCTTGCGGGTCTTCATGGCATCGTCGCCGCTGAGTATGAGGATAAGGTCGCCCGGCTCGGCACCGAAAGCCTCTTTCATCTTCTGGAGCGTCTCCTGCGAATAGAATTTGTCTACCGACGATTTCACGCTGCCGTCGGCCTCCACACGGGCATATACCATGCCTTTGGCGCCGATCTGCGGACGCTTCACAAAGTCGGTAAGCTGATCGAGCTGCTTGCGGGTATAGCTTGCGGCACCTTTGGCGCAGATGCCGCCTATATATGCGGCGTCATCAAACACCGAGAAGCCTGAACCCTTCATTATATCCATCAGCTCCACGAACTTCATGCCGAAACGCAGGTCGGGCTTGTCGCTTCCGTAATATTTCATAGCCTCGCTCCAGGGCATGCGCACAAACGGCTCGGTAAGCTCCACGCCACGCAGTTCCTTAAAGAGATGTTTGGCCATACCTTCGAACAGTGAGATCACATCCTCCTGTTCCACGAAACTCATCTCGCAGTCGATCTGGGTAAATTCAGGCTGACGGTCGGCACGCAGGTCCTCGTCGCGGAAACATTTCACGATCTGGAAATAGCGGTCCATGCCCGACACCATAAGAAGCTGTTTGAGCGTCTGGGGCGACTGCGGCAGGGCATAGAAACAGCCCGGATTCATGCGCGATGGCACCACGAAGTCGCGCGCGCCTTCAGGGGTAGATCCCACCAGCATCGGTGTCTCTATCTCAAGGAAGCCTTTTGAGTCAAGGTAACGGCGCACCTCCATCGTCATGCAGTGGCGCAGCTCCAGATTGCGGCGTACCGGATTGCGGCGCAGATCGAGATAGCGGTATTTCATCCTGAGGTCGTCGCCGCCGTCGCTTTCATCCTCAATTGTGAAAGGAGGCACTTCCGAGGCGTTGAGCACCTTTAGCGAAGTTGCGATTATCTCCACGTCGCCAGTGGGCAGATTGGGGTTCTTGGCAGTGCGTTCAGCGACATTGCCCGTCACCTGCACCACGAATTCACGTCCGAGGTGGTTAGCCTGCTCGCACAGGGCGGCATCGGTGTCGTTGTTGAAAACTATCTGTGTAATTCCGTAACGGTCGCGCAGATCAAGAAAGGTCATGCCTCCCATTTTGCGCACGCGCTGCACCCATCCGGCCAGAGTCACCTCTTTACCGGCATCGGCAATGCGGAGTTCACCGCAAGTGTTAGTTCTGTACATCGCTGTATTTCGTGTTTTTGGTTTCAATAAACGCAGTTAGAGATCTTTTTGAAGCCGTGTAGCTTCAATCATGCAAAATTAGCATTTTTTTCTGAAACCTCTCCCACCGCTCCCCAAATTTACAGGGATGCCACATAAAATACCCGCCCATGATCTCCCCCAATGGGATCAGGCCACGAGGTCCGATTCCTGTTTGGCGCGGTGACGCTTCTCCTTGGTGCTTATCACGAGGGCTGAACCGAAGGTGATGACCCCCACACGCCCTATGTACATCAGCGAGATTATCACCAGTTTGCCAGTAACGCCGAGGTCATGGGTTATACCGGTACTAAGCCCTACCGTACCTATTGCCGATGTCGCCTCGAAAAGAATCTGCGACAACTTGAATGGTTCGCTATAAGCCAAGACAAGACACCCCGCAAAAATCGCCATGCCGTAGATAAATATATTGGTCAGAGCCGAATCCACCCTGTACATCGGTATCACGCGCCCAAGGAAAGTGACCTCTTTCCTCAAGCCAAGACGAGAGACTATAAATCCCCATACTGCGGAAACAGAGGTACATTTCACACCGCCGCCAGTACCCGAAGGAGATGCGCCGACAAACATTATAAGTGAAAAAATAAGAATCGGACCTACCCTTAGAGTAGACATGTCAATGGTATTGAATCCCACTGTAGTCATTGCCGACATCGTCTGGAAAAACGAATACAACAACCTGTGCCAGAATCCGTGTCCCTCCACTCCACCGGGACTCAGCATAAGGATAAGTGTGCCGCCCACTGTCATTATACCGGTTATGATCAATATCACCTTAGTCGTGAAGGAGATCATATAATCACGGTTCTTCAGCTTACTGGTAAGATCCGTTATTACAATAAATCCCATAGCCCCGGCATAGCTCAGAGCGGCTACGGTTGCGTTGACTGCTATATTGTCGTCAAACATGCAGAGCGAGTCGGGAAACGGACTGAACCCTGCTGTTCCAAATGAGGAGACCGCAAGAAAGAGAGCCTTCCATGCCGCCATATCCACCGACATATGGCTGAAAATGATGTAAAACATCACAAAGCCGACCAATTCGAAAATCGCCGTGAAGTGTACCACATTATTGATAAGATCACGCAGTTTCATTCCATAAGGCACCCCGATCGAAGCATTAGCCATCTTGCCCGTATAAATGGTAGCATGATGCGTGAGCCTGAACAGGATGTATGAACTCAATGTCATATATCCGATCGCCCCGAGCTGCACAAGAAACAGAATGACAAACTGGCCGAAAAGCGTATAAGCCTCGCATACCTCCACCGTAGCCAGCCCCGTCGTGGAGATCGCAGACGCAGCGGTAAACAGATTGTCTATCCAGGAATTGTCGCCGCGGTTCGACCACGGAATCATGAGCAGACCGAACCCGAGCAGCATATATGTAAGATACCCCACAAGGATATTGCGTTCAGCGATATCCGACCGGTATCCGAATGTAAGCAGCCGCGTGAGATTGAACTTAAGCAGTATCCTGCGTGCGATAGTGATGAATCTTTCCATTTTTTTATTTCAACCATGTCATGTATGATCTGAATTGATCTCAGTCCATTATTTATAACAATTTTTACAATCATTATGATGTGACCTGCACCAAAAAGTCAGACATGGCAACCTGTGTGTACAATTCATATTACGAAGTGGTACGCATAATTATTGTGATTAGTCCTAAAAAAATGGCGATGCGTCTCATTACCGACACATCGCCACTCTTTTCAGTGATTGAACTGATAAAAAAACGTTATCTTACAACTACTTTGCTGACAGAATTGCCACGGCGCACAATGTAGATGCCCTGCGAGGGAGCCGCCACCGGCATACCCTGGATATTATAGAATTCCGCAGGCGCCGACTGTCCTTCTCCGGACACCTCATCCAAAAGATTCTTTATGGGAGACTCCACCTGCATCCATTT
>CATJQX010000239.1 GCA_949742535.1 uncultured Muribaculaceae bacterium | reverse complement strand
TGTAAAAAGCACACAACTGCTTTCTGTTGCAGAATTACGTAAATCAGTCGAAGGTTCAAAATAACCTGTATTATTTGCAGTCGGTGTGCAGTGGCAATACAGATGCTTTTATGCGGGGGCTCCACGTGTTCCGGTGGATTTATTTGTTGCGTTTTGGAGAGTTGCAATTGGGACAGTCGCGGTGTTCATACCGCATGTGCTGTCCGGAGGTTAGTTTTCCTCAGGTGTGAATTGTTGCTCAGTCCGTTCATAGTCGTCAATTTTTCCGTCAGCGATTCTGATGCGTGTCTTGCCCGACCATCCCATATCTGAATATGATACTGTATACCAACCATCTTCTTCGGGGGCGATGCTGTAAATACATGATGTCTCGTCTGATCCCGGTCTGGAGTCCAGTGCTTCGGTTCTCAGCGCATTATATGCGTAACATGGTCCGTCATCGCAATCAAATTTATAGTCATCCTGAAGTTTCTTAAGGGCACCTGGTGTGAAATATTTTTCAGGATTATTAATTTCATCACCGTCTGAATCTATGGCAAACACGAATTTGTCATAGACAGATGTGATCAAATCAGTATTTGCTGTATTTTCTGTGGTGGCAGTCTCTGTCACCGCTTCCTGGCGTTCAATCGTATCTGCATCGGTATCCTTAGCGGTTGATGCTCCGCATGATGCAAGGCCTGCAAGTAAAATGGCGCATGAGATAAGTTTAAGAATTCTCATTTTTCAGGTAACGTGATAGTTAGGGATCAGTGCGGAATAGTAGCCACGGTGAGATCTGTACTGAGTGCCTGTCAGTCTGATCGGTAACCCATGCTCCGCACTGCGAAATTACTAAAAAGTATTGGAAAACATGCAAGTCGGGGAAATTATTGTGCATAAAATAATTCCCACGACTTGCTTATGTCTGTTCTGTTGATATTGTGTCAATTTTGTTCTTGACGGAGGGATTTATAATGCTATTTCCCCAGTAATATTTACTTATTCCTGTTCAGGAAAGCTGTAGCCACATCCTGTGAGTTGAGCTGTCTTGCTGAAAAATCTTCAATATTCTCAGCCTCTTCGTCATCTGATATTGATATAAAGAAAGTTGTAGGGATAGTCAATCACTGTCGGTGACCAAAGCCACCGCTTTAGTGCGGTAGCAGTAGCTGTGGGCTGAATGTATGTTTTTCAGCAGATTCGCTTGCTGTATTGGGGATTTTTTGCAATTTTGCAGTGGCAGCCCACATCGCGGCATTCCGTTGCCATAATGTTTCTGCCATCCGTTGTCATTCTTGACAAGCGACAAAAGGCTGTTGGCAGAGAGCCTCGTCGCTGTCAGGACATAAGCGTGACTGAATGTTTGCTTTCACGACTGCGTGGGAAAAGATGTGTGCGGTAATGGCAACGTCAAGGCATTCATGAAGTTGATGGACTTTCTGGAGAATCGGGCGAAAAGAATAATATCCCTGTCAAGGAATAACAGATTTATCATATTTACAGAATGAGGGCATATTGTATGTTTGTGCCGGCGATAGCATTATTGTTGGCGTCAGTCGCTCATGCGCAACTGAATATTGTGGTGTCAGAAGATGGTGGGATCGTGGAGTATTCGCAAGTGAACGCTATCCCATATGATAGCCTTGCTCCTTTTCATCAGTCATATACGAATTATCCCAAATTTCCCGGACAGACGTTGTTTTTTCAGGGTATGAAAAATGATGTGAACGGATATGTCAATGCTTTTTATACAACCAATCCGCTAAATGGAAATGCCGCGATTTATCATGTGATGGATGAGAGAGTCTGCAATACGGCTCCTGATGCAGTGGTTGGTAAATATTTTGATGTGTTGAAAGTGTTTTGCCAGCAGAACTCCAGATATTGTCTATTGCTACGGGAACAGAAGACTGGCGATGAAATCTACTATTTGCCGAACATTGCCACAACAAACAACTTTATCTGTGTCGGGAATTATGAAAAGATGAAGCAGCTTCATGTCGGAAAAATATTCTACGCGCTTGGCAAGCGAATCGGAATGGTTGGTGGCGGCTCATTGCAAACCAAAGAAAAAACAGAGTATAAGGCTATTGATATGGGAGTTGAATTGCATGACAATGGCGCATACCTTATTCTTGAAGACTGTGATGGTCAGCAGCTGAAGGGCATCCCTTATGGACATATAGTGGCAGGCTTCGTGGTGAAAGAACGCTTGGACAGCCTTTCCACGAGATACGGAAAATATTATGGAGAAAAAATAGCATTCCAGCAGATAGTTGATGGAATGTCAAAAGAAATGCTTGTTGAGGCGCTCGGTGATCCGATAAAAAAGGGGCAAACTACATATAATGGAAAATCTGCCGAAATATGGCAGTATCCGGAGGGTTACACTATCGTAGTGCAAAACGAAAAAGTCATATCAGTGCGAAATAGTTCATATTTCTGGTGATGGTTTCAGTAATATCCCGGTTGTGCTTCCGCATGGCATTGTGCAGGTTTGTACTGAAATTTTGATTTCATGGGACAGAATAATACGGAAAAAGTCTCCGGGATGTCGTCATTGGACTTCCCGGAGACTTAATCGTTGAAGGCAATATGTGGTTATGCCTTGTTTTTGATGATCAGCACCTCAATGATTGAAATTGCGATCTGTTCAGGAATCTGAAGCGACTCTGCGAGTTGGTTGATGATGTCCTTCTCCTCTTCCTCAAGCACCCCGTCGGCCAGTGCGATGTCAACAGCGCAGGCAAATGCGGTGAGCTTAAGATCTTCGGGGAGGCCTTCGATCGATGAGGCCACAAGCGCGCTTGCGCCCTGGCTCTTCAGTATGCGGAACAGCTTGTCAAACATCTTGTCGAAAGCCGGGCCGGAGAAATTGTCGTAAAGACGTAAACGGCGGATATAGTTGACTATTCCGTCCCATTCTGCCTGTGAGATACTGCCGTCAGCACCGGCCATAGCAAGTGCTATGCCGGCAAAGGCTTCCTGTTTTGTGAGTTTGTCCTCTTCGGGCACTTGGTTGAAGATTTTATCAAAAAGTCCCATGATAGAAGTGTGATTTTGTTGGTGATTTATTGATGTTAACTGTAGCTATGGTTCGTTAAAATTAGGGTTCTATGATTCGCTTGTCAGTTCATGGCAGACTGCAAGAACGTTGTTTCAACGGACTGAAGCGATACAAAGGTAATAATTATCCATCGGTTTTTGCAAATTATAAAGCGAAGAATGTTTCTGGATTTTCCTCTTTTTTTCCTCCGCCTTTTTTGATCAGTCGTTTGTGTAAATTCTGTATCGACTTCCAATCTGTCGAGTTTATCGGATGCTTTGCCGATAATGATTGCCGTGTTGCAATCCTTGCGCGAACTTCCGTTTATGCCGATTGCTTATGAAAATTTTAAAACTGTTTGCGATGGTATGTCAATTCGATTATACCGTTATATTCTTTGCTGTCTGCTAATGTCAGATTAATTTTATGCTCTGTAGTATCGAAGAGCTTTATTCCGCTGTGTTGCGGAAGCAGATGTGCCCGTTATCATGGCTTTCGCTATCATGTGTGATGACGAAAGTTTTCGCGCCGGTGTAGGGCCATTGTTCCGGTGAAAGTTCAGTTACAATCTGGTGGTAAGTTCTTTTTCCCATAATGACAGTGTCGACCGAACCGAAGAACGGAGTGAACGTGTCGTCTGGCTCCACCGATTCGTCATGACCTTTTATCCAGTCCACAGAGCCACTGCTGTCGGCGATATAACCATCAAGGCTTACTGCAATGTATAGAATTACATTTTTCATTTTGAAGGAGTTTTTTGAGTGTCGTTTTTAGATACTCATGATTGCTGTCGGTTAGCAGTGGTATGAGTCGCTGGATTTCATCTATGTCTTTGTCCCACCATTGCAACTGCTGTAGCAACTCGATTGTCTCGTTGTCAAAACGTTTTCGTATAGGTTTTGCCGGATTGCCGGCGACGATTGTGTAAGGCTCGACATCATGTCCCACTATGCTGCCGAGTCCTATAATCGCACCATCACCGATATGTACGCCGGGCAGGATGGTTGCGTTTTGTCCAATCCAGACGTCATTGCCTATTACGGTGTCCCCCTTCATAGGTAAGTCTTCGGGAGCAGGGGGTGTCTGTGTCCAGCCGTTCATTATATAGAATGGATACGTTGAAGCCGAGTTCATCTGGTGGTTTGCACCGTTCATTATGAATGTCACTCCTGCTGCTATCTGGCAGAACTTACCGATGATAAGTCTGTCGCCGATGAAATCGTAGTGATGCAGGACATGCTTTTCGAAATCCACATCGCTGAAATATGTGAAATCTCCGACGATGATATTCGGTTTTGTTATGGTGGGCTTCACGTGGGTAAGTGAGGCGCATCCGGCGATTGGAAATACAGTTTCTGGATTCGGCGTCATTTCTTTCTGGGTTTCGGATAGGGGAGGGCTTCCCAAAGCGTCTGTATGACTTTTATGGCTTTCCTTGAATCGGAGAAGTCGAGGATATACGCTTCCCGCGCACCGGGGTAAGGGGAGCCACACTCGGCATCTGCCATCAGTGGGGCAATGCAGGGGAGTTTCTTTACATAGGCGAGGTTATCGCACGCCGTAATGACACACTTCCCGTTTACGTGTACAACATACTCTCCCATCATTTTGCAGCTGCGTACCTCTCCGAGGGGCGTGAGGGTGTCGCAGATAAAGTCGATGAATTCAGCGGTGCAAGGCATGGCTGCAAGGTCGGTTTATGCGGGTTTTTAAATCAGGATATAAATATCCTGCACAAGTGACAAAGATACATTAGTGTCCACTAAAAAATCATAAGAGTTCTTTGAAATTATTGAAAATCAATTTGTTGTGAGAGAATTTGGAGTCAACGGATTTGAATTTATCTTTGCGGTCAGAATCAGGCCGTTATGAATAAAGACAAGTACGTTTTCGCCCAATTAGTCCAATTCATGGATCGCAATCACTTTAATTATCTCGTACGCAAGTATGATGGCGATAGGTATGTAAAGAGTTATACTTGTTGGAATCAACTACTTACGCTAATGTTCGG
>CATJQX010000238.1 GCA_949742535.1 uncultured Muribaculaceae bacterium | reverse complement strand
TTCCACAGTCCGTAGGTTTGGGAATTTTCGACGAGGAAAACCGTATGGTCTCACGTTCCATGACAGACTCAAAGCTCAACTGGGTTGTCAGCGAGTTGGACGTGGAAAAGGATTTCGACGGCCTGAAACCGTTGAAGAAATATACCATCAAACCGTTGATAAACATTCTGGGGAACTACATAGAGGCCACCCCCACAGCCGATGTGGAACTCGACATGAAGCTCGAAACATGGTCTGCCCAGAATGTTGAGAGCAAAAAAGCCGTTATCCGCGGATACTGCGACGCCATAGAAAGTGGGAACCAGACACAGATAGGCTTCGTATACTCCCCGAACACCGACGATGCCATAACCATGGACAACGCCACATGGGTAGAAGCGAACCGCACTACAAACGGGGCATTCTCCGTGACACTGACCGAACTTGATGCCGGTACCACATATGGTTACCGTGCCTGCCTGATACTTGGCGAGGATGTCTACTACGGAGATATGCTCCAGTTTACCACCGAGGAACCGCCTGGCGATGCTGTAGACCTGGGACTTTCAGTCTGCTGGGCAGACCGTAACATCGGAGCCTCGGCGCCACACGAGGCCGGGGGCCTCTTCGGTTGGGCAGACCCCACCGGGCAGGAAACATCGGCAGATGTGATGAACGAAGGAGGAGCATGGGATTCACCCCTCTACGGCGGTCCGAACCCTCCTGCAAACATAAGCGGCACATCGCTTGACATAGCCCGCATACAATGGCACATGCAATGGCGTCTCCCGACCGAAGCCGAGATTTCAGAGCTTGTGAACGAATGCGACTGGACATGGACGACATCGAACGGAGTGCCCGGATACCAGGTCACCGGACCCAACGGCAACAGCATATTTCTCCCCGTCACCGGCTACCGTTTCGGCAACGAAGTGTTCGATGCTGGATTCGGATATTATTGGTCCGGAACCCTCAACAACTCACGGCGCACCAACGCCTATCGCATAGACTTCTGTGCCGATGACTGGGACTACACATCCTATGCCCGCTATGCGGGACACGCGGTGCGCCCCGTTATCGACTATGAGTGACCGATGCATGCAACTGTAATCAGAAATTAAAACATCAATAACATAACACCAATGAAAATGAAACTTGTTTCTTTCAAGGCCATGGCGCTCGCATCATTGCTCATGCTGGGCGCGTGTGGCGAAAACGAGATCTTCCTCGGAGAAGAAGGTGGCGGAAACGGCGGCGGCAACCAGACCCCCGACGCCGGCGAGATGGTCGACACATACCTGCAAGGTGTGGTGACCGATGCCGACGGCAATCCGCTGCAAGGGGTTAAAGTAAGCTCCGGAACATCCACTGTCTACTCCAATATGGCTGGCGGTTTCGAGTTCACCTCCTCCAATGTGGTCGACGGACGTCTGGTAGCGCGTTTCGAGAAGGACGGCTATTTCAGTGTGGTGCGCTCCATGCGCTATGAATACAATATGGATTGGACCGTGGTGATGGTGCCTGAGACAGACCGATCCATATCTGCCTCCGCCACTTTCAGCTCATCAACGGCCAGGAAACTCACGGTATCCGGTCTCACCGTGGATCTGCCTGCAGCTTCCTACATCAACAAGGCTACAGGAGAGAAATATGACGGCACTGTGAAAGCAGAGATGGTATATCTCAACCCTGATGCGGAGGATTTCGCGGAAATGATGCCCGGCGGCGATCTGGCGGGTATAAGGGCCGACGGTTCGGAGTCCATGCTGCTGAGTTATGGCATGACATCTGTAAACCTCACCGACGTGTCGGGCAATCCCCTGCAGCTCGACGGGACACATGAGGCCACCCTCACTTTCCCTGTCCCCGAAGGATTGGCCGACCGCACCCCGCAGACCATCCCCCTCTGGAGTTTCGACGAAACCGCAGGCATATGGGTGGAAGAAGGCATAGCCCAACTGCGCGACGGCGTGTATGTGGGTACCGTAAAGCATTTCTCATGGGTCAACCTCGATGATCCCGAAAAGGAGGCTAAAGTGACAGGCTATGTGCGCAACGACCAGAATATGCCGGTCAAAGGGATTACCGTGAGCATCAACCAGACTTCCGTAAAAACCGACGGCAACGGTTACTATGAGCAGCGCGTTCCCTCTGATGTGCGCTTTGAGGTGAAAATCAACTCCAAGGCTTACGGACGTTACAAGAACGTGGTTTCCATATCTGTCGACCCGCTCGAAGGGGGCGAGGAGCGCATGTTGCCCACAATGATCCTGCCCCGCCTCAACATGGTATCCGGCATGATCGTCAATCAGGGTGGCGGATCCGCCATATGCTCCATTTGGATGACTTACGGCAACCGCACAACAACTACTGTGAAATCTGACCTCAACGGTAATTTCAATTTCTATGCTCCCGAGGGATTCAATGGCGAAGGCCAGGTACATGTGCTCACTATCGACGGCAGAGAGCTGAATCCTATCCCGGTATACCTTGGCAACGGCGATGTGAATCTCGGCGCCATATACATCAATACCGCGACCGGGATAGGCGGTGTGCTTGATGTGCGCATGCCCGACGGAAACACCCGCCAGATCCCTGTGCCTGCGATGGGCGACGGCTACAGCGGTGTGATCATTACTCCCGACATGCTTGCCGTAGCAGATGAAAATGAAAACTTTGTTTTCCAGATACCCGACTATACATCAGACAGAACCAACTTCGACGGCTGCTCGCTGCAGGCCGGCGGGGAAGACGAGGCAGTTATCTGCGTGGGCACCATCAACACCACAGTGCGCCGCAGCAACAGCCTGTATGTGTTTGACATGACCGGAAGCGGCCAGTATTACAGCGATCTCGGTCTGTTTGATATCACACTGTCGGCAGCCAATATCGGTGTGCCTCTGCTGATGAAGATTTCCTATATGACCAATGTCAGCGATCCTGTGAAAGAAGCCGGCTTCCCGAGCTTCACCCCTTGCCTTTCCGTGCCTGCACCGTTGGCAATGATACTTGAGGAAAGTTCCCAAATGGGTAAAGGGGGCATGCTCGGCTACAACGGTTCCCAAAACGACTTCACGACCCTTCGCAACAAGGTGCCGAAAACATTCTCCGTGATCGAGGACGACACCTATGAGGATGAAGGCGCAATATGCAAGGATTTCGCAGCTTACTACGGCAACAATGTAATAATGCTGTCCTATGACTCTTCAATCGAGGATATCGACCTGAGCGATCCCGACACCTTCAGCGAGCTTGACGCCCGGCTTACAGTAACAGCTCTCACTGGTGTGTCGGATGATTTCTGGAACATGATGTCGCGCTCGGGCGACCACGGCGCCTATCTCAAGAAACTCCGCAAACAGCTTAAACGCAAGCGCTGAATCTCCGGAGCAGAACTTCCGTAAAAACATGACGGTGTGTCAAAATTGCGAATTTTGACACACCGTCCTGTTTCTGTCCGGATGGCGAGGGTGCTGCCAGAAATTTTTATCCGTGAGGTCAGCGGGCAACGGTCTTGAATGTCTCTACCGATCCGTCGGCACGCGTGACGCGCCTGATCAGTATACCTGCGGAACGCGGTGACACCGCACGTCCGGAAAGATCGAAGTATTCCTCGTTCACCACCGGCGCGAGATCTATTACCGCATCTTCCACCCCGGCCTCGTTGGCGAGAACCACCGCGCTTCTGTTGGTCACACCGTCGATTGTATAGACCGCCTGAAGTGCTATGGTGCGGTACTCGGGCACGCGGAAGTAGAATATGTGATATCCTTCGGAATAACTGTAGAAGTCATTGTTGTCGGAGAATGTGTAGGGTATGTCTGTCATGGGCGCGGCGACGGAGGGATATACAGCCGGAGTGATCTCATACAGCTCCCCGTCGACAATCAAATTATAATAGTAATTGCTGAAATCGAGCACTTTGCCGTCGGCTCCCGCGTCGGGCATCGTAAAGTCGATCTCGCCGTAACCGGTCTCGGGATCATAGGCACCGAAATATTCTATCACGGGATCGGGAGGGGTGGTAGGCTCGAAGTTGCCACGGTATTCCAGCGACACGAATTCCATTACCGAACGCAGGTACAGCTCTTCAGGATCAAGGCTCATGCCCACGATCTGGTTGGTCGGGAATGTCATGGACTTTGCTTCGGGATCGTATGCCACTTCGAAAGTCGGCTCCACCGGACCGAAAACCTCGTTAAAATCATCGTCGTAGTCCTTTGTGGTCACAATGCAGTAGGCATAATTGCGGAAAGTGCTGATTGTGTGGGCCACGCCGAGATACTGTCCGTTGGCGAATGTCACCTTGCCGTCGGAAAGTTTTCCCTTTATCCACCCCTCGGGCACACCTTGCACAAGCCCCTGCACGTATACATCGTCGCCGTCGAATCCCACATGCGCGATATAAGGGGAGTCGAAGCTGCGCACCACGTAGTTCTCGGGGGTCACTCCGGCAGGAAGCGACACAGGCTCTGCTGTCATCGGTGTCATGGTGATATCTGTGTCACCGAAACCGATCCACTGTATGCCGAGGTCCCCCATATCCATGCCCACACCGAGCATCACGGTACTGTTTTCAGCCGTCATGGCACCGTCTGCTGCGAGATCGAAAGCCACAGTCTGGTTGTCGGCGGCGAGCCAGCTGGTGTATCCGTCTTCCAGCTCCTTTTCCGTGAAAGCGGCTATCACTATGTCGTAAGTCTCAGGAGTGCCTTCATCGTCAATCGTCACCTGGTTCACCACCTGAGGGAGAACGAAGGTGATCTTTTCATCGGAAATTGTGCCGGCAATGGGCCTGGTGGAAAGCTCCGCCACAGGATAAACGAGTGTGCAGCCGGTACCGTCGGCGCTCTTTACAAGCTGCGCCACACTTCCGTAGTTGCTCTGCGAAACCACGAAGCCCCCCACATTCACATAACTGTGGCAGTTACGCGAGAGGTCAATAGTCTCCCCCTCGGCTTCCACAGCGGCGGGAGCCATGTCACGCAGTTGGGACACCACCCTCTGCGGCACAGACACTTCCGCAGCAAACGCCACAGCCACCGGCATCACCAATCCGGCAAAAAATGTAGTAAAGATCCTATTCATAAGCATAAATTGTTTATTGATGAAAATGCGCGTAAATTTAGCCACATTTTCATTAACAAAAATATACCTATG
>CATJQX010000237.1 GCA_949742535.1 uncultured Muribaculaceae bacterium | reverse complement strand
GTTCTTGGCTGATCTGCAGCATAATTGACAGAATAAATATAATACGGGAGGCCGCGACGTTCAAGAACATGCCGTTGCCTCCCGTTGTTTATAGGGTAAATTAGAAGTAAGAAGTAAGAGCGGGAGAAGTCAAGCAAGAATACTTCTTTTTTTAGAATTGAGAAATTAGGAAATTAAGAAATTGAGAAATTGGGAAGAGCCTGAGATCTCTGATTTCTCTGATCTCTTTGATTTCTCGAATTTCTCTGAGTTCTTTAATTTCTCTGATTAATTAGATTCGCTTATGAAATTCAATGGATTTTTAGCGGCGGCGTGTGTTGCTGCCGCAGGTGTTATGGGGCTTGCAAGCTGCGGCTCGGGACAGAAGGCTGAAAATGGTGCGCAGGTCGCAGAACAGAAAGCTCAGGAGCATGCCGTGACTGTACTTGAGAAGGGTGCGGTGATCACTCCTGAAGAGAGCAAGCTCGTGGTTATCGATTTCAACGCCACATGGTGCGGTCCCTGCCGCCAGTTCGCGCCCATCTTTGACCGGGTTGCAGAAAACTATACCTCGAAGGCTGTGTTTTACAGCGTGGATGTGGACGTGCATCCCGAACTGGCCGCTCAGTATGGTGTGCAGAGCATCCCGATGGTGGCATATGTCAAGCCTGACGGAAGCTATACCACTACAGTGGGGCTTCTTCCTGAACAAGAGTTTACCGCGACAATTGAAGCTGCTCTGAAATGAGCGTGTGGCATCGTTTTGGCAGGTGCGTGATGGCGACACTTGTGTTGTCGCTGTCCGCAGCTGTGACCATCGCTGGGGAGACTGTGCTCAAATCGGGAGGTTACCGCCTCTGTTTCCATGCCGTGGAGGGTGGTACAGGGGTGGACACCGGCCTGCTGTCAGATGACAGAGAGGTGCGAGAGGCGTTTCTCGAGTTCGGTTGAGCTGAGGCGTGTCGACAGGCGTCCGTGATGGGCTACCGATATGTTGCCCGTTTCCTCGCTGACCACAATGGCGAATGCGTCTGTGGCCTGGGAGATGCCCAGGGCGGAGCGGTGGCGCAGTCCCAGTGCACGGGGCACATTGGTGTCATGGCTAACCGGAAGGATGCATCCGGCGGCTTTAATGCGTCCGCCGTCTATGATCATGGCTCCGTCGTGCAGCGGGGAGTTCTTGAAGAAAATGTTTTCTATCAGGCGCGAGTTTATCTCGGCGTTTATGATGTCGCCGCTCTTCTCGTAGTTTTCGAGGGGCACATCCTGCTGTATCACTATCAGCGCGCCGGTCTTGCTTTTCGACATGTTCATGCAGGCATACACAATAGGCATCACGCGGGCGTGTATGTCCTCTGCGTTCTCCTTTTCGCGGTGGTGGAAAAGGGATGTGAGAAATTTCCACCGCTTTTTGGATCCCAGTTCCACGAGAAACCGTTTTATCTGGTCCTGGAAAATGATCACGAGTATGAGCAGACCTATGCTCATCACTTTGTCGAGGATGGTGCCGATGAGCTTCATCTCGAGGATCTCGGCGGCCACAACCCATACCAGCACGAAAGCAAGCACCCCGTAAAAGATGTTTATGGTGCCCGACTCTTTCATTATCTTATAGAGATAGTAGAGCATCAGCGCCACTATCACTATGTCGAGTATATCCTTTATTCCGAATGATTCAATCACTTTCTTCGGTGAAGTTAGGTTAGAGATAAATCTGTGTTTCCGGGTGCGCTTCCATAAGTGCCTGCGCCACCTTTACGGTCTGCACACCCTCTGCCACGTCGTGCACCCTGATAATGGCTGTGCCGGCGAGAATGGCGGCGGTATTGAGCGCCACGGTGCCTGCAAGCGCCTCTTCGGCCGGTATGCCGCACAGGCGCGTGATCATTGACTTGCGTGAGATGCCTGTAAGTATCGGGCACCCGAGCATGCGGCCGAGCTGAGGCAGGTGTGCCATAAGCTCGTAGTTCTGGGCGAGCGTCTTGGCGAAACCGAAACCGGGATCCACGATTATGTCGGCCACCCCCATGCGCCGGAGTGTCTCGAGCGGACGCGACAGCTCCGCCGCCACGTCGGCTGTGACATCGGTGTATTCCGTGAGGGTCTGCATGGTCTGCGGCGTGCCACGCATGTGCATCAGTATGTATGGCACCTGTAGCGACGCCACCGTCCCGAACATGGCGGGGTCGAGCGCTCCTCCGGATATGTCGTTCACGATATCGGCTCCCCATTCCTCCACCGCCCGGCGTGCCACATCGGCGCGGAACGTGTCTACCGACACCGGTATGTCGCTGCTGAGGCGTCTCACTGCCTCTATCCCCATGCGCACGCGGCGCATCTCCTCATCGGCATCCACCGGAGTGGCGCCTGGGCGTGAGGAGTATCCCCCCACATCTATCATGTCGGCTCCTTCCTCCAGTAGCTGTGCCGCACGGGCGTCGGCCTCCCGCTCTCCGAAAGAGTGGGATCCGGCATAAAAGGAGTCGGGGGTCACGTTGAGTATCCCCATCACCTGGGGGCGGCTGATCTCGAGGAGTCTGCCTTTTAGATTGAGGGTGAATGGCGTCATGTCGCGAAGTTACGAAAAATTTTCAGGGATTGAGCAGGTCGGGGTTGAAGAAATCCATAATGGAGTTGGAGTGCTCGATGAGGAGGCGTGCCGGTCCTTCGGGATCAAGGCGTTCTGCTTGTGCGTAATCGCTCATGGCTTCTCCACGTTTTCCCATGCTCCAGAGTATCTTGCCGCGCGCTATCAGCAGATTCGCGTCTTCCGGATTTTCAGCGAGAAAATTCTCAATGATTTTGAGTGCTTCCGGAAGAACTTTTCCTGCGATGGCGGTTTTTATATTTTGTGGATTCATCATAATTCACTAAGTTTGTTGACAAACTTTTTCAGATACAAAATTAACAAAACAGAACGAAAACGTGAACAGAATACTGAAATTGTTGGCCATAGCCCTTTGCTGCATCATGCCGCCGGCGGCGTGGGGCGCGGATCCGATGGCTACTGACTATACGGTGGCCGAGTGTCTCGGTTCCGCCATGCCCTATCCGGCTCCAGAGGACCCGGCAGCATATCCCGATTCGCTTACTCCGGTTTTTGTAAACCATGTGGGGCGGCACGGGGCACGTTTCCTGTCGTCGGCAAAGACTACGTTGGCGCTTGTGGCTTTTCTTGACCGGGCAGACTCCGCCGGGGTGCTCGCTCCCGCCGGCAAGGAACTGCTGACGCTTGCCCGATATGTGGCCGACATTTCCCACAACCGCTGGGGCGCGCTCGACTCGCTTGGTATGGCCGAGCAGAGGGGCATAGCCTCGCGCATGTTCCTCGCCTATCCCAAGCTGTTCATCAACGGAAAGGTGAATGCCATAAGCTCATATTCCCCCCGTTGCGTGATGAGCATGTATGAGTTCACGCATCAGCTTGACCGGCTCAACAACCGAGTGGAGCTGTACACCGCATCGGGGCACCAGACCTCGCCGCTGATGCGCCCGTTTGATGTCGACAAGGACTATATAGAGTGGAGCGATGCCAAAGAGTGGGAGGCGCCGTATAAAATGTTTTTTGAAACCACGGCTCCGGCTGCTCCCGCGCGGCGTCTGCTTACCGACCCCGATTTCCTGAGCAACAAGGAGGCGCTTGATATGTCGTGGACCGAATACAAGGTGCTCGCGGGGCTTCCCGCTATGGGGATGGATGTGGATCTGGAAAAATTCTTCACCACCGCCGAGCTTAACTCCCTGTGGGCATGCGAGAACCTCGGCCATTACCTGCGGCGCACCGCCACCACGCTTTCCACTGTGCCGGCGCTGATTGCCTCTGATCTGTTGCTGAACCTCATCACCACCACCGATGCCGCCGTGGCAGGGGAGAACCGCTTCAATGTGGAGCTGCGTTTCGGACATGCCGAAACGCTCATGCCGCTGTTGTCGCTCATGCGCTTGCGCGGCTGCTATTACATGACCAACTATTTCGATACGGTGGGACTGCACTGGAAAGACTTCGATGTGGTGCCGATGGCGGCGAATCTGCAGATGGTGCTCTTCCGCACCGACAAAGGCGGATGGTGTGTGCGTTTCGACCTCAACGAGCATGCCGTGCCGCTGTTCCCCGATTCCGACAGGATATATATCCCCTGGGAGGAGGCGCGTGAATATCTCGTGAGATGCCTCCCCCTTCATCTTCAGCCATGATGCCAGTGGAGGAGATCAAGCATGCTTTGCCCCGCATTGTGGGTAGTGAGCTACGTAAAAGCGGGATAACGGAGGGTGCACCTGTGATGGTGGCTTTCAGCGGGGGAGCAGACTCTACGGCGCTTCTTGCTGCCGTGGCAGCCGCCGGTTTCAGGGCTGTGGCGCTCCATTGCAATTTTCACCTGCGTGGTGACGAAAGCGACCGCGACGAGCGTTTCTGCCGCGGATTGTGCACCCGGCTCGGGGTAGAGCTTAAGGTGCGCCATTTTGATGTGCATGCGCGTGTGGCCGCTACCGGTGAATCGGTGGAGATGGCCGCGAGAGAGTTGCGCTACGCATGGTTCGACAGCGAGCACGACGCTACCGGTTTCCCCCTCCTTACGGCGCATCATGCCTCTGACAATGTGGAGACCTTCTTTCTGAACCTTTTGCGCGGAAGCGGTCTGCGCGGACTGGCCGCCATACCTCCGGCCCGCGGATATATCCTGAGGCCGCTGCTTGGAGTGGACCGCGACAGTCTGCGGACTTATCTGGAACAGGAAGGTATCGGTTATGTGGTGGACTCTACAAATCTGCAGCCCGATTTCAAACGCAACCGCCTGCGACTTGAGACACTGCCGGCTCTTGAGGCGCAATTTCCGGGTGCTTCAGGGGCAGTGGAGCGGAGTGCGTCAAATCTGCGCCGTGACCTCTCGCTGCTGCAGGGATTCATAGATGAACTGCGTGCCAAAGTCACGGGGCCTTCGGGAGAGATATTTCTGGACACTCTGGTAGCGGATCCGCTCGGGGCGTCGAAGCTGTATTATCTCCTTGACTGCGGGCTGGCATTTCCTACTGTTGAGAGGATAATGTCGCGCCCTGATGTGCCGGGCAAGATCTTCGAGGGGAGCGGCGGTGTGCGCTATCTGCTTGACCGTGGGCGTCTGATCCGTCTGGGGGCTGAGGATGCTGCTGATGCTGACGATAGGGATGCATGCGAAGGGAAACCGTGCATTACTGCCGATGTGCTGCCGGTGGAGGATTTCGCGCCCGCGCGCGATCCTATGGAGATGTGGCTCGACGGGAGTGTGCTTGACAATGGAACTGCCCGGTGGGAGTTGCGCCGTTGGCGCCATTCCGAC
>CATJQX010000236.1 GCA_949742535.1 uncultured Muribaculaceae bacterium | reverse complement strand
TTTGATGACATGGGCTTGTCCCTCCATACCCTACTGACAATGAATATCCGTTATATTCCCGTATAACAAGATTATCCCCGCGAGCCGCCGGAGGTGGCTCGCGGGGACGACCTCGTGTTGATGAAAAGGTTGATTGAAGATATATTGTTGTATGCAGGTTTTACCGGACAGCAATATATGGAATTATATCGGGGTGGAGGCTCGCCATCCGGGCAGAAGCAGGGCGGTGTGTGAGAATTCGTGAATTCTCACACACCACCTATGTATTGTCTGTGCCGGTCAACGGCATGCGTGACCGCGCTGACTATCAGATACGGCTCTTGATTTTTGCTGTTTCCTCTTCATAGCCGGGCTTCTCGAGGAGCGCAAACATATTGCGCTTGTAAGCCTCTACACCGGGCTGGTTGAACGGATTGACTTCCAGAAGATAGCCGGAGATACCGCAGGCTTTCTCGAAGAAGTAGATCAGCTCGCCGAGATAACGTTCCTCAAGGGCGGGGATGGTAATGAGCATGTTGGGCACGCTGCCGTCCACGTGGGCGATGCGTGTGCCGAGTCCTGCCATCTTGTTTACCTGATCCACACGTTTGCCGGCAAGATAGTTGAGGCCCTCGAGGTTGGCAGCGTCCATCGGGATAACAACTTCATGGTGGGGTTCAGCCACTGAAAGCACTGTCTCGAAGATAGTGCGTTCACCCTCCTGGATCCATTGTCCCATAGAGTGGAGGTCGGTTGAGTTGTCTACTGATGCGGGATAGATGCCCTTGTGGTCCTTGCCCTCGGATTCGCCGTAGAGCTGTTTCCACCATTCTCCGAAGAAGTGGAGTTTGGGGTTGTAGTTCACCAAAATCTCAATCTTCTTGCCTGCACGGTAGAGGGCGTTGCGGGTAGTGGCATAGAGGAAAGAGAGGTTGCTGTCGTCGGAAGCGAGTGTGTCGCGCTGCATCTGGCGTGCGCCGTCGATGAGGGCGCGGATGTCATATCCTGCCACAGCGATGGGGAGCAGGCCGACGGGAGTGAGTACAGAGAAACGTCCGCCAACGTTGTCGGCGATAACGAAGGTCTTGTATCCCTCTTCGGTAGCGAGCTGACGGAGCGCGCCGCGCTTTTCGTCGGTGATGGCCACGATGCGCTTCGATGCCTCAGCCTTTCCGAGCTGGCTTTCGAGCTGCTCTTTGAGGAGACGGAATGCGATGGCGGGCTCGGTGGTGGTACCTGATTTGGAAATCACGATGATGCCGAATTTCTTGTCGGCCAGGAAATCCTGAAGTTCATGCAGATAGTCTTCGCCGATGTTCTGTCCGGCGAAAAGCACACGGCAACGACGGTCGTCCTCCATACCGCGAAGAGTGGCGAAAGAGTCGCTGAGCGCCTCAATCACGGCCTTGGCACCGAGATATGAGCCGCCGATACCGATAGACACCACATAGTCGCAGGTCTCACGCAGCTGCTTGGCAGTGGCTTCAATGTCGGCCAGCAGAGCGGAAGAGGTCTCTTCCGGCAGATTTACCCATCCGAGGAAATCAGATCCTTCGCCTGTTCCCTTATGGATTTTCTCCATAGCCTCTGCGGCAGCAGGGTTAAGAGCTTCGATCTGCTCGGCGCTTACTGTGCCGAGCACCTCTTTCACATTCAGTTTGATATTGCTCATAATTGCTTAATTATTGGTTGTTTTGTTTTTCATTACTATGATCCCCACGCAGCGTTATAACAAACGCCCGTGCAAAAGTACTGAATTATTTCCAACCAATTCAGCTATCTTTCAGAATTATTGACTTTCATTTACGCGGGAAGCCCGTCACTCCGTAAGCCAGCGCAGCGGGAACACTTCCTCCATGGCCTTCCGCCGGGCATAAAAGGCAGATGAGGCCGAAGGATCCGCCCCTTCGCCGGGAAGCACCATCATGGCGAGCGACTTCACCACCTCGGCACGGTCTTCAAGCAGCGCGGCATGCTCCGCTTTGCTTTTTTCCATTTTTGTAAGATATTTCAGCAGTTTTTTGCCCGGGTGGCCGGCACGTACCTGCGCCATCCACCTGTCAAGGGCGGCATCACCCTCCATGAGCCATATGAGCATGGCCTTTGTCCCGAAAACATTCAGCTGATCCTTTGTATCTGCCTTCCTGCCGGCACGCCTGTCGGTTTTCTCCTGCCTTATTTCAGCAGCAAGTTCCTCCTTTTCCTCCCGGTCCTTGATGAATTTCAGCAAATGCATGCGGCTGAAAAGCCCCATATCGTTCTTGGAGGTGCCTTCCGGGAACAGCAGCCTGTCGGTGATGCGGCGGTCTGCAAGGGCGATGGCATCGGTGTATGCCGTGTCGCGCCCGGGAGACTGCATCATGTCGTGCAGAAGGGCGCGCACCGTGGCGGTCCATAGCTCTGTGCGCCCGCTATATTCGGGCGCCCTGTCAACCAACAGCGTATCGCCCTCCTCGGTAACCTCCACCCTGTATCCGTTGGCCTGATAGCCTGAAAGGAATACGTCGATCTGCGAAAGCGCCTGATCCCCCCTCCCCTGCGTGGCAAGCAGACGCGCGTAGGCTATGGAGGCAGGAGCATACCCCGGGAAAAGGTACATTGATTCGCCGAGGCAGTCGAGAGCCTTGCGCATTTCCTCAGCGCCGTGGTTCCAGTCGGGTTCCTCCCATTCGAAAGCATAGAGATTCACAAGGTCAAAACGCTCCTCCATTCCTATCGGCACCCAACAGTCGGAACGCGCCGATTTTCTGGTAAGCGGCAGATAGAAATATTTCCATGTGGCCACAGGTATCCCGTTTTTCAGTGCGGGATACCACTCCATTTTCTCCATCACACGGCGCAGCTCGGTCACCAGCAGTGGATGAGGAGCCTCGTCGGTCATCAGCTCTATCTCAATCACATGCCCGTCTACATCCACAAGCCCCATTATCTCCAC
>CATJQX010000235.1 GCA_949742535.1 uncultured Muribaculaceae bacterium | reverse complement strand
CATGCGGGGCGCTATCACCAGTATCTGCACCAGGTAGGTTTTTCCGAGATAGGGATGTCCTCCAATTTCAAGATAGCCTCATCAGCCGGGATCCCTCCGCAGGAGAGCTTCACTTTCGCCATAGCCGGCGCGGTGCGGCCATACGGGTTCCTGTCCCTGAACTGCGATCTCTATTACAAGACAGTCAGGAATCAGCCGGAATATCTCGGCGCTGTACTCGACATACTCAATGCCGGCTACCGTGCGGAAGACTACATACTCTCCACCCGGGGGCACAATGCGGGAGGAAGCCTTTCGGCGAGATTTGATGCGGGCGATGTCACCGCCATGGCTTCTTATTCCTACAGCCTCACCCGTCGCCGCATGGCCGGGGAACCGGGCACATTCAGCGCCTCGAACGAACTGCGGCATTCCGCCACGGCATGGGCATTGTGGCAGATCTCGCCTCGGTGGAGCGTGAGCGCCACTTTCACCCTTGCCTCCGGACGCCCCTATACACCTGTGACGGCGATCTATTTCATCGGGGAGAAGCTGATGATGGAGTATGGTCCGCGGAATTCCGCGCGCTTGCCGATGTATCACCGTCTTGATCTCGGCGCCACCTACCGTTTTTCTACCGGAGGGTGCTTTCCGCTGCGGCATGAGGTGAATCTCTCGGTGATAAACGCCTACGGGAGGGCCAATGTGGAGATGAGTACCTTTACTGTCAATACGCTGACCGGCATGTATTCCCGTCGTGACATCAGCTCGCTGTACCGTTTCCTTCCCTCGCTGAGTTACACAATAAAATTTTGACCCCATATGAGACAGATGATGCAGAACCATACCGGAATATTGCGGCGCAGCTGTTCCAGAGCGGGATTTCATATGGTAATCCTTTGCAGGCTTATCTCCGCAGCCGTCTTTCTGTGCGGCTGCTGTGACGACGCTCCGCCACCGGCAGCGCCCCGTCTGGTGGTGGAGGGGCATATTGACAGCGACGGTTACCCGGACGTGCTGCTCAATATGTCGATGGTGCCCTCCGACAGCGAAGGGTCTGTATCGGAGAGTATGATACGCTGGGGGGTGGTGACACTCAGCGACGGCGAGCGGGAGGTGATACTTACCGGCGGCCCGGACAATTCCTATTTTCCCCCCTATCACTATTACACCTTCGATATGAAGGGTGAGCCGGGACGCACATACACTCTGCGTGCCCGGTATAAAGACCTTTCCGTCACTTCCACTGTGGTGATGCCCCCTCCGACGGCCATCGACAGGCTGTGTGTGGCTCCGGTGGCCGGCAACGACACACTGCGCCATCTGACGGTGAAGTTCAGGGCGCCCGACGACTGTCCCGCATATTACCATCTGACAGCGCGCGTACACTCCAACGACGGGCGCCATTACCCCTGCATGCTCGGCGCGCACGAGGTGGTCACCCCCGGGGCTGAGGTGAGTCTTCCGGTCTACCGCGGCCACGGGTCTGCGGTTACCGGGAAATATGATGCCGATATGCCGGCGGGCAGCGATGTCACCGTCACTCTCGCACGTGTCAGCCGCGAGGTGTTCCTCTTCTGGCGTGCGTATGACAACGCCTCTCTGGTCAACGGTTCCATTTTTGTGGGGGCGCCGGGAAGCCTCCCCTCCAATGTGGCGGGAGGATACGGCGTATGGTCGGCGCAGGGAGTCTGCACGCGCACCGTAAAAATCGAATGAGCGGGATTGGGGCTACCTGTAGAGTTTGAGCGATACGGCCGATCCGTCGGCAAGCAGCACACGCACTATCATTACTTTGGCGTCCATGGCCGAGGTGTCGATATCCATCGATGCCCCGCCGTCGCTTTCCGAGCGGGGGAGTATGTAGCTGCGTCCCTCAAGGTCATACAGCTGCGCGGCTGATATGGGAGCGGATGCACGCAACATGAGTGTCATGCCGTCGAAACGGGCCTTTATCGACGGTGTGTCCGGTCTTACTGTGTGGATAGAGTTTACTGTGTCGGATTTTTCGACCGCAATGTTGAAATCTTCCCATTGGGGAGTGTTTTCAAATTCATCTTTCATGCTGCTCCTCACACTGAGCACCACGGCGCGTTTGTCAAGATCCCCCCATACGTCGGGGCCGAGATCGGGCACCACCACAAGTCTTCCGGCTTTTATGGAATCCGGAGCCGTCCAACCGGCCATTCCACCCTCCTCTATCTCTGAAAGCGGTGTCGGGAGGCTGAATACTTTCACTGCGCGCCAGTCGGCGAGGGCATATTTCCCGATGCTTTCCACGGCACTATCCCTGATCATGTCGCCGTCACCGGCGGCGCCGGTGAAAGCGAAGTCGGGTATCCGTTTTACTCTCGAAGGGATTGCCGCGTCTGTGAGGCTGCTGTTTCTGAAGAAAGCTCCGGTGCCTATGTGGGTGAGCGAGCGGGGAAATGTCACAGTCGTAAGGGCGGTGCATCCGGCAAAAGCCCAGTCGCCCACCGAGGTCATGCCGGTGCATCCGGCCATGTTTGCCGCGGTGAGTGCGGTGCCGTTAAACGCCAGTTCTTCTATGCGTGTGATTCCGGCGGGAAAATTTACAGTGGCCAGGGCGGTGCATCCGTTGAAGGCCGATTTCCCGACAGACTTCACAGACTTAGGCAACTGTATGCCGGCGAGTGCCGCGCACCCTTGGAATGTATACGGTGCTATGGCGTCCGGGGATCCGGCTATCGCTATCCCGCGCAATGATGCGCACTCCTTGAACGCCCCTTCCCCGATGGAGGACACCGATGCGGGGAGCGATATGTTTTCCAGGTTCCTGCATCCGGAGAAAGCACGGTTCCCGATGGATATGACTGTGGCGGGTATCGTTATGGCCTTTATGGCAAGTCCGGCGAGTGCGCCGTCGCCGATCGCGTTGATCCCTTTCGGCAATGTGACCTCTGTCAGCGGCAATCCCAGAAGGGCATAATCGGGGAGCATGCCGGCCCGGGAGGAGGTGCGTCCGGTGAACGTCGGTTCCCCCTTGTATGCCGCCACCGTGGCTTCCGACATGTCGAGTTTCCGGAGATTCTTCATCTCCAGTGCCATAAACTCGAAATCGGCGAGATTCAGTGTGCCCGTGACAGACAGCTCTGTGGCGTCGGTGTTTTTTCCTATTGTAGCCTTCAGGCCTCCGGCCTCGGTGTGTATTGTCAGGCCATATGCCGCAGCCCCCCATATCAAGGCAAGCACTGTGGCTATAATTCTTGTAAACATATTCCTTTGCATATTCCTCATATCGGGGATAAACAGTTGCAAAGTTAGCAATTTATTGCGGCTAAGGCAATAACGGATGTGAAAATGCCGTTGATTTACTGCATTGACCAAGAACGATTATCCGAATGACAATTTTACGCAAGATATTTCTGATGCTGGTCGCGGCTCTCTCATGCGCCCTGGCTCTCTCTTCGTGCATTGAGGACGGCTTTACAACCGCCTCTTCCGACCAGCCTGTCTTTTCCACCGATACCCTCCGTATGGGGCAGATCTTCACGCTTGACGCTTCCCCTACGCACCGGTTCACCGTATACAACCGCCATGACAAGGGGATAAACATAAGCTCCATAGAGTTCGCCGACGATCCGCAGGGGCTTTTCCGCCTGAACGTCGACGGCATGAGCGGGCGCCGTTTCGACAATGTAGAGATCCGCGCCAACGACTCCATTTTCGTTTTCGTGGAGGCTACCCTCCCCGAGAACGGGCGCGACGTGCCTGTGGATGTGCTCAGCCACATAGAGTTCCGCTGCAACGGTGTCTCCACCCGCTTTCCGGTGAAAGCCTACGGGCGCGATGTGATCCGTTTCTCGGGCGACACCCGTTTTCAGGAATCGGCCGTCCTTTCTTCCGCGAAACCTTACCATGTGAAAGACAGCATCGTCGTGGAGGAGGGGGCCACCCTCACCGTTGCGGCGGGCACCGAGATGCTTTTTCATTCCGAGGCACGCATCGTGGTACACGGCACACTGCGCGTGGAGGGCACGGCGGAGCATCCGGTGAGCATCACCGGCGACCGCTCCGGTTTCGTGGCCGCCCAGATCCCTTATGAAGTGATGTCGGGGCAGTGGGGAGGCATACTGTTCACCCCCACCTCAAAAGACAATTACATCAGCCATGCCACCATCCGCAATTCCGATTATGGCCTGGTGCTCGATCACGCACAAGGCTCTCCCGCCCTGCATCTGGTAAACTCGCAGGTGCGGAATACCAAAAACTACGTGATAGCCGCCATCCACACCTCTGTGACTGCCGCCGGATGCGAGCTTACAGAAGCCTCCTCGGGCATATTGTACCTCGCCGGGGGGAGCCATATCTTCAACCAGTGCACGATCGCCAACTACTATCTCTTTACGGCTCTCGGCGGCCCCGCCGTGCAGCTGGCTCACCTCAGCGTCGACGATGCCGAGACCGACGAGAACGAGATGCCTGTGGACATGCCGTATATCACAGCCGATTTCACCAACAGCATTATCTACGGCAACGGCACCGACCTGAGCCACGGCGATCTGGAGGGTACGGGGGTGACCCTGCGCCGATGCCTGCTGAAATCAAAAGGGGAGGATGACAACAATTTCATAGACTGCATATGGGACACCGATCCCCTCTACAATACCATACGCGAGGAGTATATCTTTGACTACACACTCAAGGAAGACTCTCCCGCCAGAGGGACCGCATACCCCGATCTGATACTCCCCGAGACCGCTTCCGACCGTAACGGCACTCCCCGTCTGCCCAACCCCTCGCTCGGTGCATTGCAATAATTCCCTGCGTGGCAGGCGGCACACACTGCCGCGGGGAAACGGGAAACACACACCGACTCTTAAAATTTTCGAAAAATATTTGATAAAATTTGTAAAATCTCAGAAAATAGCCTATTTTCGTTGTTGAAATCTAAACCATGAGACTGACAGGAGGCCGCCTTGATGCGGCTCTCTTTTCGGTGTATTCAGTAATTTGCCTTGAGAAACTAAAATACTAACCACAAATATTCCTATTTACTAATGAGTTATCTAAAGTTTGATAAGAACCTGATGATAAATCTTGAGCAGTCGCTCCCCAAGGAGATGCTGCGCACGAATCAGGCGGGGGCTTAT
>CATJQX010000234.1 GCA_949742535.1 uncultured Muribaculaceae bacterium | reverse complement strand
CCGTTCACGGCCATCCAGTCTGTCACGGCAGATCCGAGACCGCCGCATATGGTGCCGTCCTCCACGGTGACGACCGGCGTCCCCGACGCGGCCACTTCGGAAAGGATAGCTCCGTCAAGCGGTTTTACAAATGTCATGTCATAATGAGCGGCGGAGACTCCCTCGGCCGCCAGAATATCAATGGCTTTGCTCACCTCCGACGCGATAGTGCCGGTGGAGATAAACGTGATATCGGTGCCGGCACGCAGTTTCTCCCCCTTCCCTATCTCCATGACACGGAAAGGAGTGCGCCAGTCGGGGGTATTGCCGCTTCCTCTGGGATAACGTATCGCCATCGGGGTATCCTTGCGCATTGCTGCGGTATACATCAGGTCGCGCATCGTGCGCTCGTCGCGCGGGGCGGCTATTATCATGCCCGGTATGGTGCGTAGATATGCTATATCGAAAACGCCGTGGTGCGTCACACCGTCTTCTCCCACCAGTCCGGCACGATCTATGCAGAATGTGACAGGGAGCCCCTGTATCGCTACGTCGTGTATTATCTGGTCATAAGCCCTCTGCAGGAACGAGGAATATATTGCTACAAATGGCCTGATCCCCTCTTTAGCCAGTCCTCCGGCAAAGGTCACGGCGTGCTCCTCGGAAATGCCGACATCGAATACTCTCGACGGGAAGGTTTCTTTCATGACAGACATGGAGGTACCGGACAGCATGGCGGCTGTTATGCCGAGTATTCTATGGTCTGCCTGTGCCAGCTCTACAAGTGTCCTGCCGAAAATATCCTGGTATTTCAGTGGTGCCGGGCCTGCCGCATTATCGGACTGGAGTCTGTTGCCGGTCTCCGGATCGAACTTCCCGGGGGCATGCCACGTGGCAGGATCTTTTTCAGCAGCCTCGAAGCCTTTCCCTTTTCTGGTCTTTATATGCAGGATGCGCGGACCTTTCATGTCTTTTATGTCGGTCAGCACCTTTACAAGTGTGCCGACATCGTGTCCGTCAACCGGACCGAAATACCTTATATTCAGCCCCTCGAAGATATTTTGCTCGCGCGACAGGAACGATTTCAGACTGTTGTTGAGGCGCAGTAT
>CATJQX010000233.1 GCA_949742535.1 uncultured Muribaculaceae bacterium | reverse complement strand
GCTTCCGGCATGCATGTGGGAAATTCAGGAAAGATATATGTTTATAATCTCGGCGAACATAACTCATGGGCTATTCCTGAAACAGAGAGGAAACAGACTTTCGTAAATGTTATTTCCGCCGGTGGAAATATTGAGGATGTGACTGCTGTGGATGTTGAGACAGACAACAGGAACAGTAATTCATATACCCCCTCCACTCCCCATCATGTGGCATACGGTTTCCGTCTGTGCGAGGATCCTACCGATCCGGGAGCCTATTACATAGGCACTATGTTCGAAGGGTGTTATCGCATAAAGGATGGCAAACAGACCCATAAATTCTTTACCGACAATGCCCCGATTATAGATTTCGTAAACAAATGGGCTTATCCTGTGGGTATCCCTATTGTGGACAGAAACGGCAATCTGTGGCTGTACCAGTTCAGAGAGGATGTGGATAATTCAAACAGAATACATTATCTGCCTGCTTCCAAACGTCTGTCAAATGATGTGAAAGTATCAGACTGGCATTCGTTCACTCTGGCGGAGAGCGAAAAGAAGATATACCGCGACATGTATGGCTTCGCCTGCAAGCAATCTGACCATGTGATAATACTTCCCGGCAGATGGAATGATGTGGTTATAGTGCTGAACAGCCGGGGCACCGAATCTCCGAATGATGACACACTTCTGATGATAAAGAAATTCATAGATCAGGACAGTAAGGAATTATCCTTCTATCATGGATTATGCGGCGTGGAGGATCAGAAGGGACGCATCTGGATAGGCACAGATACGGGAGTATTTGAAATAACCGATATAAAGAAAGTGGATTCGTCGACAGCCAGAGTGAACCATCTCAAGGTGCCACGCAACGATGGCACCAATCTTGCAGATTATCTTCTTGACGGCCAGATGGTGAACTGCATAGCAGTGGATGGGCAGAACCGCAAGTGGATAGCCACTATGTCGGGAGTGTATTTTGTGAGCGAGAACGGCGACGAGATACTTGAGCATTATACGATGGATAATTC
>CATJQX010000232.1 GCA_949742535.1 uncultured Muribaculaceae bacterium | reverse complement strand
TGCTCAACTCTGCAATGCGTGCTCCTTCCGCAAACCTTGACGGATGGTTCAAGCATGACTCAAACGAGTTTGAGTATGAGGTTCCCGAAGGCTTCGAGAATGAGTCTATTTCACTGGCCGCCAAAGCTGTGAACAACGGTAAGGAGAGCGCTCCCGTGCAGTTCGTTGTCAGCGAGGGCACAATGACCGGTGTAGCAGGCGTAGAGGCAGAAGCCGCTGAAGCTCAGACAGAGTGGTTCACCCTGCAGGGTGTGCGTGTGGCAGCTCCCGCAGAAGGTGGCCTTTACATCCGCCGCCAGGGCTCCAAAGTAGAGAAAGTGGTGCTCTAAGCAGCAATCTATAAAATTTCTATCAGAGGAATCAGAGATTTCAGAGGGATCGCCCAAGCGCGTCCCCTCTGATAACTCTGGTTCCTCTGGTGGTTTTGTAAGTGGGAGAAGGAGCCTCGGGAAATTTTTAAAATCCTCTCTTGCGGCGTCGGGCGCGGCTCATCTCTTCGCGGATGACCCCTTCCTCCAGGAAGCGCCGTTTGGCGCGCTCTATCACGCAGTAGAGCATATAATCAAGTTGATGGAGCAGTGTTATGGCGATATTGCACACAGTCTCGGGAGAGCGTTCGCGGCATTTTGCCGTGTATAGCTTGGGATCATCATGGCGTCTGGCGAAACGGCGCACAGCCAGAGTGCGGTGGTCGTTTTTGCCCCATAGCTCAAGGTTGTGGAAGCGCAGGTAATCCCTGTAGTCCTCAAGCAGCTCTTTTAGGCTTGCTTTGGCAACATTGGTAAGTTTGATTTCTGTTTCGCGTGAGGTGGCGGCGGCGCATGCTCCCTCCACAATATTCTGTTTGCCGCTGCGGGCGGCCTGCTCCATCTGTCCGATGGTGCGGTCGGTTCTCGGGAGATAGGTGTTGGCGAAATAATTAGTGATATCAAGGATTATAAGCGAGAGCTTATATACATTCCAGTCCTCGTATGCCCCATGCTGGGGTATAAACTCCCTGTCTCCCATAACGCGCAATGCTTAAGTGTGTGATTTAGTGGCAAAATGGCCTTCGCAAATATAGGCAAAATCTTGAAAAAAGAAAATAAGAAACAGAGAAAATTATCAGAGCTATCAGAGAAATCAGAGGAATCAGAGAAATCAGGCGATTGTTGATGGCTCTGATGTCTCTGATTTCTCTGATAACTCTGATACCTCTGATACCTCTGATTCCTTTGATCTCCTCTGATTTCTCTGATAGCTCTGATCTCTCTGATGGTGCCCTTTTTCTCTTTTTCCTGATCTCTTGATTTCTCATTTCTCCTTTTTCTCATTTCTTAACTTCTTAAATCCCGCAGTTTTTTGTATCTTTGCGCGATTTATAGCGATTAAAAATTTTTAGATACACATGAACCCGATTAAGAAGACCATCACTCTGCCCGACGGGAGGGAGATTACCCTCGAGACTGGCAAACTGGCCAAGCAGGCTGATGGAGCAGTGGAGCTGCGCATGGGCAACACCATGCTGCTTGCCACCATCGTTTCCGCAAAGGAAGCCGGAGAGGGGGTGGATTTTATGCCCCTCACTGTAGATTACAAAGAAAAATTCTCATCAGCAGGCCGTTTCCCCGGCGGTTTCCTCAAACGCGAGGGCCGCGCTTCGGATTATGAAATCCTCACATCGCGCCTTGTAGACCGTGTGATGCGCCCGCTGTTCCCGGATAACTACCACGCCGAGACTTTTGTGAACATCACCATGTTCTCTGCCGACGGTGTGGAAATGCCCGACGCACTTGCCGGTCTGGCCGCTTCCGCAGCCATCACCTGCAGCGACATCCCCTTCAACGGCCCCATCTCTGAGGTGCGTGTGGCACGCGTTGACGGCCAGTTCGTCATCGATCCCACCTTCGAGCAGCTCGAGCGCGCCGATATGGAACTGATGGTAGGCGCAACTGCCGAAAACATCATGATGGTCGAGGGTGAGATGAACGAGGTTTCCGAGACCGAGCTTCTCGAGGCCCTCAAATTCGCTCACGAAGAGATAAAGAAACACTGCGCCGTGCAGCTCGAGCTTGCAGAAGCAGCAGGCAAGACTGTGAAACGCGAATATAACCACGAAGTAAACGACGAAGATCTCCGCAAGGACGTGCACGAAAAGTGCTACGACAAGGCCTACGCAGTGGCTAAAGCCGGCTGTGCCGACAAGCACTGGCGCCAGGACTCCTTCGACGCCATCTGCGACGAATATATCGCAGCTCTTCCCGAAGAGACCCGCGACGAAAAGACACCGCTCGTAAAACGCTACTACCACGATGTGGAGCGCGAAGCTGTGCGCCGCTGCATACTTGACGAAGGTATCCGTCTGGACGGCCGCAAGACCACCGAAATACGTCCCATCTGGTGCGAGACCGACTATGTGCCCGGCCCTCACGGATCGGCAGTGTTCACCCGCGGTGAGACACAGTCGCTCTCCACAGTGACCCTCGGCACCAAGCTCGACGAGAAGATCCTCGACGATGTGCTCAACCAGGGTAAAGAGCGCTTCCTGCTCCACTACAACTTCCCCCCCTTCTCCACAGGCGAGGCACGCCCCACCCGTGGTGTAGGACGCCGTGAGATCGGTCACGGAAACCTCGCCCACCGTGCTCTCAAGCGCATGTTCCCCGAGGATTTCCCCTATGTATGCCGCGTGGTAAGCGACATCCTGGAGTCAAACGGATCGTCGTCAATGGCTACCGTATGCGCCGGCACTCTCGCCCTGCTCGACGCAGGTGTGAAGATGCGCCGCCCCGTCAGCGGTATCGCCATGGGTCTTATCACTGACAACGCCACAGGCCAGTATGCCATCCTGAGCGACATCCTCGGCGACGAGGACCACCTCGGCGACATGGACTTCAAGGTGACCGGCACACGCCAGGGTATCACCGCCACACAGATGGACATCAAGTGCGACGGCCTCAGCTACGAAGTGCTTGAGCGTGCTCTGAACCAGGCGCGCGACGGCCGTCTGCATATCCTCGACATCATCGAGCAGACCATACCCGCGCCCCGCGAGGACTACAAGCCCCATGTGCCCCGCATCGTCACCATGATCATACCCAAAGAGCTGATCGGCGCCGTGATAGGCCCGGGCGGAAAGATCATACAGGGTATCCAGGAGGCATCCGGCGCTACTGTAAGCATCGACGAGATCGCAGAGGGTGGATACATCGAGGTCGCAGCTCCCGACAAAGCTGCCATCGACAAGGCTCTCGAGATGATCAACGCCATCGTAGAGCTTCCCGAAGAGGGGAAGACCTACACCGGCAAGGTGCGCACCATCCAGGACTTCGGCGCATTCGTGGAATTCATGCCTAACCGCGACGGCCTGCTCCACATTTCCGAGATCTCCTGGGAGCGTCTGCCCGACATGGCAGCATCCGGCATCAAGGAGGGTGACGAACTCACAGTGAAACTTATCGAAATCGACAAGAAGACAGGCAAATACCGCCTCTCCATGCGTGCCCTCCAGCCCAAACCGGAAGGCTACGTGGAGCCGGAGCCCCGCCAGCGCGCGCCGCGCCGCGAAGGCAACGACCGCCCCCGCCGTGAAGGGGACCGTGGCGACCGCCGTCCGCGTCGCGAAGGGGGTGATCGTCCCCGCCGCGAGGGTGGCGACCGTCATCGCGACTGAGACTAAAAGCTAACGCCATAACATCCCTGCGCCGGGTGGAGCATAACATCTGTTCCGCCAGGCAAAATCCAGGCTATGTATCCTCACCGGGAGCATAGCCTGGTTTTTTATTCCCCTTATTCCCGTCTGAGCGCCCGCAGGTGGCATTTTTAGGTGGCATTTTGCGCAATATTCTGCGATATGCAGTGCAAAAATTGTTGAATTGGATAAAAAAAGTGTATATTTGCAAAAATACAGTGCGCGTTACCGACTTTTAGCAATAAGAGATGTCGCGGTTGTCAGTCCCCCTCCACAGAAACAATCATTATTCATATATTTATACAAACCATTTGCTTATGAGAAAAAGTTTATCTTATGCATTGGCCGTGCTGCTCGCTTCCGCAGGGTGGGCGGCAGTGGCTTACTCCCCCGGCGCCGACACCGCGTTGCCGTCGCAGGCATCCGCCCGGGTATCCGACGGGGAAGATGAAGAACCACTTGCACCCGACAACGTGTCGGAGCTTGCCATATCATGGAACATCCTTGAAGGTGGATTCGATATATCAATGATCGCCCCTACCACAGGCTCATACTATGACTACGACGAATGGACTACCGTGGCGGGTGACCTTACCGAAATAGAAAAAATAGATGTGTGCCTCGACAAAGGCTACTGGGAGGCTCCCGAGGTGCTACATACTTTTGTGAACCCCGCTCCGGGGGAGGCGCTTTCATATCGTGAGACCTCTCTCGCCAAAGGAAGCAAATATGATTTTAAAGTCATAGTATATGCCAACGGCGAGAATTCCGGCGGCACCACAGTATCGGAGGTGCTTGCGGGAGCCGTGCCGGCTGCCGTGACCGGTGTGAAGGTGGAGACCGAAAAGGGACAGATGCCGGTGAAGATCACCTTCACCACACCATTGGTGTATGCCGGAAGCGACATTGCCCTCCCTTCCCTTGAGAAGGTGGTGCTTTCAAAACCGAGAGGATGGTACAGCGATCCCGAGGAACTCGCGGTGCTCTCCGAAGTGGAGCCGGGTAAGGAGTACACGATGACAGTCAACAAGGAGAATGTGACCGGCACCAACACCTGGCAACTGGTGGCACACGGCGAAGACGGCCCTTCCGCCACTGCCGAAGTGAAAGTCTTCATCGGTGTCGACACCTCCGGCAAAGTGTCTGATCTGGCTGCAGTGGAGCAGCCCGACGGCAATGTGCTGCTTACATGGAATGCACCGGCCACGGGCGCGAACAACGGCTACTTCGAGCGCGATGAGCTCAAGTACACCGTGATAGTGAAGACACCCGGTGAAAACTCCTGGAGCGAGAACATGCTGGTGCTTTCAGAGAACCAGACAGAGTGCAGCTATCTCTATGAGTGTGCCGTGTCTGAGCCTTCCAAGCTCCGTTTTTCGGTGAAAGCCGCCACGGCTGCCGGAGCGGGTACGGAGACCAACAGCGGTTACCTGATTGTGGGTCCTGCCGTTCCGCTGCCTTTCACCGAGGGATTCGACAACAAGATAAGCGATTATTCCTGGGGGACTGAGAATATGTGGGGCACAGCCACAAACTGCGATACTTCGTATCCTCCCGACTGGCGCTGCTCAAATTACGCATATATAGGCAATACCCAGGTGAAACCCGAGGGTGAGGAAGGTGCCCTGATGTATATCGATTTCTACGATAATACACCTCTGGCTGATTTCTGGCTTGTATCCTCCAAAATCAATGTGGCGGGTGAGGCCGCCCTGGCTTTC
>CATJQX010000231.1 GCA_949742535.1 uncultured Muribaculaceae bacterium | reverse complement strand
CGTTTTTTTGACTCACCGCCTTGTTTTTTGTCTGTGGCAAAGTAAGGTTGACATTCCCCTCAATAAGTAAGTCATGAAAATTATTCCGCATAAAACATACAACAGGCTTTATATTTTCTGTGGCATTCTTTCGCCGCTTTTTGCCCTCATCTTCAGTCGTGTAGCCCGCTACACTCCTTCATCTTCGGACAAAAACCGATTGAAAGTATGCTCCCAGATAATATAAAATAATTTCCACGACTTACTTAGTGTATTTATTGATATTGCTGTCAGGTAAAACCGGAATATAACAATCTATCTTCAATCAACCGTTTCATAAACACGAGGTCGTCACATCGAGCCGCCGGAGGTGGCGTGCAAAGTTTTAGCCCCATACCTCGCGGGAAATTTCGGCCAATGGCCTCATTTCCCGCGAGGTATGGGGAGGGAGGAATCCCCCGCAAACACCTCGGAGAGGTGGGGACAGCCACGAATAAAGACAATTGAATTACAGTCATCCGATTTGTGACTGATACATGACAACCTTCAACAAAATACATATTTTATGCCCCGGATTTGACGCATAGAAACAATAAAAAACGTAAGCCGATAAAATCGACTTACGTGGCCACATATCTTATCCTATTATAATATTATCTGTCAGAGCACACGGCGGGCACCGATGAAACGGGCTGCGTAGTAGGGTGCGGAAATGCGGTCGATGCGTATGCCACCGCTTATGGCCGCGTGTATGAAAGTGATTTCACCTGTTACGGGATTGTTGTCTATTGCAATGCCTACATGGCCTACACGACGGTTGCGCGAGTTTCTGCCGGTGAAGAAAAGCAGATCGCCTTTCGAAACCTCGTCGCGGCTGATTTCGGTACCTGTAGAATACTGGTCACCGGAAGATGCGCCGAGCGAATAGCCGAACTGGCTGAAAACATAGCTTGTGAAACCGGAGCAGTCAAATCCTCTTTTTGGCGATTTGCCGCCACGCACATAGCGTATACCGAGATATTTTTTCGCAAACTCAATCATGTCGGCGGCCATAATGGCTGCATCGCTGTTGTCAATATCTTCAAGCACCTCCATGCCTGCGGCAGGCACTATCTCGAAAGGATTTGTCTTGGATATAGATGCATAAGTGAGATCGCCATCTTCCTGAACCGATGCGACCGATGAGTTTTTGGCATGGGATGATGCGGCACGCTCGGCAGCCATGGGAATCACAGCCACCACGAAACACATCAGTATGGTAAGAAAATATCTCGACATAGATTTTCGGTAAAGTATCCTGGGCCTCACTAATAGCGCATGAAATGTAAAGAGACGCGCGTCGGCATGCCCGGATCTGATGGGAATTACTTCAATCGCAAAGTTACTGAAAAACAAGCAGGGAGCCAACCGGCTCCCTGCCAATAATACCCATTTTATGTTAACAAGCGTAAAAATGTTAAATACGCCGTTATTAAGTAAGCCGTGAAAATTATTTTATATTGTCTGGGAGCATACTTTCAGTCGGTTTTTGTCCGAAGATGAAGGAGTGTAGCGGGCTACACGACTGAAGATGAGGGCGAAAAGCGGCGAAAGGATGCCACAGAGAATATAAAGCCTGTTGTATGTTTTATGTGTAATAATTTTCATGACTTACTTAGCTGATTAACCCTTTATCAGAAGAGCCATGCGGCTGTGACGGTCCAGAAGCGGTTTTTGCCGTCTACAATATTCTTTCCATACATGGCGTTGTCGGCGGAAGCGGCGCTGGTGATACCGAGGCCATAGGAAGCGCCGATCTCGAGGTGGTCTATGAAACGGAGACCAAGACCGAAATTCCATCCGAGATCAAACGTGCGGTTGTTCCAGGCGTTCTTCACATTCTTGTTGGAAAGGAGGAACGAGAAATCAGGACCCGTGAACAAGTAAGGCATGATGAATTTGCCAACGATCGGCAGCCCGATATTCCAGCGGAAATTCACCGGTATCTCAAGATAATCGTTGTTGGTTGTGATGCGGTCCACCACATTGTCCTCGCCGGTAAAAGAAATGCGGTTGTTGCGGTGGGTATACATCAGCGACGCGTCCACGCCGATGTTTATGATGGGAGCCGTGAACTGAAGGGTGAGACCACCGGTAAAGCCCGAGCGGTTTGACGCGTCAAATGCGCTCTCGTTGAACTTGAGCTCGTTGATATTCACACCGGCCTTCACACCGAAACGGAGGGGGCTTCCGGCATATGCCGCCGGAACGCTTGCCAGCAGAGCGGCGCACACCATTATAGCCGAAATAACGGCTGCTTTCAGATTTTTCATATTATAGTTTTTTAGTGTTTTCCGACAAACCAATCGGCTTGATACGTCTTTTCTTAAATGTATAAAATAGCGATAACACTACTTACAGACGCAAAAGTAACAATTTTTTTCTAAAAACCGCATAAAACCGCTACCTTTGCCTATAAATGATTTCTAAAATGGACGCACAGACACATCTTGCACTTGAAGAGAAAGTTGTAGAAATGCTCAAGACCGTTTTCGATCCTGAAATACCGGTGGATATCTACAGCCTCGGACTTATATATAAAATCGACCTTTCCGATGAAGGCAACCTCACCATCGACATGACCATGACAGCTCCCTCATGCCCGATGGCCGACTTCATTGTGGAGGACGCAAGGCTTAAACTGGAATCTATCGATGGCATCAAATCGGTGACCATCAATGTGGTTTTCGAGCCCGAATGGAACCGCGACATGATGAGCGAGGAGGCAAAGCTTGAGCTTGGTTTCCTTTAAGGAGATCCGTCAAATCTTGCATATTCCATCATTTCAGGACAGAAAGTGAGAAACAAGGCATATTTTATTTCAGACCTGCACCTCGGAGCACATTATTTCACAGACCCCCGTGAATATGAGCGGCGTGCCGTAAGGTTTCTCGACTCCATAGCTGAAGATGCCGCCGAGCTTTATCTTCTCGGCGACATACTCGACTACTGGTATGAGTACCGCACAGTGGTGCCACGCGGATTCACACGTTTTTTCGGTGCCCTTGGGCGCCTGTCAGACGCTGGCGTGAAAATAACATGGTACATCGGCAACCACGATATCTGGCTCTTCGATTACCTGCGCGACGAGATAGGCATGCGCATCGTCGACGGATATGAGGTGCGCACCATAATGGAAAGCAGATTCCTTCTCAGCCACGGCGACGGCCTCGGGAAACTGCCCCCACTGTTCAGGGCGATACGCGCCACGTTCCGCAACCGGTTCTGCCAGCGGCTCTACTCGGCGATACACCCCCGGTGGACCATTCCGTTCGCCTACAGGTGGTCGAGCCATTCGCGCGATTTCGCGCATTACACACCGCGTTTCGAAGGTGAGGAAAACGAGCCCCTGATAGAATTTTGCCGCGGATACCTCAAGGAGCATCCCGGCTCGGTTGATTATTTCGTATTCGGACACCGCCACATACTGATAGATTTCCCACTGGGGATCGGAGACAGCCGCATGATAATACTCGGCGACTGGATACACCATTTTTCCTATGGCGTGTTCGACGGCAAGTATTTCTCGCTCCACAGGTTTGAGTAATCTGGCAAATATTAAGCTCAAATATATAATTTAATTGTTTTTCACGGCATACGCCAGGCAAACCCCGCCGCCATACACCTCTGGCCTACAGCGAATTACCGCCCGTTTTAACAGTTGTTATCAAGCTAATAGTTTTAAAACTATGCCGTAAAACATACAAAATAATTTTGTCGGGTACGAAAAAAAGGTGACCTTTGTATCACAAACCTAAAACAATCTTTTTTACCTTAGAAATTGTACCTATTGGAAACCAATAAAAAGGCGCTTAGTGATAAGCG
>CATJQX010000230.1 GCA_949742535.1 uncultured Muribaculaceae bacterium | reverse complement strand
CAAGGAAAGACAGAATCTTTGAAAAGTCATTCTGAAACAATAGTGGATATAATTGTTTATCATCAAAATAATTAGTCATTTTCTCATTCTTTTAATTGGGATGTTAATGTTTGGCAGCTAATCGCCGTTTGTGGCGATTGAGGTGCGTGTTACCTGCTTTTTCGAGTTATTCTACATCTTAGGATATTTATTCTTGAACTGTAAAGCAATTCCTTTTCCCATTGCTCCGGCACAGATTCTCCTCATGACAGTTAGAAATTGGATATTGATATCCCTTCGATTCCGTATTTTATGACGTTACGTTTCACCTTTTCAACAGTTGCGTCCGTAACACCATCTCCTACTGATATATGAAGTTCAGAGTCGGTTTTGAGTCGGTTTATCTGAACAGAATCCATTGATGCAAACCATTCGGATAGAAAATCCGGGAAAGCGGGATTGGTTGTATCCAATATCAATGGATTGCAGTCCTGCCCCGAAAAATTATTGTTGCAGGTCATCAGGCTGTCACTTGAAATTTCAAGTACAACACCAAACGTCCTGTCTGCATCGGTGTGTTCCAATGGAGGTCTGTCATCGTCGGCCAATGCTGAACTGTGGTTATTATTTGCTGATTGTCTGCATGATGTCATAATCATCATGGCACCACCCAATAACAAATATAAAATATTGGTCTGTTTCTCGTTGCTCATACTTAGGCTATTTTAGAATGCCGGAAAGACTGGCTTCACAAAACATCGTTGGAGTAAATTCTACAATCTGATAGTCAGCGACTCCGTTGATGTTAAAAGGATCTTGCGAAATGATGGCATTAACTGCGGCACGGTTATCGGCCTTCATCATTATCACGCCTCCGACCCGGGGTGTCTGCGGACCGGACATAATGAAATCACCTGCGGCATAATGTTCTGCAAGATAATCACGATGAGCCTGAAGGAAACAGTCTACGTCCTCCAATGGCTTCTTATATGTCAAGATAGCGATGAACATTGCCTTTCTGTTTTTCCAGCGTTTGAGATGCGGAAAAAATTGGCGCATCTGCTCCTTCATCTGCTCGACTGTGAGATTTTGACCGGAGTTCTTGTTTATCTCATCGGTGAACTGGGCACAGTGGTCAATCATCTGTTCCATAGTCATATCCTGCATGAATTTGCCATCCTTGTAGCAGTAGGTGCAGTAATCTTCATTGAGCGTGCCATCCGCATTTGTGCCGAGGACTTCGTTGGTGAGCGGCATACCGCAGCTCTGGCAGAATTTCATTTCCATTGTTATTTTTCATTTTGCCCAGCAGTACTTACGGGCAGATTATTAAATGCAAAAGTACGGACTACTTATGTAAATCAAACTTGACGGCCCTGAGAAAGCCTATGATGCAGATATAACTATTGCAGCCCACGCCGTATGCGTGAGAACCACTATGCTATCTCTTGCATCAAATTTGAAAGGCTCTCAGGTTTTCAAGTTACAAGATAAGCATAACGCTTATTGTTTTTCCAAAATGTCGTGGACCGTCCGAGGACCATCCGTTGGCAAAGTTACTAAGAATACGCGATGTAAGCTCTATGTACCAGATGTTTTCGCTAACTTTGCGTTGAAAACAACAATGGAAAAGACAACGAAGTCAAAATATTACCTCTTCATTGACGAGTGCGGAGACCATAACCTCGCAAAGTACGATCCGGGATTTCCGGTATTCACTTTGTGCGGTATCCTTGTGTCGCGGCAGAATCTCAATGCGCTGAATAAGGCTTTTATCCAAGTGTGAGTCTAAATGTGGTGTAAAGGCTGTTGTTACTCCAATTGCTAAGTTAAATAAAAGCATGCATTCCAAGTGGGCATTGACAGAATTCTGTTGTCAAAGATGCTATTATTCAGGGTTCTCGTATGGAGGTAATGGATGCGGATGGATGTCAACGTGATGTTTCTGCCCTTAGATGGTTGCGGTATTGTATTGGTGACATACCGGTCTGTTTTCTGAAAATCCGGCAGAGATAAGACGGGTCGTCGTAATGCAGTCTTTCGGCAATCTGTTTTACGGAAAGATCTGTGGTATCCAACAGCATGCGTACGACAAGTCCGATCTGTATTTTTATCTGTTCCTTTGCTGTAGTTCCGATGTTCTTTTTAGTGATAATGTTCAGATAATTTGGGGTGACATTCAGCATGTCGGCGTAGAAAGCCACATCGTGATGTGTGGCATAATGTCTTCCGAGAAGTCCGACGAAGTCGTTTATCAAGGTCCATGATCGGTTTTTTGCCGGATTCTCACCGAGTATCCCGAGGCGTGTCTCAACCTGTTCCACCATCACGAGCATGAAATTCTCGGCCTCGTTCCGTATGGTTTTATCTTTAACTGCCGACGAACAGTTTGAAGACAGCCATTCCGCAAGTGAAAGCCATCCGGCAGCTGTATCAAGCAAATCGTCTGGCAGGTGAAATACAGGCGATTTGTATATGAAGTCCCAGAAACGGTTTGATGTAATTCTGAAAAAGATGTCCTGTGTGGCATTGAATCCGACAGATAGGTAACGTGCATTGAAATCATCAGATACCGAGGATGGGACCGTGACCATGTCAAAGCCGATAAATGCCATGTATCCCGGTTTCATGCAGAAATTGCGGGAATTGATTGAAAGCTGGGCTTTTCCCCGGTCGCACAGCATTATGAGGCATCCGTCTACAGGCAGCGGGTGCCCGCAGTGCCAGTCTGCTTTTGTGGTTTCTCCGGATTTGAATGGAGTGTGGCTGTTTGTGCGGCTTTCTGTGTTCATGGCGCGTTTTTTGCAAATTTACTATAAAAATCGATGTGATTTGGATAGGTGTTATAAAAAGTACCATACCTATGTTGATAATCACCCGTGGTTGTTGGTGTAAAGTGTGTAATTTTGCAGTCTCAACCGACAATTCTTCAGTTAGATATGCAAAGAGATAGACTTGACTTGGGTAACGAAAAGATCGGCCGGCTGTTTCGTGCTATGTTTTTCCCGACTTTAGTAGGGATGGTGTTCAATTCCTTGCTGAACATATTCGATGGTATGTTCGTAGGGCATGGAGTTGGCAGCAATGCGCTCGCTGCCATCAATATAGTGGCTCCGCTCTTTCTTGTATGCACTGGCATCGGGCTGATGTTCGGCATCGGGGCTTCGGTTATCGGTGGCATCCGTCTTGCCGAGGACAATGTGAAGTCGGCACGTATAATAATGACGCAGGCTTATATAGCCGGGGCTCTTATATTCGGCGCTGTCATAGTGGTATCGGCGCTATTTACGCGCCAGGTGCTTTATGCGCTCGGATGCAGTCCGGAACTTGAGGCGTTAGCCCGCGACTATCTTCTGTGGCTTCTTCCGGGGCTTGTGTTCTTCTATCTTCAATGTGCGGGCATGATGCTCATACGCCTCGACGGTTCGCCGAAATATGCTATGAGTGTGCAAATTGTGGCGGCTGTTCTTAATATATTTCTCGACTGGCTGATGGTATTCCCTCTTGACATGGGGATAAAAGGCGCATCTATTGCCACCTCAATATCGTGTATAGTTGCCGGACTGATGGTGTTGTGCTATTTTCTGTTTCTGTCAGACAAGTTGAAATTCTATCGTCTGAAGATTTCTGTGAAATCGCTGATGCTCTCGCTTCGAAATATCGGCTATATGATAAAAATAGGGCTCGCCACATTCAT
>CATJQX010000229.1 GCA_949742535.1 uncultured Muribaculaceae bacterium | reverse complement strand
ACAACACCTTTGTCGACGAGGCCGCGCATCTCCCCCTCCGCCCCGGCGACCGCCTCTGGATAGTCGGCACCTCCCACACCGCCGACCTCCTCCGCTGACGTTGCCACACCATTTCATCATCTTATGCCCGTTCCTTGATAAAAACGGGTATTTCGCTGTGAATGTGCTAATATACGATTTTCACACATTCACGGCACACTCATCATGTATATGATAAGACTACTACATGCATTATGTTTTTTTAACAATTTGATGTGGCGATTTTGGACAATACTACTAACAACCCGCTATCTTATAGTATTATATTTGCAAAATACCTTTTAATATATCCTACCCATGAAAAAAATATTCTACAGTGTTCTATCGGCGCTTTTGTTGATAAGTTGTACCACATCAGATGAACCGGAAGTAAAAACAATCTCAGAGGTACAACACAATTTACATACCGGAAAATTAAGAACCATTGAGGAAGTATTGGACATTGCCGCTAATGCATCTAATATGATAGCCCCTACTGGAAACGAAAACGGACTAAGTCGTGGTGTAGGACGTGTGATAGACTGCCAAACGCCAATATATAAAATAGGCAGTAAGGAGTCCAGAAGTTGTGGGGAAGATACGCTAATCTATGTCGTGAATTATACAGACAATAATGGTTTCGCTTTGGTGTCTGCTCCACGCAATGCTCCAGAACTACTTGCGGTAACAGAAAAAGGGCACTATAATCCATCTGAACCTGTGGAATTAGAAGGATTCTACCTATGGATGGATGAAACCATAGAAATGCTTGAAACAATAACCGCAGATTATGAGAATACGAACATCAGTGCTACACAAAAAATTGTACGTGATACAATCTGGTATCGTGAAGTTGCTCCTAGAGTAAGAGTCGCATGGGGGCAGGGGAAAGACAAAATAATCTCAGATGCTTGCGAAGGATTAGAATGCCCTAACGGAATTGCCGGATGTGCAAACACGGCAATGGCAATGGTTATGTCATATGTTGAACGCCCTTCATATATCCAATTGTCATATCTTCCAGAAAAGCCTATAATTAATTTAAATTGGAAAGAATTGAAAAAATATCTTTCTTATGACGATACAGAACTCCGTGTGTTCCCACAATCTGATTATCCCATACGTTCATATTTATCCTGCCTTTTGCGAGAACTTGGTTTTGAAGCGAATAGTACGTACAACACCAACTCAACAGGAACTTCCCCCACAGTTACAGCAGCTCTATTACGGCAATACTCAGTAGCTTCCCCATCTGATTGGGTGAGTGGAGGAGGGGTTGCTTCATATGAAGTCCTTTTTAATAATACTGGGTGTATACTCTTAGCAAGAGGAAATAGCACACAAGGAGGCCACCAATGGGTTTGCGATGGATTACAGAACTATAAAATTCAAGAAAAACATTATGAAAGTACAGATGGAGGAATAACTTGGGATTTATCAGAAACGACATCTACTCAAGAATACTACTACGTACATTATAATTGGGGGTGGCACGGCAGATGCAACGGACATTATTATCACACAGATACCTGGGCGAGAAGTAATGGACAGGGACAAATAAACTTCAACTCAAACAGACAAATTATTCCTATATTGTTATGAAATTTAATAGAGTTATAAATATGCTACTTGTAGCATTTGTTTCCGCTCTATCGTTTGTAATGAGCGGATGTGGAAATGAAGAGCCTACCGCGAACACCGGAGAAGAAACTTCAAGGACTGATCAGCCCACTGTTGAAAAGGATAATGATACAGAAGAGACTGGGATGGATGGGGCAGAAACTTTTCCAAAGACTGACCATCTTTTCAAAGACGAAAATATATTTACCGAATTTGGCGGCTCTGGAGGTAAACAAACAATCGTATACAATTTCCATTCACAGCCATACTTCAGTTTCGCCATAGCCAAGGATTTGTTGACTATAGATGCTGATGGTAAAACAAAAGTCGCGAGAACAGATCTGGACAACAATCCAGGTTACTGTATTTTTCCTCCTACAGATCTCGAATATTTTCAACCTGGAGATGCCGTCAACAGCAACAATTACCTCTATAACACCGATTTTTTAAGATCTCTCAAAGAAATTGGAGTTAATATAATCAATGTTGACCATGCTGACAGATCTTTAAGCGTGACAGTTGGAAAGGATGAATGGCTAAATGCCGAAATTAATTATGCGGCTCATACCATAACTTTCGAAGCAAAGCCAAACACAACCGGTAAAGAACGAATAATGACCTTCGTACTGTTTGACACGTATAATCTGGCCTTCCCTACGGAATATTTAAGTAACGCTATACATATAATACAGGATGTCAAATAACTTTCTCATCAGTCAATAAACGCACCATCAACTACCTAAACATCTTTTCAAGAGACTGTCCAACTTTTTAGGGTCACTTCATTCTCTATGCCTCTTATGGTGAGCCACAAAAACCATTTTTAAACAACGCTATCCGCATATTCCAACAGGGAGACTGACAGTGGCCTCTTTTTTGCATGGGTTATGATGTGCAATCGGCGCAAAATCGCTAACTTTGCAGAGGAGAAACAAACTATCCTCTACATATACAATCTTCACAGTCTATGCAGGAAAAAATAATAATCCTCGATTTCGGATCGCAGACCACACAGCTTATCGGACGCCGTGTGCGTGAGCTGAATACGTATTGCGAAATCGTGCCTTACAACAAATTTCCATTCGGCGACGAATCGGTGATAGGGGTCATCCTCTCCGGTTCACCCTTCTCGGTGTATGACGAAAAGGCTTTCCGCGCCGAGCTGTCGGCCATCCGCGGCCATCTGCCAGTGCTCGGCATCTGCTATGGCGCACAGTTCATGGCTTACACGTCGGGCGGAAAAGTGGAGCCGGCCGCCACACGCGAATATGGGCGTGCCATACTCACCGAAGTTGACGGCGCAGACCCCCTTTTCAAAGGTATCGGCGCAGGCTCACAGGTATGGATGAGCCACGGCGACACAATCACCGCCGTGCCCGACAATTTCAAAATCGTGGCTTCCACCGAAAAGGTGCGTGTGGCAGCATACCGCATCGAGGGCGAAAAGACATGGGGAGTGCAGTTCCACCCCGAAGTGTACCATTCGCAGATAGGTACCGACCTGCTGCGCAACTTCGTGGTCGGCATCTGCGGTGCCAAACAGGACTGGAGCGCAGAATCGTTCATTGACACTACGGTAGCCCAGTTGCGCGAGCAGTTGGGTGACGACAAAGTGGTGCTTGGGCTTTCAGGAGGCGTGGACTCCTCAGTGGCAGCCGTGCTTCTCAACCGCGCCATAGGCCGCAACCTCACCTGCATCTTCGTGGACCACGGAATGCTGCGCAAAGACGAGTTCCGCAACGTGCTTCACGACTACGAGTGTCTGGGACTGAATGTAATCGGCGTGGATGCATCGCAGAAATTCTTCAGCGAGCTTGCCGGCGTCACCGATCCAGAACGCAAACGCAAGATCATCGGCAAAGGCTTCATCGACGTATTCGACGAAGAGGCACACAAAATAAAGGATGTGAAATGGCTCGCGCAGGGAACTATCTATCCCGACTGCATCGAAAGCCTCTCCATCACCGGCACAACCATCAAGAGCCACCACAATGTGGGCGGACTTCCCGAAAAGATGAACCTTAAGCTCTGCGAGCCACTGCGCCTGCTGTTCAAGGACGAGGTGCGCGCCGTTGGACGCGCGCTCGGCATGCCCGAACATCTAATCAAACGCCATCCGTTCCCCGGCCCCGGTCTGGCAGTGCGTATCCTCGGTGACATCACGCCAGAAAAGGTGCGTGTGCTGCAGGAAGCCGACCACATATTCATCGAAGGGCTGCGCCGCTGGGATCTATATGACAAGGTTTGGCAGGCCGGCGTGATCCTTCTCCCCGTGCAGAGCGTGGGAGTGATGGGCGACGAACGCACATATGAGCGTGCCGTCGCACTCCGTGCCGTGACCTCCACCGACGCCATGACCGCCGACTGGGCACATCTCCCCTACGAGTTCATGGCCGAGATCTCCAACATGATCATCAACCACGTGCGTGGAGTGAACCGCGTATGCTACGACATCTCCTCCAAACCACCAGCCACAATCGAGTGGGAATAAACAAAGCTTCTTCTGATTTCTCTGAGCTATAGCTAATTACGTGCCGCTCAGACAATCTATATAGATTGAGACCAAACAGTTATAAACAATCCACGGTTAACTCGGCGAGTTTTCCGTGGATTGCTGCTATTCGAAAATATTGCTGTCGTCCGGTAAAAAGTCCGCTAAAACCAGAATATATTTATTCAGCCATTCATGACCGCAACTGCGGTCATGAATGGCTGAATGGTTTTATACCATAATAACCAAATCAATAGGTGGGGGACGCTATTGCGCCAGAGGGGAAAGGCGGAGATTGGAGATTT
>CATJQX010000228.1 GCA_949742535.1 uncultured Muribaculaceae bacterium | reverse complement strand
TGTATCCTGGCATTGATGGAAGCAGGAATAAGGTTGATGTCGGCGGCGTATGCACAAGCCTTCATTATAGGTGTCAGCGCATGGTTGATAGTGGCGTCCGAATTCTGTTTTACGAGTCTTCGCCATTTGATATAGTCCTCAATAAGCTCGACTGTGATTTCGCTTACATACAGGCCATCCTGTTTATATGTACCTTTACCCTCCGCCCGCAGAAACGACTTGAAAATATTCATGCCACTGACACCATTTTGGTAACGGCTTCGGCCTATTCGATTTCGGCTGTAGTCTGATTCAAGTCTTTCCAATGCAAGATCAATGAAGTCCTTACCATTATCCTTGCGGGTGATGGGTTTGTCTGCCAGAATATCGTTGATTACTTGTGCTGTAATCTGATTGGGATGATTTTGGTTGTACTCGGCGAGCAGGTTGTCTATTTTGGTCACACGGGCAAGGAGTAACGCATTGGTGCGTGCTGATTCCGGTCCGTATGAAACACGGACACCGCCTCTGCCTTGATGAAGAGATTGATTCCAGTCACATTCCCGGACAAGAATATTGGTGGTCTTCCTGAATATCTGCCGATTCCACGTGTATTCCAATACAACGGTACATGGTTTTGATTTGTCAGGATGTTTGCCCGCCCGCAGGCGATATTTTCCCAAAGGGTATTGTCTTTTCGGTCTGCCCATAATTGAGGAGGTTAAGTGAATACTCACAAACGTCTACAAAGATAATGAATTTGAGACAAACAAACTAATATTTCAACCGAAAATCCCACATTTGAGGCAAACAAACTATGCTATAAAAGGCTATAAAAAGCAGCGAGACAAACAAATTATATTTGCTTATCTCGCTGATTATAAGGATAATAAATGTTTATATGCTTATCAATACTCCTCCTCGTTGAAGAAGAAATCTTCTTTGGAGGGGTAGTCGGGCCAGATGTCCTCGATGCATTCGTAAGTTTCCCCTTCGTCTTCGATCTCGAGGAGGTTCTCGATAACTTCGAGGGGCGCGCCTGAGCGCTGGGCGTAGTCTATAAGTTCTTCTCTGGTAGCAGGCCAGGGAGCGTCTTCAAGTTTTGAGGCAAGTTCAAGTGTCCAATACATAGCTATAAACCTTTGGATATTTTTTGTTTGATATTTCTGTCGCAGGGTGTGTGCCGGTTTTGCTCCGGTACAGTCTTAACGTTGCCGGAGAGACAAATATTGTGGTTTTTACCGCTTTATTGTGGCGATAATGGGGACATTTCTGTTTCTCGGCGCGCAAAGATATGATTTTTTCCGAAGCGATGTATAATATTGAACTATTTTAACATTATCCTGTGACGTTCTTTTGTCCCGAGGCATCGGGGGTCAGTCTTTCTGCCAGGGTATATCGGCCACTCCGGCGGTATGGTTCAGGTATCTCGCCAGGGTGAAAAGGTAGTCGCTCAAGCGGTTGAGATAGCGTATGACAAGAGGATCCACCCGGCATTCGCCTCCGAGTGTTATGACGCGTCTCTCTGCCCTGCGGCACACTGCGCGGCACACCTGTGCCTGTGCCGAGGCAAGACTTCCTCCGGGGAGCACGAAGCAGTGCATCGGTGGTATCCTGTCGGTCATCAGGTCAATCTGGTTTTCAAGAGCCGAAATAGCGTCCTGACCGAGTCCCTGCGGCTCGGTCATGGGATTGTCGGTGTTGTCGGTGGCGAGATATGCCCCGATGTTGAACAGTTTGTTCTGCACGCCGCGTAATGTGTCGGCTTCGTTCCTGTCAACTCCGGGGGTCGCCATGAGCAGGCCGACGTATGAGTTCAGCTCATCCACTGTGCCGTATGCCTCGAGCCTGACTGAATCTTTTGCCACACGTTTGCCTCCCACGAGCGATGTGGTTCCCATATCTCCGGTGCGTGTATATATTTTCATATCCATTGTATTTTGATTGTATAATATGCAATTGCACGTTCGCAGCTCCTTATCCGGCGTTCGCTTTCTCCAGTGCTTTGATCAGAGACGCCATGTCGTCATGCAGCTGTATGGCCTCCGCCACCTCGGGCGATGCCAGCCGTCGCTCCGCCATTGTCTTCAGCATTGCCTTGAGGGGAGTGTAAAGGCTGTCGCGGTTGAGCAGATGTATCGGTTTGGGATCCTGAAAGAAGGTCATGGTGGCGAGTGCCGACATCACTTCGTCAAGGGTACCGAACCCTCCGTCAAGCGCCACAAACAGCTCGGCGTTCTCCTCCATTATCTGTTTGCGTTCATGGAGTGTGGTTACCCCGATGTTCACGGTGTTGGCTTTGTGCTGACGTTCGGCGCGTGTCTGCGGCACCACTCCCATCACTTTTCCGCCAGCTGAAGCCGTGGCGGAGGCCACGACATCCATAAGTCCCATTGCCAGGCCGCCATACACGAGCATATGTCCGTTTGATCCGATCCACTCTCCGAGAGTGCGTGCGTCGGCAATAACCTCTTCAGGAAGCCCGGTGCGTGCCGAGCAGTAAACTGCGATATTCATATGATGATAACAAATTTGTCTGCAAACTGAGCAGGTTGATTAACGCAAATATACGTCAATTTCACTAACTTTGCACGTATGAACCGCAAAGATTTTGAGATAATGGCTCCGGTGGGGAGCTACGAGAGTCTGTACTCGGCCATCAATGCCGGTGCCGACGCCATATATTTCGGGGTGGAAGGGCTTAACATGCGTTCCCGCTCGAGTGTGAATTTCACCCTTGACGATCTTCATGAGATATCGCGCATCTGCGACGAGCATGGTGTCAAGTCATATCTTACCGTAAACACCATCATATACGACGAGGATATGGAGAAATGCCGCGCGATAATCGACGCGGTATCCCGCAGTGGCATCTCCGCTATCATAGCGAGCGACATGGCCGCCATACTCTATGCCCGCAGCCGTGGGGTAGAGGTGCATATTTCCACGCAGCAGAGTGTGTCAAACACCGCCACTCTCCGCTTTTTCGCCCAGTATGCCGATGTGGTGGTGCTTGCCCGCGAGCTCAATCTCGACCAGGTAGCCGCCATACACCGCGCCATTGTGGAGGAGGATATCCGCGGCCCGCGGGGCGAGCTGGTGAGGATTGAGATGTTCTGCCACGGGGCGCTTTGCATGGCAGTATCGGGCAAATGCTATCTGAGCCTGCATGAACTGAACAGTTCCGCCAACCGTGGGGCATGCACACAGATATGCCGCCGTTCATACACGGTCACCGACCGCGAGACCGGCGAGCAGCTTGCTGTGGACAACAAATACATAATGTCGCCGAAAGACCTCAAGACCATCCATTTCCTCAATAAGATGATCGATGCCGGGGTGACGGTCTTCAAGATCGAGGGACGTGCCCGCGGCCCCGAGTATGTGAGCCTGGCCGTGCGCTGCTACAGCGAGGCCATCTCGGCCATATGCGACGGCACATACACCGAGGAGAAGATCGCCGCATGGGACGAAGAGCTTGGCAAGATCTTCAACCGCGGCTTCTGGAACGGCTATTACCTCGGGCAGCGTCTCGGCGAATGGTCAAGCAAATACGGATCCTCCGCCACACGCACCAAAGAGTACCGTGCAAAGGGTGTGCGATATTTCTCCAATATCGGTGTGGCCGAGTTCTATATGGAGAGCGGTGAGCTTCACCGCGGCGATGAGATCGTGATCACCGGTCCCACCACAGGCACGATAATACTTACCCTTGATGAGATTCGCGTGGGGCTGAAACCGGTCGAGAAGACCGTAAAGGGGGAAAGTTTCTCTATTCCGGTTCCCTCCAAAATCCGTCCGTCAGACAAACTATATCAGTGGGTGCACAATCCCCGCATCGGCTGACACACCTTACGGCGGCATATCCCGCCTGTTATCTCAAGGCAAGGTAGAAATGCCATATGGCGATGGCCGTGCTCACAGCCACGTTCAGTGAATGCTTGGTGCCCTCCTGCGGTATCTCCAGGCAGTAGTCGGCCATATCGACCACCCTCTGGTCCACACCGTTCACCTCATGTCCGGCTATTATCGCATAGCGTCTGTCCCGTTCCGGAACAAACCGGTCAAGCGGCACGCTCCCGTTAACCTGCTCCAGGGCGCAGATCGTGTGCCCCTCTTTCCTCAGGACATCCACTGCTTCCGTGGTATCGGCGAAATAACGCCATGCCACGGAATCCTCCGCCCCGAGAGCGGTCTTGTGTATTTCCGGCGACGGGGGAGTGGCGGAGATGCCGCACAGGCATATCTGTGACACACGGAAACCGTCGGATGTGCGGAACACCGAGCCTATATTGTTCAGACTTCTTACATTATCAAGCACGACCGTTACGGGGAGTTTCTCTTTCGCACGAAACTCCTCCACTGTGTCGCGTCCCATTTCCCATATGGTTTTCTTCTGCACTTTTTCTGTCTTTTTCCGCGAAGTTAGCCATTTAATGGCGAATACCCAAGTGATTTTTTTGCGTAAAATTTTTGCAATTCTGAAATTATTGCTAATTTTGTAACGATTACAAAATAGTTAAAATATTCCGATGCTCAAGGACAGGACATTTACAGAAAGCCAACTCGCCGAAATGATGCACACTCACGGCGTGCGTCTTTCCGCACAGAGAATAGCCGTGTTCTCGTATGTCGCAAACGGCAAGCGGCATCCGTCGGCAGAAGAAATCTTCACGGCTCTGTCTCCGGTTTATCCGTCGCTTTCGCGCACAACTGTCTACAACTCGCTTCACCTGCTGAAAGACAAGGGGCTGATCCGTGAACTGGAGATACAAAGCGGTTTCGTCCGTTACGACCTGCAACTCCAGGAAGCCCACAGCCACTTCATATGCGCCGGATGCGGCCGCATAACGGATATGCCCATGCCGGCAGGCATCGCCGATGCCGTATCACCCGATTATGCGGTCGAGAGTGTGGATATTTTTCTCAAAGGTTTCTGCCCGCACTGTAGGGAGAGCCGTAAAAACGATTTATAATAATTTTCACGACTTACTTACGAATAATATATATGCTTTAGTTTTATGAAAGATCTTAAAGGAACAAAGACCGAACGCAACCTCATGGATGCGTTTGCAGGAGAATCGCAGGCACGTAACAAATACACATATTTTGCATCCAAAGCACGTAAAGACGGCTACGAACAGATAGCTGCCATCTTCGAAGAGACCGCCAACAACGAAAAGGAACATGCCAAACTATGGTACAAATACCTCAACGGCGGGGAGATCTCCGACACTATGGCGAATCTGCGTGAAGCGGCCGAAGGTGAGAATTATGAATGGACTGATATGTACGAGCGCATGGCGCGCGAGGCCGAGGAGGAAGGATTTACTGAGATAGCCTCCCGTTTCCGTGCGGTAGGTGCGATCGAGCGCCACCATGAGGAGCGCTACCGCCGTCTGCTGAAGAACATTGAGGAAGGGATCGTATTCTCGCGCGAAGGTGATGCCATCTGGATCTGCCGCAATTGCGGACATATCGTCATCGGCAAGAAAGCGCCAGAAGTATGCCCCGTATGCAACCACAAAAAGAGCTTCTTTGAAATAGAGGCCCGCAACTATTGATCGGTGACCGTTTTCCGGTTTTACTTTAAAATATAGGCGGTGTGTCAAAATCCGAGAATTTTGACACACTGCCTTGTTTCTGCCCGGATGGCGAGGATGCTGTCAGAATGGTTCCAGATGGTAGGAGCCTGAGGGTGAGGGTGAGGGTGACGGGAGTTGACTGAGGTCAATGACCGAACCCGAATCCCTCGGGCGACGACCCAGATGGGCCATTATGACACATCCTCTTTCGCTTTCATATGTATATTCAAACAGTTCTCCTGTCAGAGAGGGATCATTCAGAGCGGGATCACTTTACAGCCACCTTCTCTGTGCCGACGATATAAATGCCGGGAGCCAGGCCTGCGGTTGCCTCCGAGGGAGCCACCTGCGAGCGTATTCTCACGCCCGAGAGAGTGTATACGTCAACCGGAGCATCGGCTGAGTCGACTGCCACATTCTCCACACCTGCACGGTCTACAGTAACCGCGCTTGTGTACAGTGTAAGGTTGGGATACATGGGGTTGGTAAACAGACAGCGCACTGTGTCGTCGAAAGTGTTGTGGAACGAAACCACACCGTTTTCTACAGTATACTCGGGATTGTCACCCGTGCCGTCAAGCAGCTCGCCCACGATCACGGCGTTTTCCTCGTCATAGCTTATCTCACCGAGATACCAAGCGAACTCTGTCGGCATGCCTTCCACACTCGCTTCAGCCGAGAGGTCTACCTTACCGTCGACACACTCTATCTGCACTTCCGCCTGGTTGGCATAAGTGAAGTATGTAAGCGACGGGAACGACACCATGCGCGGCAGAGTGGCGAAAGTAAAGTTGTTGTGCCGCAAATCAAGCGCTCTCAGACGGCGTGCGATGGGAGTGAGGTCAATTGAGCTGAACTGATTGTTGGCCAGAATAAGCTGCGCGATATTTTTGGCGTTGCTCAGGTCTATGCTTGTCAGCAGGTTTCCGGAAGCACCCAGCCCCCACATCGAGGGGTTGTCAAGCGTAATGGAGGTAAGTTTGTTCTTTTCGATGAACAGTGTTTCGAGTGTCGGGATCTTGCCTGCGTCGAAAGTCTCGTAGGCGTTATTGCTGAGATTGAGCATCGTCAGGTCATTGAACTTGCTGAAATCTTCTGTCGAGAAGTTATTTCCGGAAAGGTTCAGCTCCTTGAGACGGGCATCGGTGGGGAATATGATGTTATTCTCGTCGATGCCGCAGCCACCGACCGAAAGGCTCGACAAGTTGTCAAGAACTGAAAGGTCAAGATCTTTCATCGGAGCGTCGTAAATGGAGAACACCGTGATATCCGAAGCATCATCGTATGTGTATATCTTCACATCAGCGCCCTCATATGTCTGCTGACCGGGATACGAGGTATATGTGGCGGAAGACACGGGATACTGCTTGTATTCGCTGCCGTCGCCGCGCCAGTCGATATACAGTGCCGTGGTCTTGTTGCCGCGGAATATCACTTCTGCGGCTTCTGTTGCCGAGGTTGTAGTGAACGAAGCCACCACTTTGGTGGGAGCGGCAGTCACTGTAGTCTCCGTTGTGCGGAATACATCAGCACCTGCGAAAGCAGGGAACGCCGGATGGGTCATCTCGCAATATACTTTGCCTACAGTCGTGTCGAGGAAACGGGTGGCGCCATCCTTGCAGTCCACCTCGGTTCCCTGCACCAGCGGTGTCCCGTCTGAAGCCTTCTTCCATACAAACACCGTGCTCTCTCCGTTTATCACACGGCTCTGCGCAGACAGATTTACAGCCGGCGCAAAAGCCATCAGTTCAATTTCCTTTTGCGGCGCATATGTATAAACATCCTCACCAAGAGCGGGGAGATAGGGCACTGTCCCGAGTGTCAGGCGATTGTTGCTAAGATCAAGTTTCTCAAGACCCGGTATTCCGCCGATGGTCACCGATGTGAATTCGTTATGGGAAAGGTTCAGTTCAACCGCATTGCCCATATATGACAGATCGCAATCCTCTATCAAAGAGTTATGGCTCAGGTCAAGTGTTTTCAGGTTGTCATAATTCTTAAGGGAAAGTTCCTCCAGAAGATTCCATGACAGGTCCAATGTGTAAAACGACCTCGGATCCACTACCTCGAACTTGGTCAAGCGGTTGTGCGAAGCATTTACATGACGCAGGGCGAATTTCTCATAATTGCCGTATACGCCGGAAAGATCAAGTTCGGCCAGACTGTTGTCAGACAGATCGATGGATGTCAGACAGCGGTTGTAGCGCATATCCACCACCGGAAGTGCGCAACCCGTCACCTTGACGGTGCGCAATTCGGTGGCACGTGTAAGGTCCATCGACGAGATCACAGGCATATCGGAAATCTCGAGTGCGGTAAGCACCGATCCTTCCGGCATGAGCACGCTGACTTTTACCTCGGATACGCCTGCAGGGAGTGACACACTCACGTTGTTCTCTGCGGGAGCGGTCACAGATGTGGCGCTGAACGATTGACGGGCGCCGTCGCCGACCTGCACAAAGAATTCTCGGGGATTCTCAGGAGTGGCATTGTCCACGCCGACTTTGAAAGCTATCGCGCCGCGACCCGACACCGTCATGGAGAGCACATCGCTCGGCTGTCCCATCTCGGCGGCAGTCTTTACCTTGAACGGGCTTGAGGTGAATGTATACATCTCAAACGCCGAATTGGCAAACTCCACATAAACCGAGTCTGAAGGTACCTGTTTGAATGTCACCTTACCGTCGCTGAAAGAGAACGCGCTTTCCTCAAGCTGCACCGGCTCGCCGTCATACTGGGTACGGAACACTCGTGCGGTAGTCTCGGTATTGGGACGGAGCACATCAGCCGAGAAGTCAATCGCTTTTCCAACCTCATAGCTGCGGTCGCACTTCAGCGGGGTGCGGAAATAATAATACTCTCCCCAGTTGGGATCCACATCCGGAAGGGTCGCAAACGTGAAATCATTATTTGCTATATCCACCAGATACAGGTTCTTGTTATTGCTAAGGTCTATCTCCGAGAGATGGTTGTCGCGGAGGGTGAGATGGGTCAGATACTTGTTGCCGGTCACATCTATTGATGTCAGATTGTTACCGGCCAAATTAAGAATCACAAGGTTCGGATTGTGTGTCACATCTATGGCGTCGATCTTCACATCGGTATTGACCGTGCCCGACACATGCTGCACGAAAAGATGCTGCAAGTTCACATTTTTGCTTACATCTATCGAGCGTATGCGTGTATCCGAGATATTCAGGCGCACCAGCTTGGAGTTCTTGCTCACATCCAGCGCCGACACATTGGAAAGCTCAAGCGACAACACCTGCAGCTCGGGGCACCCCGTCGGGTCTATATTGTACAGTCCGAAATTGTGATAGCCGTCGAAAGTGACCAGCGAGGGATAATCGCTCAGATTGAACGACTGGTCCATATGGTCGATAATGTCAAGCTCGAGAATGGTAAGTGCGGGATGGTTGGAGCCTACCTTCAGAGGGGTCTCGGCGGTGAAAGGGTTATCAGTGAGATAAATCGCATAAAGTTTCTCGAAAGGAGAGAGGTCAAGCCGTTTCAGCTCGTTGTGCGAGAGATCAAGGATCTCCAGATTCACAATCTTGTCCATTTCGATCCAGTCGATATAGCATCCTTCAAAATCTATATAATCTATTTTCGTCGGATCGCCATATATCTTAACCAGGCCGTCCTGGCTGACACGGCATTGCACATGGGTTCCCACGATAGCCTGTGATTCTTCGTCGAATACCCACGGACCTACCTCCGCCTCGACCAGACCGAACCCGCAGTCTACATCGAAGTAGTCTGTCTCGGTACTGCCCAAGGTTATGTGGAAACTGTTTTCGGCACCGTAGGTATCGTAAATATTGGTTTTGAATGTGATGATCGGCTCCTCAGCCCCGTTCTGCGCCATAGCGCCGGAAAACGCACCGGAGGAGATGACCATTGACACAAATACGCCTGCAGTCAATTTATGAAACATATTGTTATTTATTTGAAAGGTTTATTATTTCGTGGATATCGCGGGTCATTTCACAACCACTTTCTGCGAGTGTCCGTTGGCGGAAAGCACATAGATGCCGGCGGGAAGCGATGATGCGTCAAGTGTCAGCTCGTCTCCCGCGGAAGAGGCACGCAGCACACACGCTCCGCTCATGGATGTGAGTGAGGCTTCCACAGAAACGGCTTCGCCGACAAACACATTGAACACATTTTCACCCGCCATGGTCACCATCAGGCGGTCATTGCGGCCGTCGGCGCCGACGCTCTCTATGCCGGAGTTGCGTATCACCTCTTTCAGTCCGGCAAGGGCGTTGAACTTGCCTGCGCCCCACTGCACGGGATCACCGGCCTCCACATACTCGTCGCGCACGGCGGTGCGGGCTATTATGTCTTTCACATCATGCACCGTGAGGGTAGGATCCGCCTCGAGCCAGAGGGCTATATTGCCGGCCACAAAGGGGGTCGACATGGAGGTGCCTACTTCCTGTTTCCAGTAGTGTGTTTTTCCGTCAGCGCCGGTAGCGCGTGCCGAGTTGAGATATTCGTAATACTCCCTTCTCATCTCCTCGGTGAGTTTCACACCGTTCTGTGCAGCGAGCTGGTCGGTGACATATTCCAGGTAGGGAGTGCTGATGGATGATATTATGGCAGCGCCGGGAGCGCAAACAAGCGGCAGGTTGCGGCCGTCGGCCAGAGTGCCGAAAGAGGAGAAGTCACTCACATATCCGGGGCGGAAACCGTCGCCGGGATAAGAGGGGCGCGCACCGTCGAGTGTATACCACTCCTGGCGTGTGTTGTATGAGCCGACACTGATTATATTGTGCCCTACAGCCATGTCGGAGATAGTGCCGTTACGCGATCCGTCGGTGAAGCCGTCCACACCGTAATTGTCGAAACTTACCGTAATGGCGTCGGAATAGAAATCATACCTGTGGCCCGCTTTGCCCACAACCTCTATACCGATCAGAAGCTCGGCGTCGCGGTAGTTGCCTGAATTGTCCTTGTAGTTCTCCTCCTTGTCGAGCAGGTCCATCCCGATTGTGCAGTAGTAGCGGTTGGTGGCGGGATCAAGGGCGCACCCCACGGCCACATAACCGTCGAAATACTGTGCGAACGGTGTGTTGGATGGAGCAACCACATCATTAGAGGAGACGTTGGAATTAGCGGAAGTCCAGTAATATGTCATATTGCCGTTCTTGGCGGTGGCAGGCATCTCGTAGGCCACACGATATCCGCGGCTCTTGCGATACACGACCACACGCAGGGAAAACTCCGTGTCATCGTCTCCATATACCCCGATCTGGCCGTAGCGCCATGTATTCTGGGTTTCAGCCGTGGTGCCGTCGGGAGTAAACCGGTACATATGCGGGTTAATGAATGTCTTAATCGTTTCGTCGCCTTCGGTGAGGGTCTTGTTAAGCGACGCCTTGGCATCACCCTCGTTGCCGGCCGACACACAGATTATGGCTTCTTCTCCTACCTGGTCAAGGAAATCAGACATCACTGATCTGGGGTCGTGGGGGCCTACATTTGATCCTAAAGAAAGGTTATAGACCATAGGCATGTTCTTATACAGACGTCCGTAGCTGTACATATAATCCATGCCATAAGCGATACATACGTCGGTAAGCAGTCCGCATGACACTGCGAGATCCGCCCCTGTGGCCACACCGTAATACGGATTGGCGGTTTTCTTGATTTTGGAGCTACCCGTCACGGAGAGCCCCTCCGACACCTCCACTTCACCCTTATAACCGCCTGCCATTATGCCAAGCGTGTGTGTGCCGTGATATGCTGTCTGGTCATCGGTGGAAAGATCGGAAATCGGACGTGCGTCTTTCACATCCTCACCGTAATAAACCGGAGCCACATCTGTGCCCATGGCGTTGTAGCGCATCACCGACAGGTATTTGATGCGGTTCTCGCCGTCGGCATCAAGGAAGTTGATATGGTTCGGATCTATACCCTGGTCAACTATGCCGGCTATGACACCTTTGCCGGTATAGGCTTTCGGCAGCCCGTCGCCACCGTCATGGATCACATCCGTGCCGGCGGCCGCGCGTGCCAGGTCCATATGAGCGTTGACTTGCCGCTGGAACTGCATGAGCTGCACGCAGTCAGCCGCAGCCAGCTCCTCGGCGCGGTCGTAGGGGATCTCGGCGATCGCTATGCGCCCCTTCGCACTTATCACATCTATGCCGGCTGCTGCCAGGTCATCTGCCGTATAGCCGTCTGCCATACGCACGAATGCCAGAGTGCTTTCGCGCCCGGCAAGGGCCCGGTCTGCCGAAAACGCCTTGGCACGCACACCACGCGGCACAGACAGCTCCGGGGACAACGCACGCGCACGCGTGCGCAGTTCCATTTTACTTTGCAGATCAAGCACACCGGCATTCGCGGCCATGAACGGCAAAGCCATCAGTAAAGTTGCGTAAAACTTTCTCATAATCAACAGGTCTTTTTATTTTATCACGCTTTGGCTTAATGTATCGGAACGATTGGATATCCTGAAATTGCATAAAACATGTATATGCAACTGCATATTTATTGAATATGTAATAATATTCCTCTTTTTTGCGCTCAAATCGCGGCAAAGGTATGGCAAATTTTACAAACAAGCAAATACCATCTGCATTTTGGCTAAAAAACATCTTTCAGAAACGTTCAAGCGGTCACATAACTTTCCACAACCACCGCACAAAAAGATATCATGTTTTTTAATGACGTGACCGAACTTTCCCACCCCATGCGATCGTTATTATGGATGTTAGAGAAACTAAAAATTACACAACAGGTATGAAAAAGATTTTACTTATGCTCGCAATGGTGCTCGGCGCAGTGGCCGGAGCATCCGCACAGAAAACCGACCTATCCTTCAGCTACGGCGGATACACACAGATGGACGCCACAGACTGCCACGACGGCTGGCACCATGTGAACAACGCCTGGGGAGCGCTGAACGTAGGGGTGAACTTCCAGGTGGCACGCAATTTCTACATCGGCCCGAGTTACACGTTCTCCTCATGCACCACTAAAGGGGGGCCGGATCATTCATCAATCGCATACCATGCCATAATGCTCAACGGCCGTTACAACTACTGGCGCAACAGCATCGTGACACTCTACGGCCACATGGGGCTCGGAGCTGAAATCTCCCACATGATGCCACGGCACGGCGACAGCTACAACCAGACATACTTCGCCTACCAGTTCTCGCCGCTCGGCGCACAGGTGGGGCTGTCACGCTCATGGACCATCTTCGGTGAACTCGGATTCGGCGCACAAGGTCTGCTGCAGGTCGGTTTCCGTCTGAATCTGCTGTAAGCACACTGCCAGCCACCGATTGTAAAAAAAGCCAGAGTTCATTAACTTTGCGGCATGGAAAAAATTTTTGAACGCACATACTTCCTGACCCCTGCGGAGTGTAATCCGCAGGGGCGGATGCCTATCACTCTCCTTATCAACCGCCTGATAGAAGTGGCCACCCTCCATGCCAACGAGGTGGGGATCGGCTACGCATATCTGGTCACACGCCATGAGACATGGGTGCTTTCGCGCGTGGGAGTGGAGATGACGCGCTACCCCGGCGTGAACGAAAACTACACCGTGCGCACATGGATGTCGGGCATCAACCGCCTATTCTCCGACCGCGATTTCGAGATCCTCGACGGCGACGGCAACACCATCGGATGGGCACGCACCGTGTGGGCCGTGCTCAACACCGACAACCGCCAGGCCTCAGACCTCTCGCACATGTACCATATCCGCGAACTGTTCCCCGACGACAAGACCTGCGACGCCGCCCCGCTTGCACGACTGCGCCCGCTCACGCAATATGAAACACTACATTACCGCTTCACCTACTGCGACATAGATTTCAACCGGCATGTGAACTCCTCGCGCTACATTGAGCTGTTGCTCAACTGCCGCAGCCTTGACTTCCATGACCACAACCGCCTCACACGCTTCGAGATAAACTATCTGCACGAGGCATATTACGACGAGCCGGTAGAAGTGCGCCTCGCCCCGATGCCCCCCTCCCCGCAATTTCCCGCCACGGAAGTCACCCTCGCAGAGCTTGTGCATGGCGACCGCCCCCTCTGCCGCGCCCTCCTGGGCTACTCCCCCCGCTGATCCGCCCCCTTCCCCCTCCTCCTCTTCCACATTTCCCTCTCCTTCCCTTCCCCCCTCCCTGTGCCCTCTCTATCCCCCTCCATTCCCCCGGAAATCCGCCCCTGCAGGCAACCCTTCCGGCATTTCCGGCATTATATTCCCCTCCCGGCAAGTGCGGCACGCTCATGCGTGCCGTTCCCATTTTTAACATTTGTTTCTTGTCAATCATCACAAAAAACTTTATATTTGCACTAAACAATCAGCTACAACCGATTATACATTCTCAAAATTAAGCGCCCGTAGCGGGAATATGCCAAGTAACTACAATAAAACTCATTAATATCTATCATTAATCATCCTTGTAATGAGAAAATTATTTACATTAACTGGAGGGGTAATTATTTTATGTAGCGCCACCGGCGCCAATGCTGCCCCTCTGGTTCAGAAGCCTGTTGCAGAGCTGCTGGGGTTGAGGACGGCAACCGCCGGAAGCACGGCTTTCGCATCCGGGCCAGTGAATGCTCCCGCAGCCAAAGCACCCATGGGGCGCATGGCCGCCGCGCTTGCTGAGGAAGCAGGCGTAACCATCAACGCCAGTGTGGTATATCCCAACAACGCACAGGGCATGTGGAGCTACAACACCAACGAATGGAACCCCACACGCCTCTCTGTAGATCCGGAAATTCTCGCTACAGGAGGTGGTATCGAAGTCAACGGCATGTATTACATCAACCGTTATCGCGAGATGATGGGCTTCGAGGAGATTGCCACTTTGAATTATTTCACTTCCGACTGGTCAAAATATGACGAATACACCGGAAAGATAGAATATATAGCCACCACAATGGCATACGACCCGCTGCGTGACGAGGCATACGGATGCTTCATCAACCCCGAGCGCAACGGCTACAACCTTGTGCGCTGGAACTACGACCGCTTCCTTCCCGCCGCCACGATATGCGCCCTCGAGCGCCCCTGGAGCGGATGCGCATTCTCATCAGACGGCACACTCTACGCCATCGAGCGCAACGGCGACCTCTATAAAGTGAACATCAAGACCGGTGAGATGACCCTCGTTGGAAGCACCGGACTGGAATCAACATACCTCGGCGACGCCACAATCGACCGCGCCACCGACACTATGTACTGGTCCGTTACCACTGACACCGAGTTCGGCCTCTACAGCGTGGACCTCACCACCGCGGCAGCAACCAAGGTCTACGACCTCATCAACGAGGAGCAGCTCTGCGGCATGTATATCCCCGTGGCAGCCGAAGAGCCGGCACAGGGAGCGCCCGCAAAGATCTCATCCATCAGCGCCTCCTTCTCAGAGACATCGCTCAGCGGAAAGATCAGCTTCTACTCTCCACGTCTCACTGTGGGCAACACCACCCTCCCCGCCGAGGAGAATCTCACCTACACCGTGAAAGCCAACGGCAAGGAGATCGCCACCGGCGAATGCCTCCCCAACAAGCGTGTGGATGTATCGGTGGAGATGCCCGAGACAGACAACTACTATTTCACCGTGACCACATCCAACGCCGAAGGAACCTCCCCCGTAAACGGCACACACAAGTTCGTAGGTCCTGACTCACCGAAAGCGCCCAGTTCTTTCCAGACCACGATCTCAGGCAACACCATCAGCCTCCAGTGGTCATCGCCCTCGTCGACAGGTGTCAACGGCGGTAACGTGAACTACTCTGCCGCCACATACACCGTGGTACGCTATCCCGACATGAAAGTCATCGTGGAGGATGCTACAGACCGCAAGACTACTGATGAACTCCCCTCCCCCGAGACACGCACAGACTACTATTATGTGCTCTCCACAACAGTGGAAGGTCTCAAGGCGCCCGACGTGAAGTCGACCGTGATCGCCCTCGGCCCCATCACGCCCCCATTCACCGGCGAGTTCACCAACAGCGTGTCACTGGCAGGATGGACCATCGTCGATGTCAACGACGACAACACCAAGTGGACATACAGCAACTACGACAAGGCCATACAGCTCTACGGATCGAAAGGATTCGACGACTGGGCAATCACACCTGCTGTAAAAGTAAAGGCCGGCACTGCATATCCTTTCACCATCGACGTGAAGACATCCAACTATGCAGAGGAGACATTTGAGGTGAAATGGGGCACAGAGCCTACTCCCGAGGCCATGACTAATACCCTCATCGAGGCCACAACCCTCAAGGTCAACACCCCCACACGCCTCACCGCCGAACTCGCAGCCGAGGAAACCGGCACCATATATATCGGTATCCACGGCATGACCGAGGGCAAATCAAACACCCTCAGCGTGCTCGGACTCGCCATTGAGTCAGGCGTTATGGCAAAGGCGCCCGCCGCACCCGCCGACTTCAAGGCCGAATCGCCCGTAGACGGCACACGCGAGGTGAAAGTAACCTTCACCGCACCCGCCACCGACATCTCCGGTGATCCGCTCGAAGGGGAAAGCGCCATCACCAAGATCGAGATACTGCGCGACGGAAACGTTATCGCCACACTCACCGAGAATATCGCCGCAGGCGCACCGGTGGAATACACCGACAGCTCCGAGGATCTCACACTCGGCACACACCTCTACAGCGCTGTGGCCTACAACAAATATGGTGACGGCACAGTGGCCGAGGCAGAAGTGCTCGTAGGCGCACGCAAACCGGTGGCTCCCGCATCCGCCCTGTTCGTAGAGGAGGGCAACAGCGGCAAGGTGACTATCTCATGGGATGCCGTGACAACCGACGTGAACGGCAACACCATCAAATCCGACGCCGTAACATACCGCGTGATCGACCGTCAGATGAACACCATCGCCGACAAGCTCACAGAGACTTCGTTCACATACAGCGCTGTTCCCGAAGGGGAACAGGCATTCTGCCAGTTCGCGGTTTATGCAGTCACAGCCGGCGGCGAATCAGACAAGATGGCAGCAACGGCATACAAGCCTGTAGGCGCGCCTTACTCAACACCGTGGAGCGAATCATTCAGCGACCGCTCTGTCAGCTCGATCTTCGGGTACAACTACATCAAAGGCAACGAACCCTGGCAGTTCACCAACGAGCATGAGTGGGGCATCACCTCACAAGACGAAGACAACGGCTTCGCATACTTCGAATGCTGGGGCAACGACCTCACCGCCCTTGTGACAGGAAAAATAGACCTCGAAGGCCTCAACAACCCGTCGTTCGTATACTACACCTATAACTACTCCAGCTCATCGGCTGTCTACAGCAACGCCATTGAGATACAGGCCGACAACGGCGACGGACGCGGCTTCATGCCCGTGCAGTCAAATGTAGTGGCTGAGACCGGACCTACCAACCAGTGGAACAAAGTCATCGTGCCACTGACCGACTATGAAGGACAGAGCGTAATCTTCCGCATAATGCCAAAAGATCCCGCACTGGCCATATACACCATCGACAACCTGCGCGTGGCAAGCTATGTGGAATACAACCTTACCGCAACACGCATCACCGCTCCGGCAGTCGCCGACGTCGACAAACCGTTCGAGATCAGCGTAGCCGTGACCAACACCGGCGAGAACACCGTGCGCGGATACACCGTTGAGCTGTGGAACGGCGAGGACCTCGTGGACTTCAAGGAATGCGAGCGCATCGAGCCTAACCAGACCGTATCCACCACCTTCGAGCCTACACTCGACATCACTGCAGGCGAATATGCCGAATTCCACGCCACCATCATCTGCAGCGACGACCAGATTGAAAACGACAACCAGACCGAAACCGTAAGCGTAGGAGTTATCGCACCCATTGTGCCCGCCGCCGACGGACTTGCCGGCGAATGCAATGAAGAAGGCGTGACACTCAGATGGAACGCACCCGACCTCACCCTGGCCGCTCCCGCTGCAGTGACAGAGACATTCGAGAACGCCGAGAGCTGGAGCAACGTGGTGGAAGGATGGAAATTCGTCGACATGGACAAGACCCCTGT
>CATJQX010000227.1 GCA_949742535.1 uncultured Muribaculaceae bacterium | reverse complement strand
CTTCTTACTTCTGAAATCTTTTTCTGTCAGTCGATGTCGGCGCCTTTGAAGGTGCCGATGTGGTCGTATTTGAGTTCGATGCCGTCGGAGAGTTCTATCTCATATCCGTAGGCTTTCTTCTCGATGGATACGATTTTGGCGTCGGCGTAGTTCTTGCTCACATGGCGGCGTATGGCTTTGGGAATGAGGCTCTCCGGCACGGCACGGGTCTTGCAGTCGACAGAGGTCCATTTTCCGGCATTGCTGAATTCGATCTTGGTGCCGTTGGTGAGTTTTACGTCGTAGTCGGTCTTTTTGAGAAGGTGTTTGTCGACTTTGATCATGGCGACTTTCGCTTTCGGGAAATATTCGTCAAGCATCTGTTGTGCCGGTTGCGGCAGGGCGTCGCGCTGTATGGTGTATTTGTCGGCGTGTGCCATTGTGACACTTGCAATTGCGAGCACAAGTGTGGCGATAATCTTTCTTGTCATAATCAATCTTTTTTTACAGGATGTGACTTAGGTTGTTATAGATACAACGTCTGTATAAACAAAAAAGCGCTCTGCAAAGAGCGCTTTTTTGTTTATTTAAGTGTCTGTTATGTATAAGCGGTGTTATTCAGCTGCTTCGGGTGTAACGGTGAAGCGGTATGTGCAGTGTCCGGTATATTTCTCGCCGGGACGGAGCACTACAGAAGGCCACTCGGGTTTGTTGGGGCTGTCGGGATAGTGCTGTGTCTCGAGGCAGATAGCGGAGCGCTGGGGATGTGTTACGCCTCCCTTGCCGGTTACAGTGCCGTCGAGGAAGTTGCCGGTGTAGACCTGTACGCCGGGTTCGTCGGTGTAAACTTCCATGCGGATGCCGTTTGTGGTGTTCTCGAGTGTGGCTGCGCAGGCTGTCATGTCGCCTTTGGTGTCGAGTACCCAGTTGTGGTCAAAGCCGTTTGCGTTGTGGATCTGCTCGTTGTCTGCGTTGATGTCTTTGCCGATGGTCTTGGGTGTGCGGAAGTCCATGGGTGTGCCTTCTACTGTTGCGATCTCGCCGGAAGTCATGAAAGTGCTGTCGACGGGGGTATAGTTGGAGGCGTTGATCCAGAGCACATCGTCAACCACAGGTTTGCTGCCGTCGCCGGAGAGGTTGAAATATGAGTGGTTGGTCATATTAATGATTGTGGGGGCGTCGGTAGTGGCCTCGTATGCTATGTTGAGGGCGTTGTCGGCTCCGAGTGTGTATGTAACGGATGCCACCATGTTGCCGGGGAATCCGTTGTCGCCGTCAGGTGAGTTGAGTGTGAGCACCAGTGTGGTGTCGTTGGGCTGTTCGGCCTGGAACACGCGGTATTGCCATCCGCGGGTGCCCATGTCGCCGCCTCCGTGGAGGCAGTGGCCGTAGTTGTTCTGCGGGAGCTGGTAGGTTTTGCCGTCAAGCTCGAAGCGTCCCTGGTTGATTCGGTTTGCATAGCGTCCGATGGTGGCGCCGAAGTCAGTGCCGTTTGTCTCGGGATAGTAAGCCTGTATGCTGTCGAAGCCGAGGACAACGTCGGTCATTTTTCCTTCGCGGTCGGGTACCATAAGGGTTACCACTCGTCCGCCGAAGTTTGTGATGCATGCTTCCATGCCGTTGGCGTTCTTGAGCACGAAAAGTGCTGTGGAGTCGCCTCGGTATTCGTCAACGAATTTCTGGGGATCGAGACCTGAGGCTGTAAGATTGCAAGTTTCGGTTTTGCCACCGGTGCAAGCCGAGAGTGCCATCAGGGCACCTGCGGCGATTAGCAGATTGGTTTTCATGTGTATATTCTTGGATTGTTTTGTCCGGCAAAGATAGTAAAGAAAAGGGAATTTAGGAAATCAAGAAATTAAGAAAAGGAGAGGGGGATCAGAGAAATCAGAGTTATCAGAGCCATCAGAGGAATCAGAGCCATCAGGTAGGCTTATGTTTTCTCAATTTCTCCTTTTCTTAATTTCTAAATTTCTCTTTTCTCAATTTTTATTTCCCCGGGTTCTTATTTTTTGGCGAAGAAGCGGTCTACGCGGTCGGGTGAGAGCATCTGCCAGAGCGATGCCACGGTCCAGCCGGGAGCGAAGATGTCGTTGTAGAATCCTTTGCCGTTGCGGCCATAGTCCCAGGTGGTGTGCTGTACGACTTCGGGGTAGTAGCCGCGCTTGCCTATGTCGAACATGTTGTCTTGTGTGGGCATGAGCTGGAGCATAGAGGTTTTGATGACGTTGGAGAAGCCTGAGAGGCGTGGCTCTGAGTAGTGTTCGGCGAGGCGGTCGAGCACGGCTGCGAATTCGAAGATGTAGACGTCGATGTGGTTGTTTTCAACCGAAACGTTGCCCCATCCGCGCGATTTGAAGTTTACGTCGCCGAGCATCTGGCCGGCGGCGAAGGGCACATCCCACATGTAATACCATGACAGGCAGAAGTATGCCGATTTGCGGCAGAGATCCATGTAGTGCTCGCGTTCTTTGCCTTTGGTGCAGTGTGTGAGGTAGTAGAGTGCGGTGGAGGCGTAGAATGATGCTTCTTTGTCCTCGCAGTTGGCGTCGAGTGTTGAGGAGAAGTAGTCGGCCTTGTCGATGAGTTCTGTCTCGAGGTATCGGGCTGTGGCACGGGCGCTTTCGAGGTAACGCTTGTCGTTGAAGTATTTATATGCCATAGTCATGGGGAGTGTGGCGCATGGTGTGCTTCCTCCTGTTGGATCCACAATGGAGAGTTCGTCGGTGAATTTGCGGGGGAATGATCCGTCGGGCTGCTGGAGTGTGAGCATTTTGTCGAGTGTGGTGCGGAGGCGTGCGTCCCATTCGGGGTGTTTGCGTCCCTGTTTGCGCTCGGCTTCGAGCCAGTTGAGCATGGCGAACACTCCTTCGCTCTGACGGCGGATGCTGTGTGGGCCTTCTGTGGTTCTGTCGCGCAGACGTAGTGCTTCCTTAAAGAATCCGTTTGGGGTGAAGCCGTGCTCGAGTGCGCTGCTGAAGATGCTTTCGGCGCTTGCCACGAGTTCCTGGCGGTTGTTCTGGAGGCCATATTCGTGGGCGTTGTATGCGTTGAGGAGTGTGCGGCCTACGAATCCGATCTGGTATGCGTCGGTGTTGGCGCAGTCGTCTGTTCGCATGCGGGCTCCGGAGTAGTATTTGAGGTCATATTTGTCAACATAGCTGTTTACGAAGTAGCTTGCGAGATGTTCTTTTGCCTGCGGTGTGTCCATGCCGGTTTCTACGGCAGTGGGTGAGAGTGTGTCGTATGTGTAGTTCCACACGTCTGCAACAAAGTCGCTGTAGTCTTTTGCCTGTGATCGGCGTATCTGCCATTTGATGGTGCGCGTGTCTCCTTTGTCTATGCGCTCGAATGTGCGCACGGGATCTATGAGGGTGAGTTTGCGTATATAGCGGCGGGGCGCTTCCACGTAGGGGTAGCTGTAGACGAGCGCGGGTTTGCCGTCGATGTTGCGGAATCCGGTGGATCCTACGGAGGTGTGTCCTGTCAGCAGCACGTCGCCTGAGAGATTCTGTAGCACGCAGTCGGCGTGGTCGTCGGTGTTAAGGCGGAGTACGGTCACGGCTTTGCCCGATGCCGGTTCGTAAATGCCGGTGAGTGGGGAGCTGAGACGGTCTTCGCGCACCTGCCAGCTGTCTGAGGTGTGGAATGACGGTGCTTCTTTAGGGGAGCGCAGGTTGTGGTGGTACCAGAATCCGGGCATATAGAATTCGCAGCTGTTGTGGTCTGCTTCTGTTCCGAGCATCTCGGTCTCGCTGATGTTGAACCAGCATGTCTGATCGGCTTTGATTTCCAGTGTCACGGTGGTGGTTTCTCCCGAGGGATCGGCGGTGACGGTGCGGAATACTTTCAGCGGCAGTGTGGTGCCGTTGTCTGGTCGCATTTGTCCTCCGTTGGCCTGTGAGGTGAGTTTGTAGGTGGTGGCGGTTCCTCCGGGTGTTCTCAGAGCGAGTTCTGTGGCGCCTTGTGCCTGTATGGCAAGAAGTGTGGCAGCGGCAGCGATGTAAAACTGTCTCATGGTAATTGATCTAATTGATAGGTCGGACGGCTGTGAATGACAGTTCCTGCCGTTAGGAGATGTCATTGACAGCCGCCCGGGGGTATGGTATTATATTATAATATGTGTATGTTATTTGCGAACAGGCACTATGATACTTGTGGTGTCGGCGGTGATGGCGTAGGGTTGTCCGTTGGTCTTGTCGACATTAAGTGTGAGGATGCGTGTGCGTCGCGGGCTTACCACGGAGTCGTTGTGGTGCACGTGGTATACATAGCGCATGTTGCCTTCGTTGTCGGTGAATACGTCGCCGTGGCCCGATCCTTTTTCACCCACGATGTTGCGGTGGATTACGGGATTGGCGGGGTTTTTTGTCCAGGGGCCTGTGGGGGATGAGGAGGTGGCGTATCCCACTGCGTAGTCATCGCTCATGAAGTGGTTGGCAGAGTAGAAGAGGTAGTAGAGGTTGTCGATCTTCAGCACTGTGGGACCCTCCATGATGGGCGCGCTGGGGTAAGCGTCTGTGGCTTCCCATGCCTGGTCGTTGCGGAAGCAGGGTTTGAGCGTGCCTTCCACGATTTTGCCTGTCTCTGGGTTGAATTCGCCAACCCAGAGGAAGTTGCCGTTGTCAAAGCGCACATGATAGAGGTAGTATTTACCGTCGGTGTCGCGGAAGAGGAACGGGTCGATGTTTTTCTCTGATGCGTCGATCGGCTCGATTACCTCCTGGGTGTATAGGGCGTTCACGCTGTCGCCTTTGGCGAGCGCCAGCTGCTCGTTGGCGGTATAGAGATATAGATATTTGTCTCCGTCCTTGAATATCTGCGGTGCCCAGAATCCCTTGTCGCCGTATGCGTTTTTACCCTTTGCGAGGATCATGGAGTCGAGGCGTGCGAGTGTCCAGGTCTTAAGGTCGGTACTCTCGAGCATTGTGAATCCGAGCGGTTCGGCGTTGCGGGTGCCGGTGAGGTAATATTTGCCGTTTTCGGTATAGATAGTCGGATCGGCGAAGAAAATTTCCATGCCTTGCGGCTGGCCGGTTTCTGTTTGGGCAGTCTGTTTTGCGGTGTTGTTGCAGGATACGATCGCCAGCATGGCAGCTGCGCAAGCCATCGGTGATAAAAATCGGGTCATGGTCTATAAATAAGTGTTGGTTAATGCGGGAGAAGTGAGGGTGTCGTGAAATGTGAAAATCGCTGTTCACATTCCTTAAACGGGGTGTTTGTGAAGAGTTATTAATTATGGTGCAAAAATAGCGAG
>CATJQX010000226.1 GCA_949742535.1 uncultured Muribaculaceae bacterium | reverse complement strand
TGTGGTGGCGTTGGAGATAATCGGCAGCTTAAATGAAACCTCTGTAAATCAATTCTATTACTTCATTCTTCCGTATTCCACTTTTTTGTAGTAACTTTGCAGATACAAATCTTACTATTCATCTAAAGACATGAGAAAACAGTTGTGTGCCGCATTGTGTGCGGCTGTCTGTGTAGGCGCGGGAGCGAAAGACCGTGTTACCCACAATCCCGATTTTACGAATACAGAGACCATACTCCATGCGTGGAGCTGGAATTTCCCTGCAATGGCGGAAAATATGAAAAAGATCGCCGATGCGGGGTTCACCATGATCCAGACGTCACCGGTGCAGCAATGCTTCAACCCCGAGGGGGGATCGAAAAAACTTTTCGATGAGAACGGTAAGGAGGGATTCTGGTACTATTATTATCAGCCTACCGACTGGAAGATCGGCAACCAGATACTCGGCACGCGCGAACAGATGAAGGAAATGATGGATTCTGCGGCGCGATATGGCATACGTGTGATCGTGGATGTGCTTCCAAATCACACTGCCTTTGATGTGGATGCGGTAAGCGACGATATGGTGCGTGCCGCAGGCGGCCGCCATAAACTTTACCATTCCCAGGGACTCACACCCGTAAAGGATTATAACGACCGTATGGAGTGCACTCTGTGGGGCTCCGGCGCGCTTCCCGATGTGAATACCGAGAACCCCGATTTTCAGAAATATTACATGCAGTTCGTTAACGAGCTGCTCGATATGGGTGTGCGCGGTTTCCGTTATGATACCGCCAAGCACATAGGCGTGCATTCCGATCCGGTGGATACGGCTTCCGGCGTGAAGGAGAATGATTTCTGGGATGTGGCCACAGGCCGCAAGAGTGTGAAGGGGGTTAAACTCGCTGTGCCGTATGACAGCCTTTTCGTATATGGCGAGGTGCTCCAGGACAGGAATGTGCCGGAGGCGGAATATGCCGATTATTTCGGTCAGACCGCATCGGGCTACGGGCATGTGCTCCGCGAGGCACTCGCAAAGGAGAGCGCCGAGGGGATAGACCTTGCCGACTGGCGCCATCAGTCGGCTCCCGAATACCTTACCACATGGGTGGAGAGCCACGACACATACTGCAACGCGCACGAGAGCGCCGGCCTGACCGACGAGCAGATCCGCACAGGATGGGTTTTCCTTACCGCACGTCAGAACGGTGTGCCCCTCTTCTTCAGCCGTCCGATGGGATCAACCCGTCAGAACTACTGGGGAGACAATGTGCTGGGAGCACGTGGCAACGACGAGTTTTTCCATCCGGAAGTCGTAGCAGTCAATAAATTCCGTACAGCCATGGCCGGAGAGAAAGAGGATCTGCAAAAGAGCCGGAACGGCCAGGTGCTTCTTGTGAACCGTGGCCGCAAAGGTGCCGCTGTGGTGAACATCTCGCGGCAGGCCAATTTTGTGGATCTGCCGACAACACTTCCGGCAGGTGCATACACAGATGAGATCTACGGTAAGGAATTCCGCGTGAAAAACGGGCGTCTCACAGGCATAGCCGCTCCTTACCGCAGTTACATACTGCGCGTGCGCTGACACGATACGTCCGAGTAAGAAATATTCCGCCCCCTCTGTAAGTTCCGGCATTTTGCGAACTTACAGAGGGGGCGGAATGTTTTTTCTACATCGGGATAGTCTGTGTTGATCATTCAATACAGTACAACAAGGGGGAGGGATATACGTGGGTCATAAAATAATTTCGCGGACTCACTTAGGCGTTTTAATAACATTTTGCTAACTTTGTCCATGTACGGATGCGCCGGTCCGGTACCATGCGACACATTGATCTGAATATGAGCGACCATGATATTAAAGAGGACAATCTGTCCCCGAAACAGGATGGAGAAATGAAGGATGGGAAAAAGCCCGCATTCTTCAGCCGTATTGTGGACAGATGCATGGGATGGTACCGCTATATGACCGATGGGGTATGGAGCGATACCCGGCGGTCGTTCAAGGTGAATCTGGTGAAGACGCTGAATCTCTCCGTGAGATCGTTTTTCAATACCGATCTGCAGATGCGTGCCGGCTATCTCACATACCAGACATTGCTCGCCATAGTGCCGGCGATGGCGCTTGTGTTTGCCATAGGGAGGGGATTCGGGTTTCAGAATATTCTCCAGTCGCAGCTGTTCAACAGTTTTCCGGCACAGAAAGAGGCTTTGTCGAAAGCATTCACTTTCGTTGACTCATATCTGGCACAATCGTCGGAGGGGATTTTTGTCGGGATCGGCATAGTAGTCCTGCTCTGGACCTTGATCTCCCTTATGGGGAATGTGGAGGACTGTTTCAATACTATCTGGGGTATCAAGCAGGGGCGCAGCATATGGCGCAAACTTACCGATTACTCGGCGATAGCGCTGATACTGCCTGTGTTGATGATATGCTCCAACGGCATATTGGTGGTAATGTCGAGCACCATAGAGACCATCCTTCCTTACGGGTTCATGTCTCCGTTTATAAAAACGCTGCTTGACTTTATATCGCTTGCTCTTGTGTGGCTGTTTTTCACAGGCACATATATGCTTATTCCCAATACCCGCGTAAAATTCAAGAATGCCTTCGTGGCGGGTGTGATGGCCGGCACGGCATATTCCATCCTGCAATGGCTGTTCCTTTCAGGGCAGATCTATGTCACACGTTACAATGCCATATACGGCTCGTTTGCCTTCCTTCCGCTTTTGCTTGTGTGGCTTCAGTTCGTGTGGGTGATCACTCTTGCGGGAGGGGTGCTCTGTTTCTCGTCGCAGAATATTTTTGAGTTCAGTTTTACAAACGAGATAAACCGCATATCGGCCAATTACAAATGGCGTCTGACACTGGCGGTGATGACCATAGCCGTTGACAGGTTCAACGACGAGAAGCCCCCTCTCACACCACATCAGATGGCTGTGGAATACGGGCTGCCGATAACGCTTGTCAATGACGCCGCGCATAAGCTGATCGAGGCCGGACTGTTGCAGCGTGTTGTGGTCACCCACAGCGAGGATGAGACCGGGCTGTCACCCGCCATAGATCCGTCGCTGATTACAGTGGGCACTGTACTGGAGCGGCTCGGGGCTGTCGGTTCAGCCAACTTTATCCCGCAGTTCAACGACCGTTTTCAGGAACTTGGCGACGCAGTGCTCGAACTGCGCAAGGAGTGCATTGCCGCCGGTTCAAAAATACTTCTGGCCAAATTGAAAATTATTCCCGTAACCAATCATAAACCATAATATTACAGATTGATATGAAAACTCAAATCGCTACAACCAAAGCTCCCGGAGCCATCGGTCCTTACAGCCAGGCTATCGACACCGGCTCTTTTGTTTTTATCTCGGGCCAGATCCCTGTAAATCCTGAAACCGGTGAAATACCCGAAGGTATCACAGCCCAGACCGCGCAGTCGCTCGCAAATGTGAAAGCTATTCTTGCCGAGGCAGGTCTGACAGTCGACAATGTTGTGAAAACCACGGTTTTCCTTTCCGACATGGCTAATTTCGTGCCGATGAACGAAGTGTATGCCGGCGTTTTCACCGCGCCTTTCCCCGCCCGCTCGGCAGTGGCCGTGCGCGAGCTTCCCAAGCAGGTGCTTGTAGAGATCGAGGTGATCGCAGTGCGCTGATCCTCCCTCCGGAATTCAGAATGACTTAGAAGAGGCGATGTACTGCTGACCGCGGCACATCGCCTCTCCTTGGTTATTCAGATGTTATTATATGCGCACGCCGGCACCGAGCATCAGGTTCTGGGGACGTTTGAAGTCGCCGATACGGTAGCCTACATTCAGGTATATATGGCGTGTGACAAAAGCCTTAAGTGCGAGCGACTGGTAGCACCTCTGGTTGCCGGCAGGATTGACGAAGTCGTATCCTATGCCAGCGTTTACGGAGAAAATCGGCATTGTCAGTTCGGCATGTGCCGATAGACCCGCACTCAGCTGTTTCCCGAACGGGGGACGGTGGAATTTGATGTCGTCGCCTGTAGTCCATTGCACCCAATAAGGTTCCAATCCGGCGCTTTCGTCAAACTGTATGTCAAGCGATGGGCCTACAGCCACCCATCGGTTGAGCCGGCGCATAGGGGCGAACTGTATGCCAGCCACACCGAACCGTCCCGGGCACATCTGGGGTGCGTTGTTGATCGTCACCACACGTTTTCTCGAAGCTCCATAAGCCGTTATGTCATAAAACCACCTTCCTTTGTCGGCTTCTTGCTTTAGCTCGGCCGATGGAGCAGGGGTATCTCCCGCATAGGGATTGAACAGGTATGTCAGCGCAATGGATGCTCCGAGGGTGTTGACCCCCTTGTTGGGCCAGGATGTGTTGCCGTTTGAATAATGTGTCGCCGCGATCCCGGCGGAAAGGATCATATGGTCGGAAACACTGTAATGGAATTTGAAAGCGGCTCTGATGTGGGCAGTGACGGATGTGCTCACCGCGGTATTGTATTGGAGCTGCTCATGTTTCCATCCAAGGGCTGCTCCGAATTCCCATTCATATCCGATCCAGAGACGGCGGGTAAAATGTGCGATTGGCGCTCCCTGGTAAATAAACAGTGACACCGGTGTGCCGAGGAGATTGCCGTGGAAGAAGGTATTCATGTCGGCTCCCACCCCCTGGTACAACCCTGGATAAAGCATCCCCTCGCGTGATGCCGGATTGAAACTGAAGTCAAGGCGTATGCCTGACGACAGGGCGCTCCTGATCCGGGTCTCTTCCTGATTCTTTCCCCTGAGGAAAGAGTTTGTACCGGGTACGAAAGCGGGGGATACAGCCACAGAGGCGCGCCACTGCACCGGGCCGGCGAGAGGTGCGGGTATTGTATCGGCTTTTGCCTGTGACATTGCCAGGACGGTTATGGCCGTAAAGGCAAGTTTTGTGATCCTATTGCTCATGTTCTTCTGTATATATTCTATATCCCACAGGTTCCGACACCGTGCATACACCGCTTTCCAGGTATCCGCGGCCTGATACAGGATTGATGAAATGCACAAAGAACGGCACTGTGGCGGAGGAATATTCCACGCCGCATATAGCCCTCACCGTAGTATACGGGGGTACCTCAACCGATACTGTCAGATCCTTTGGGGTATTTTCCGGCACATATGTGTGTTTTTCTCCAAGCCGCATCCAGCAGCGCTCTCCACCCTCTATGATCCATTTGCCTCCTTTATATGCGGGGAGCTTCACCTCTACTTCAAGACTGTTCGCCACGAAATTTTCAGGGTCGAGGAGCGCCACCCCTTCTTTGTCGTAATAAGGTTTGAATTCGATATGTTGCGTTATAGGAGAGTTGTTGCGCAAGGTCCGCGCTTCGCTTTCAATTTTTGAGATGGAGGTTACGTCGAGCCGGTTGTCCACGAAAACAAGCGATGTCATTCTCATCGGTTCACCAGGAAGCAATGTCACATTGATGGTTTCCATCACATATTCGTAGTCGAGCGAGACGAAGATCTCCTGTTCGGTTTCCGATGAGTTCTCGGTAGAGTAAAACGACAGTACGCCATCTTTGATTGCCACATCGAACGTTATCCACATTGATTCATAGTGTATCAGGCTCAGATCATCTGACGGCCATGTGCCGTCTACCTCTTCTCCTCTTTTATCGTAATATTTTACGTATGAGGTGCTGATGCCGGTGGATCCGATGTAGATGTGTTTGAGATCTTTCTCTTTATATGTGACAGTAGCGATGCCTCCGTCGCCATCGATCACAACCTTGTTGGCCGAAGGTGAACTGTCTTCAACAAAAATATCGTTGTTGCATGCTGCCAGAGGGAGACTTGCAAGAATTGTTATAGCAATTTTTTTCAGATTTAGAGTCATTGGCGGAGTTCTTGGGAGAGTGAGGGATTTACAGAGTCGAGAGTGGCGAGAAAAGCCTCTATGTAGGCGTCGGCCACACGGTCGTATCCTCTTGTGCGGAGGCGGTGCTCGCGTTCACGCACATCAAGCAATACCGCTTCAATCTGCATGGTGTCGATGGGGGCGCCGGTTTTCAGTTCCATGGCGCGTTCGTGTCCCATCTGTCTGGCACCTTCAATGGTTTCTTTCGTCTGCTTGCCGTCTGAACAGCCTGCGACGGCGATACCTGATATGATGACGGAGGATATTAGATATGTTTTAAGCGTAATAATTTTCATGACTTACTTATGAGTGCCATTGCTATTTTCGCGCAGGCTTCGGCGTCGGCGAGCGCGTTGTGGTGATTATAGAACGGTATGCCGAGAAAATCACACAGGCATGGGAGGGAGAATGAGGGGCACAGTGTGCGTGGGATGGTGCGTCGGGCTGTCTGCAGGGTGCAGAGAAAGTGGTAGTCGGGATAGTCCATGCGGTATACCCGGTGGGCGGCGCGGATACACTTCTCGTCGAACGCCTTGTTGTGGGCGATAAGCGGAAGATTGCCTATGACGGGCTTCAGACGGTTCCATACGACATCGAAGGTAGGGGCGTTCTCCGTCATGTTGCGGTCGATGCCGTGGATGTTTTCGGTGAAATGACGGAAGTAATATTCCGGCTCCGGCTTTACGAGTTCGTAAAAACGGTCTGTTATGACTCCTCCCGATACTTTTACCGCACCTATGGCGCAGATGCTCTCGGGATGGTTGTTGGCGGTTTCCACGTCAATGGCTACGAAATTGTCCATCGTCGTGTCAGCTGATAGGGTTTGCGGTGTTCATTTCCTCAATGCGGTCGCGCACCTGCTCCATGAGCCAGCGGGGAGTGGATGTGGCGCCGCAGATGCCTACGGTGTCTGCCCCATCGAGCCATGCGGGATCTATCTCCGACGCATTGCTTATGAGGTATGTCCTGGGGTTCTCCTCAAGGCAGTTGGCGTAAAGCACTTTGCCGTTGCTGCTTTTCTTTCCGGCCACGAAGAGCACCACATTGTGGTTTCTGGCGAAACGGCGGATTTTTTCCACTCGGTTTGCCACCTGGCGGCATATGGTGTCGAAACTCTCGAATTTCACTCCCGGTGCGATGCGTTCCTTTATGCGGTCGATCACTTCGCGGAATCCGTCAAGCGATTTGGTGGTCTGCGAATATAGCGCTATGGGGCGTGTGAAATCAATCTTGTCAAGCTCGTCGACACTCTCCACCACTATCGCCTCCCCGCAGGTCTGCCCTACAAGTCCGTTGACTTCGGCATGCCCCTTTTTACCGTAGATCACTATCTGCGGCCGTTCGGCGCCGTCGGTACCGAAACTCTGCTTGATGCGCTGCTGCAGGCGCAGCACCACGGGGCATGTGGCATCGATGATCTCCACACCGTTGCGGCGGGCGATATCGTAGGTGGCTGGCGGCTCGCCGTGGGCGCGCAGGAGCACTTTCACATTGTGCAGATTCTCGAGGTCGGCGTGTGTGATGACGGTAAGCCCCTTTTGAGCCAGGCGTTGCACCTCATCGCTGTTGTGCACTATATCGCCCAGGCAGAAGAGCGAACCCGATTTTCCGAGTTCCTCCTCGGCTTTAGTGATGGCTGTGACTACTCCGAAACAGAAGCCGGAATCATTGTCTATCTCAACTCGCATAGTGAGGTACGGTATTGTGAAAATGTGGTGAGAGGAGAGAGCGGCGTCCGGTTCAGCCGGAAACGCGCTCTCTGTAAAGTTTTACAAGTATTTCATCCTGTTCCTCCAGGGTGAGGCCTGAGTTGTCGAGATCCACCGCATCGTCGGCGCGGCGCAAGGGGCTTTCCGCCCTGGTCTCGTCCTGATGGTCGCGGCTCATCACATTGGCAAGAACCTCGTCGTATGAGGCGGGGATCCCTTTCTGCTGCAGTTCCTTCACACGGCGCATGGCGCGGGTGGTGGCAGGAGCGTTTACGAAGATTTTCAGTTCGGCGTCGGGAAATACGGTAGTGCCTATGTCGCGGCCGTCCATCACTATTCCTCTTTCCGCGCCGAATGCCTGCTGCTGGCGCACCAGATGGTGGCGCACGGCGGGTATGGCCGATACCGGCGATACGTTTTCTGAAACATCAAGCTGTCTGATGAGGGTTTCCACATCCTCGCCGTTGAGCATCGTGTGTTGTGTGCCGTCGGGCATGAGCCGGAATGATATGTCGATCTTGTCGAGGGAGGCCTCGATGGCGGCGGCATCTGCCGTATGGCCGTCGCCGATCATGCCGTGGCGCATGGCATAGAGAGTGACGGCGCGGTACATCGCGCCTGTGTCCACATATTTATATCCTATGGCTCTGGCGAGTGATTTGGCCATTGTGCTTTTGCCTGACGACGAGTAGCCGTCGATGGCGATGATTATCTTTTTTCCGTTGTTATCCATGATTTTTCCTTTCCCCACGTTTAGGTCAGTACATAATGTCGTTGAGATTGAGGTTGAGGTTCAGCATCATTGTAGTGGCGCCGGAATGCGGTTGTGCTAGAGCGAGGCCTACATTGAACCTGCGCAGGTTCAGGCCGGCTCCGAGCGAGAACCCCGACACGAAACTGCGGGCATACGTGCTCATGTCGGTGCGTGTCTTGTAGTTGTAGCCGAGCGCTATGTAGAAACGGTCGCCTGGGATGAAATCCACACCGAACACCAGATGCCGGAAGAGGTTGGACATGAATTTGTCTTTCTTCACAAACGGAGTGTCGGAAGTGCCGTCGCCTGTCTCATAATAGGGGAGATGCCATTTTGTGAGGTTCCATGCCGTGATGGAGAATCTGATCGGCAGCCCCGGGAAAACTTTCGCTATGCCGAGGCGCAGGTCTACAGGGAGGCGGTCATATGCCTCGTTGAACCGTTTCAGCTGGCCACCGAGGTTTGCGACTACGGCAGAGAGCGACACGTCGTGGTCGGGATCGTAATAGTTGATGCCCAGATCTGTCGCCACAGCGAAAGCGGAATATGCCTCATAACTGCTGTAAAGCATTTTCAGTGTGATGCCTCCGCGCAGACGGTCGGTGATGTCGTATGAGAAAGATCCGTTGAAATTGATGTCGGAAGGGGAGAAAGATCCGTTGATGTTGCCGAATTCATCGGTGGCGGTCATTTTTCCGTAGCCGAAATATCTTATGCCCGCGCTCCAGGCCGCCCTTTCGCCTGCCGCTCTGGCGTAGCGCACGCCGGCAAAATTTGACCCTCCCATATAGTGCATGTAATCAAGGAGGATCTGATTGTCCATTTCCGGTCCCAGAAGCGCGGGGTTCTGGTCGGTCACGCTCAGTTCGTCCTCTACGGCGGTGATATTTATGCCTCCCAGGCCGTATATGCGTGAGGCGGATGTGATGTTGAGATAATTGTAAGCGGTGGATCCGTCCTGCGCCTTTGCCGGGATGGCGAGCAGCGACACGCAGAGCGCGCACACCAGAGTGAACGCCACACGACAGGCACTACGGGCACTTACAGATGCCTTATATTCGGGATATGTCATTTAGAATCAACGGAGTGTGGAAGAACCTAACGGGAGAGAAAGGGCACCGTTTTTCCTCCATATAAAGTTATACCATATGATATTAACGGGAAAAACACCGTTCTATTACGCTGTCTGCCGAATTTTTCGGGGGGATGAAACCTGGTGCGTGGAGT
>CATJQX010000225.1 GCA_949742535.1 uncultured Muribaculaceae bacterium | reverse complement strand
TATACTAATGAAACAAAGAGACTTAATTCTTGGATTAGGATTCCTCGGCGCGTTCACTCTGGCAGCACAGTCGCCTTATACCGGCAGTGTAGCTCCCACTGAAGGTAGCGGGGATTTCTATCTGTATCAGGTAGAAAGCGGCAAGTGGCTGCAGAACAACACTACACGCGGTCACTGGACCACTCGTGCCGGTCTTGACAAAGACGGATTCGATGTGGAAGTGAAAGTGATCGAAGGGGGCTATCAGCTCAATCCGAAACTTACTGGAAACGGCAGTATCAACGGCGAAGGTCTGTATATGGATACCGGCCGTCCCGTGACAACATGGGGGCTTATTCCCGTAACTGTCGACGGCGTTAGCAACGCATACAACATCCAGATGATCTCATGCGATGTGGCCGACCAGGAACAGTATTTGCTTGGCGAGGCTGACGGTCTTATCGCCGATCAGGAGTCTGAAGGGCAGACATGGCAGCTCGTGAGCCGCGCCGACCGCATCAGCCACATGAAGGCAGAGGTTGCAAACGGCCCTGTAGATGCAAGCTGGCTCATACCTGGCGGCGATTTCAGCCGCAATGACTTGCGCTCACGTCAATGGGTTTACAATATCATCGGCGGTTCGGGAGTGGGAATTTCCGGATCTCAGCACAACTCGCTTCAGGAAGCATGGGACAACTCCCGTTACTATGTGCATTACATTGTGCTCAATGATATCCCCAACGGCACTTACAAGTTTACTCCTTACGGATATTATCGTGAGGACTGGGAGAGCCAGGAAGCATGGGATCGTTACAACAACAACGAAACGATATGCCGCGCACAGTACTTCGCAGGCGAATCAATCCACAATTTCATGCATCCCGCTGACCCCGGTTTTACAGAAAAACCTGATTATGAAGGAGTGGAAGGTGACTGGCGTTCAGTAGAAGCTCTTGGTGGAAACTGGATCCCAAACTGTACAACTGCCGGATCTACCGCTATCCTCGCAGGTATTTATAAGAATGAGCCTATCGAGGCTGTCGTTACCGACGGGACTCTCGTTCTTGGTGTGGTGAAACACACCGGCGATTACCACGATTGGGTTGCATACGACAATTTCCGCCTTGAATACGTCAATACCGACACTCCGGCTGTCGATCTTACCAAGCTCGTAGAAGAACTTAATGCTCAGATCGTCAAAGTAGAGACTCTTCCCCAGACTCCCGCATCGCAGGCTGCTCTCACTGCCGCACGCGAGGCTCTGACAAGCTCTAAGGCCACTGAGTTGCGTAAGGCTGTGCTTGACCTAATCGTGTATGAAGGAGCGCTCTCTGAAGGTGCCCGCACCATCAACAACTTCAACGCGACACTGGAATTCATGGGAGGTGCAGACGTGTCATATGCTATGGAACTCTTCAACACAGCATCTTCCAAAGGCGATTTTGAGAACGCTCTCAAGCATCTCCGTTTCGCTCGCCGTCGTGCTGCCGCCCATCGCCATGCCGATGTATTCAAGGGTAGCGAGCCTGCTCCCGGTGAATTCTACCTCTATAATGTGGGCCAGAAGCAGTTCCTCTGCGGCGGTTCCGACTGGGGCGCACACGCATCTCTCGGCATGCCTGGTATACCCATTATTCTCGAAGAAGAGAATGCTGAGGATATGACCTATCATTTCGATACACAGCTTTACAACGGTGACACCAAGCACTACATGAACTACCGCGGCTATATGGACTGCGATAAGGCCGGTGCATGGCGGTTTGTTCCTGTTGAAGGCAAGGAGAATGTATATCGCATCGTTCAGAACGACTATCCCGATGCTATTGTTTGCTACAATATCAACGCTAGCGTAGACGACGGCGGAGCTGAGGTGCGCGATGAGACAACTGTCGGCACTGAGACCCGCAATTTCAACGGTCCCGAAGAAGACGCTCAGTGGAAGCTCGTATCCCGCGAGGAGCGCGAGGCTCTCATGGAGACAGCAACTCTCAACAATCCTGTAGACGCAACCTTCTATCTTAGCAGCCCCGGCTTCAACCAGCGCGAGAACGTAGAAGACTGGTCGTTCACCAACACAAAGGTATGCGACCGCGGTAGCC
>CATJQX010000224.1 GCA_949742535.1 uncultured Muribaculaceae bacterium | reverse complement strand
GAACAAAAGGCTTTGCGCCCATAGGTTATTAGAGAGGGCAAAGCCAACACACAGAATCAATATCCTATAGAGTGCTGCCATACGCAAAGTTACAACAAATTTTTCGTAACTCGGTGATAATAGGGCAAGAAAATCCGCATCTCCACGGCAGGACCCACCATAAAAATGCAGATAATGCAGTTTCTTTTCCACAACCATTATGTCCGCAATCCCCTGCAACAACACAGCGATAACTAAGTTTGGTTCGGGCTTCATATATGCCCAATAAACCAAACCTAACTATATGTGGACTGATGAAAAGAAAAACTGCGATGCTCAGCCTTTCTCTCCTAATGATTCTCGTGATTTGTCGTCAGAATAGTTGCGGATATTGGCGGTTTTTGAAATATTGGTTAATTTTGCGTCTGTAAGCGAGAGTATAGATTTAAGGAATATGGATAAGACTACTATTTATAAAGGACGTCCGACTGATGGAAACGATTCCCGCTGCGATGCGGAACTGGCTGTATATGATTTTTTGGATAAGCTTGGGGTGGATTATATGACGTATTGCCACCGGGCTGCATTTACGATGGAAGAGTGTGCCGCTGTGCGCGATGAGTTGGGAGTTCCGGTATTTAAAAATCTGTTTCTTACCAATCGGCAGCAGACGCAGTTCTTTTTGCTTATGCTGCCGGCCGATAAGCCGTTTAAAACCAAGTATCTTTCGTCGCAGATCGGGTGTGCCAGGCTGTCGTTCGCGTCGCCTGAAATGATGGAAAAATACCTCCATATACGTCCTGGCGCGGTATCTCCGATGGGGTTGATTTTTGATACGGAGAAACATGTACGTTTGATCATAGACAAAGATCTCGCTGAAGGGGAGGGGCGTTATGCCTGTCATCCATGTGTAAACACTGCAAGTGTGTCCATGAGTCTTTCAGATCTGTTTGACAAGGTGTTGCCGGCAACTGGGCATGACTTTACATTGGTAGAGCTCAAGCCTGAATGAATCTGTGCCGCATAAGTGCCATGTGGCTGGAACAGATGTTTCCGATGAAGACGGAAATGTCTAAAGATTCTTTAAAAACAGAAAATACTCCAGAGATTACGCCGAATTGAGGAAAAATTTGTACCTTTGCGACCGGAATAGTGCCGGATATCGTTTCCGGTTCTGTTTTACGAACCTTCGTTCTGAATGCCTGTAATTGGCAACCGGTTCCCTTGCTGGAATTGTGAATTCAGGCATAGCTTTTCAGATGTCTTATACAACTGCTTGAAGAACAGATGGTATGTGATTCGGGCAGGACTATCTGATTTTGTCTTTTGTGTAAAAAGACACATTATTCCCCATCTGTAAAATCATTGTTAAAATGTCTCCTCAGGCAGAACCGCAGGATCAGTGGTATGTGATGAGGGATCTCAAACGTCCCAATGCCAGAGTCAGGGCTTACCAACAGCTCTCTGAGTCGGGTCTGGTGGTGTTTACTCCTATGGTGACCCGTGTTGCCGACAGATACGGCAAGCGTGTCCGTGAAACTGTACCCTTTATCTCTGATCTGCTTTTTGTCTATGCCACCCGCGCGATTCTTGACCCGGTGGTAGGCAAAATAGACACGCTTCAGTACAGATATGTAAAAGGGGGAGGTTATTGTGAGCCTCTTGTCGTGCGGAGACAGGAAATGGAGCGTTTTATAGCAGCCGTTGACTCCGTCAACAATCCCCGCTATTTCCGTCCTTCTGAAATTGACGCAAAAATGCTCGGAGCCGAGATACGTGTGATATGCGACGGCCCCTTGAATGGGTTTCAGGGTAGATTGTTGAAAATCAAGGGGTCAAGAAAGAAACGTCTGCTGATAGAGCTTCCCGGTTTATTAGTGGCGGCTGTTGAGGTTGAACCTGATTTCATTCAGTTGCTCTGACTCAGTGTCTCAGCGCGGCATATTGTGCCATTCGTGAGAATGGAGAAGTATAATAAAAAGGCTGCTTTGGGGGGCACTTCATTTTTGAGTAGCACTCTGTTGGAGCAGAGAGGCTTGTTTAATTTTTCATAACAGATATTTGTAATATACCAGTACTCAATCAATATGGGCGCTAGGCATTTCTGTGCCGTTAAAACACGCTAATCAACTATGACAATGAAAAAAATAAAATTGTTTGCAGTCGCGTTTGCCGGATTGCTCGCAGTATCGTGTTCCACACCGAAAGATGTGGTATATTTCCAGGATCTGAGCTATGGACAGACTGTCCAGGCTGAAAAAGTGCTTGACATAAGGGTAAAACCAGAGGATAAACTATCCATAATAGTCAATACGCAGGATCCTTCGCTGTCATCGCTGTTCAATCTCATACAGACGTCATCGAGAATACAGTCAACAACTTCAGCAACTTCCAAAGTAGGGGAAACTGGGGCCTCGGGAAGCGGCCAAATCTCATATTATACCGTTAACCCGCAGGGCGACATCAACTTCCCGGTATTGGGTGAAATACATATTGCGGGAATGACCCGGTATGAAGTCGCCGAATACATACGTGGCCGTCTGATGGAAGAGGATCTTGTGAAAGACCCGATTGTCACAGTCGAGTTTGCCAATACCGGCATAACAGTGCTTGGTGAAGTGAGCAGTCCGGGAAGATATGAGTTCAATAAAGACCGGATGACGATACTGGATGCCATCGCTATGGCAGGCGATCTCACCCTGAACGGCCGACGCGAGGACCTGTTGGTGCTCCGCCCCGACGGCACCGGAAAGCAGCAGGCCTATTTTATAAACCTGACGGACACGCACAACGTGTATTCTTCCCCGGTTTTTTATCTGCAGCAGGACGATGTGGTATACGTAGCGCCCAATAAAAAGAAGATACGTGAGACTACCCCCAACGGAAACTCACCATTCACTCCATCTTTCTGGATTTCACTGGGATCAATCGCTCTTACCATCTCTACACTTGTAATTTCATTAACAAAATAACACGGCAATAATGGAAACCACCTCAAAGAAGAAAACCGCTGTCGCCTCGAACAACGCAGTGCCTCTGACTGATATCTTTTATCGTGTTCTCCGTTATTGGCCATGGGTTCTGCTATCGATCTTCCTGTGCGTCGGGGCGGGTGTGGTATACATACTGCGCACCCCGTTGGTCTATACCCGCGCGGCAGCCATAATGGTTAAAGACGATTCACAGAGCGGATCGTCTGTCGGCGCTGAGGAGTTCGCCGATCTTGGCCTGTTCAAAAACAATACCAATATCAAGAACGAGGTGACTTCGCTACGTTCTTCTGCCGTGATGGAAGAGGTTGTGAAGAGGCTTGATCTGGATGTGAATTATTTTACGTCCGGCACATTCCACGACAATGTGGCTTATGGCAAGACGCTACCCGTGACAGTCGATTTTACAGAGGGGCTTGCGGAAAAACATGTTTCGTTCAATCTGGATCTGGCCAAGGGGGGAACGTATAAGATCACCGATGTCACAAGCGGAGGACAGACGTTCGAAGGCAAAACATTTTCTGGAGCGTTGGGCGATACCATTACCACACCTCTGGGTGCGCTTGTAGTGAAAAAATCGCCTTATTATATCGATGGAGCCTCTGAGCTGTTTCTGGTAGAGAAAATGCCGGCACTGGCGGCTGTGGCCTCATATCGCGGGCGGCTCGGTGTAAAAGTAAATGCAGAGATCGGGTCGGTAATAGACCTTACATTCTCAGACCGCTCCATAGAGCGTGCCGACGATGTGCTGAACATGTTGATCGAGGTGTATAACGAAAACTGGATCAAAGACAGAAACCAGATCGCCGTTTCAACAAGCAATTTTATAAATGAGCGCCTTGGAGTGATCGAAAGTGAGCTGGGGCATGTGGATTCCGATATATCGTCATATAAATCGGAGCACCTTATTCCCAACGTGGAAGCGGCCTCGGCGATGTATATGAGTCAGAACCAGAATATGGCACAGGAGATCCTGTCGCTTAAAAACCAGTTGCAGATGACGCGTTACATACGTTCTTATCTTTCTGCAGATAAAAATTCTGACCAGCTTCTGCCGACTAATTCAGGTGTGGACAATGTGAACCTCCAGTCGCAGATTGCAGAATACAATGAGAAAATCCTGCAACGCAATAATCTGATTTCCAAATCTTCTGAAAAGAATCCGCTGGTAATGGCCATTGACGAGCAGCTTGTGGCGATGCGTGGCGCTATGATCGCCTCGGTGGATAATGTCATAGTAGGTCTCAACACCCAGATCAAAAACCTACAGGGATCGCAGGTTGCCACCACTTCAAAGATCGCATCCAGCCCGACGCAGGCCAAATATCTGCTTTCCGTGGAACGCCAGCAGAAAGTAAAAGAGTCGCTTTATCTGTTTCTGCTCCAGAAACGTGAGGAAAACGAGTTGTCGCAGGCGTTCACCGCATACAATACCCGCGTGGTTGAGCAGCCCGGCGGTTCAGGGATTCCCCCCATGCCCAACCGCAGGAATGTATTGCTGGTATCTTTACTCATCGGCCTGGCCATACCGTTCGGCGTAGCATTCCTAAAGGAGACGAACAACACCAAAGTGCGTGGACGCAAAGATGTGGAGAATTCCATTGTGCCGTTCCTTGGCGAGATACCTCTGAACGGCAAGGGGGATGACACATCCAAAGATTTTATAGTTACACAAGGCAATCGCAATGTGATCAACGAAGCATTCCGCGTGCTTCGCACAAACCTTGAATTCATGCGTGCCGGCAAGGATGGGGCAGAGGTAATAGCTGTCACCTCGTTCAATCCCGGTTCCGGCAAATCTTTCATAACCATGAATCTGGCGATGTCGCTGGCGATCAAGAACCGTAAAGTGCTTGTGATTGACGGCGACATGCGCCACGGTTCATCATCCGCCTATGTGTCTTCTCCTGAAAGCGGACTTTCCGACCTGCTGAACGGTGGAGTGGCAGATGTCAGAAACATCCTGGTGCATTCTTCCGACCATGAGAACCTGAGCATTCTACCCGTCGGCAGCATTCCTCCCAATCCCACAGAGTTGCTTGAGTCTCCACGGTTCGGTGAGATGCTGTCTGAACTGCGTGGGTGTTTCGACTATATCCTCATAGACTGTCCGCCGGTGGAGGTGGTTGCAGACGCTCAGATCATTGACCAGTATGCCGACCGCACTATATTCGTGATACGTGCCGGACTGTTCGAGCGCTCGATGCTTCCCGAGCTTGACCGCGTCTACGACGAGAAGAAGTACCGCAACATGGCTCTTATTCTCAACGGCACCGCCTCTTCCCAGGACCGCTACGGCTATTCGCATGGCTATAGCTACGGTTACGGCTACGGCTACGGATATGCCTACGGCAAGAGCTACGGCAGCAAGAACGCTAAGAAATAAGCCATTTTAAATTTCGATAATTATCCATAGTATTTGTGGCTGAAACACTGAAACATAAGGCCGTAAACGGCGTCTTGTGGCGCATTGCCGAACAGGGTGGCAAACAAGCGATTTATTTTGTCATCTCTGTAGTATTGGCGCGTCTTATCATG
>CATJQX010000223.1 GCA_949742535.1 uncultured Muribaculaceae bacterium | reverse complement strand
GAAGGCAACATGATGCGCGGCGAGCGCGGAGGCAGACGCGGAGGAGGCCCCGGCGGTCCCCCTCCGGGCATGCGCCACTAATTGCAGCCATACATATGCAGCCTCTTTTTAAGAGGCAAACAGAGAGGAGAGACCGGTGGTGCTCTCCTCTCTGTTTGCTGTTATCAGGCGAGCCACTGGAGCACACCGCCGGCTCGAAGCCCGTTGTCTCGGGCAATTTTAAAATCCAACTATAGCCCGAAAAACCGAGAATCATGGTGGCTTTGGTTATTCTAAATATTCTGTTTACCTTTGTCGTGCATACACCAAACTGATACCATAACACATCTTATCACAGACTCAAGTATGAGATATTTTTACACTCTTCTGTTGGCTTTGCTGAGCGTCACGGCAATCCAGGCAGAAACGCTCACACCGCAGGAAGCGATAGCGCGTCTGCATGACACACCTGAGCTCCCCGCTAAAATCAAGACAGCAGGAAACACCGCATCACCTGAATTGATCCAGACCATCGAAACACGTTCCGGAAATCCCGCCGTATATCTCTTCACAAGCGGTAGCCAGATACTGGCCGTGGGCGCCAACGATGTGGCCGCTCCCCTGCTCGGCTACGGCATCACCCCGGGAGAAGGAGAGATACCCCCACAGATGACCGACTGGCTCAACGACTACGCCGTGGCCATAGCCTATGCCGACAGCCTCCAGAAAGAGGGGAAGTGGCACAGAAACGCCGCGCCACGCCGCATACAGGACAAAACCGCCCAGATAGGTCCCCTGCTCACCTGCACATGGAATCAGGACGACCCCTACAACCGCTCATGCCCGCGCCAGGACGGCCAGCCCACATTCACAGGATGCGTGGCAACGGCTATGGCGCAGATAATGTATTACCACCGCTATCCGGAAAAGGGCATCGGTGAGGGCACCGCCACAATGGGCGACGAGCAACTCACCCGCTCGCTAAACACCACATTTTACTGGAGCCAGATGCTTGACCACTACGAACAAGGCAAATTCAACGGACGCGAGGGATTGGCTGTGGCCAACCTCATGGTCACCTGCGGATTCGCCGTCAACATGGGCTACAGCACCAACGGATCGGGCGCACTGAGCGAGAACGTGCCCCGTGCCTTCGTAAACAATTTCTCATACGACAAAACCGCATGGCTATATTACCGCGACAACTATACCCTCGCCGAGTGGGAAGACATGCTTATAACCGAACTTCAGGACAATGGCCCCATATATTACGCCGGTGCAAGCGCCAACGGCGCGCACGCTTTCGTTTGCGACGGATATGACGGCAACCACTATTACCATTTCAACTGGGGATGGGGCGGATACTGCGACGGCTACTTCCTCATGGACGCCCTCGACCCCTCAGGACAAGGTATCGGCGGATATGAAGGGGGATATAACATGGGACAGTCGGCCATGATGGGAGTGCGCAAACCGGTTGAGGGATCGGAAAAACCGGAGCCGCGCCTGTCGCAGGGCGGCGACAAAGACCTCACGGCACGCCTCGAAGGAAGAACACTCGTTTTCGACAACGGATGGTACAACTTCACCTACGAACGCGCCGGATTCTACATAGCCTTCGAGCTTGAACACCGCACGACCGGAGAAGTGCGTTACCATACCGTATTCTCGTCGCCCGGATACCTTGACCCCTTCTGGGGATACACATCGTTGAGCGCCGATCTCGGTTCATCGTATCCCGACGGCACATACGACGTGAGAGTAGTAACCCGCACATCCCCCTCACGCCCGTGGGTGCGCGTATTGTGCAACAAGAAATACAAGGACTACGTGCCCCTCACCTTCAAGCTCGGCACCCCCGTGCTGGGAGAAAACCCGCCTGACATAGGCGATCTCACAATTGAAGCCGAACTTAACGACGAACAGCTCTACAAAGATGCTGAAGCATCATATACCGTCACCGTCACCAACACCACCAAAACCACGCAACGGTTCATCCTGACGCCGGCGCTTGTCGACGAGAACGGTGTGATGCAGGCGTCGGGCACATATTGGCGATTCGCCGTGAACGCCGGTGCCACACAGACATCCACGGTGAAGTTCACCCTGAAATACGAAGACACATTCCAGACAGGAAAGGAGTATGAGTTTGTGCTCTACAACCCCTCCACCAAAGAGATCAAAGTCTCACTCGGAAAAGTGTCGGTGGCCGACGGCACAGGAGCCGTAAATGTCATCCTGCCCGATGCCGACGCAGACACATCCCCGGTGTACTACAATACACTGGGTATAGCCACAGACCGGCCCGGTCCCGGCATCTGGCTACGGCGCACAGGAAACACCGTCACTAAGGTTATAATACCATAAAATGCAAATTTCACAGGCAAGAAACGCACATGTTTCTTGCCTGTTAGCTTATAAATAGGTAATTTCGCCTTTGAAATTATCTATGAGCGAATTCAAACTACACATATTGGGATGCGGATCGGCCACTCCGTCGTTGCGTCATCTTCCCTCATGTCAGGTGGTGGAATACCGCGGACAGCTGCTGATGGTTGACTGCGGCGAGGGGGCACAGCTCTCCATGCGCCGCATGGGGCTGAAATTCTCACGTCTCACCCACATCTTCATAAGCCACCTGCACGGCGACCATTGCCTGGGATTGCCCGGCCTGCTCTCCACCCTGGCACTGCACCAGACCGGGGGCACCGTGACAGTGCATACCTTCGCCGAGGGCGCCCGCCTTTTCAGCGAACTTGTCGATTTTTTCTGCCGGGAGCGCTCCTACGAACTGAAATTCGACATCATCGATCCCACCCGCCGCCAGACCGTGCTCGACCTGCCTGGGCTGACCGTGGAGTCGTTTCCGCTGCAGCACAGGGTGCCTGCCGTGGGATTCCTCTTCCGCGAGAAGCCCAAGCCACTGCATCTGAGAGGCGACATGATCAAATTCCACAAAGTGCCTGTGTCGCAGCTCAAGGCCATCAAAGAGGGTGCCGACTTCATAAACGAAGAGGGGAAAACCATCCCCAACGACATGCTCACCACCCCCGCCGATCCGTCGGCAAGCTACGCCTATTGCTCCGACACGGTGTTCACCCCGTCGCTTGCGGAAATAACCCGGGGAGTGGATCTCCTCTACCACGAGGCCACCTATGCCGACGACTGTGCTGACAAAGCCCGCGCACGAGGCCACTCCACCGCCTCTGAAGCCGCCCGGACAGCAGCCACGGCTCATGCCGGACGCCTCGTCATAGGCCATTATTCCAAAGCATACAACAATGAGGAGCAGCATCTGGCTGAAGCCAGGGCCATTTTCCCCGACACCATCGCCGCAAACGAAGGGATGACCATACCGATAGGCAAATAACCTCGGACTCAACTTTCACAGTCTGAGCCTTGTTAAATAAATTGTAAATGGAGACAATCAAAGTAAAGATAATCAACCGCAGCCACCACCCGCTGCCGGCATACGCCACTCCCGGATCAGCCGGGATGGATGTAAGGGCATACCTGCCCGACGGTCCTATAGTACTCAAACCTATGGCGCGCGCGCTCATCCCCACCGGGCTGTACATGCAGCTGCCTCAAGGATATGAATGCCAGATACGCCCGCGCAGCGGCCTCGCCATAAAACACGGCATATCACTCGTAAACACCCCCGGCACGGTAGACAGCGACTACCGCGGCGAAATAGGTGTGATAATGATAAACCTGGGGAGCGAGGACTTCACCGTCAACGACGGCGAACGCATCTGCCAGATGGTAATCAAGGAATATACCCGCGTGGACTGGGAGCCTGTGAGCCGCATCGACGAGACAGAACGCGGAGAGGGCGGTTTCGGGCACACCGGCGCCGGCTGAGACCCCGGTTTCCACATTTGAGATACAACTTTCGGAACAACCAAAATCAATCAATTAAGACAGCAAAGCCTTGTTCAGACGCAGAGAAATACCGGTATTGTGCGCGATAGCCATCGTGCTCGCCATGATGCTGCTCCCCGGAGGAGCGGCAAGAGCCCGCGAGGGAAAGCGGAACCATAACCAGAAAGAGACCTGGGAGGCGGGAGCCGACAAGCGCAAAAGCGACTATGTGTTCATGGAAGCCCAGCGACGCAATGCACTCGGAAACGATGCCGACTACTTCGAGCTGCTGCGCAGGGCTGTGGAACTCGACTCTACCGACACCCAGCCCGGACTGACACTGGGCTACTACTATATGGCTCTCGGACAGGAGGACACCACTCTTGCTGCAAAGGGGTACGCCATGATGCGGCGCCACTTCAACGCCGATCCGGAAGACTACTACAGCGCCATTTTCTACGGAATTGTAAACAACCAGCTTGGCAACAAGAGGGAAGCCGTGCGCGTATGGCATACGCTCGACTCACTCAACCCCGCCAAGCCCAATGTGACACTCAAATATGCGGAGGCTCTGCAGAATGCCAGAGACAGCGCAAGCCTGCGCCGGTCCATAGAAGTGCTCAACCGCCTGGAACGCGCAGAAGGGGTGGACATAGGACTCACCTCACACAAAGTGCAGGCGCTCATGGCCCTGCGCGACACAGCGGGTACCCTGGCCGAAGTCGACAAGCTGATTGCTGCATCGGGCACCAACGCCAACAGCACCCTCTATGCCGGGGATGTGATGATGGGGATGGGACAGCCCGACTCCGCCATCATACTTTACAACCGCGCATGCGAGATAGACCCTACCAACGGACTGGCCTACTACAAGCGCGCCGAGTTCTACCGCGAGCAGGGAGACTCCGTGGGATTTGACCGCGAGGTATTCCAGGCCGTGCGCCAGGAAGGTCTCGCTCCGGAAGTGAAACTCGAGATTTTCTCAAGCTATATCAGGCAACTGTATGCCGACACCACACAGCAGCCGCGCATACAGGGACTGTTCGACACCCTCCTTATACAGCATCCGCACGAGGCACAGATACGCGATCTCTATTCCTCCTATCTGGTAGCCAT
>CATJQX010000222.1 GCA_949742535.1 uncultured Muribaculaceae bacterium | reverse complement strand
CTCCCCTCCATCTTCAAGACATTCGTCATCACGGCAGGTGTGTTCGGCGCCATGAGCGTCTACGGATATTTCACCACACGCAGTCTGGCAAAAATCGGCTCCATACTCTACATGGCGCTATTCGGCCTCATCATACTCTGTGTGGTCAATATCTTCTGGGCAAACTCCACACTCGACTGGATCGTGAGCGGTCTCGGAGTGCTTATCTTCATCGGCATCACAGCCTGGGACACCCAGCAGATCAAGCAGATGGCAGAAGCCGACCCGACTATGGCCAACGGCCGCCTTGCCACTCTGGGAGCCCTCAGCCTCTATCTCGATTTCATCAACCTCTTCCTCTATCTCCTGCGTTTCTTCGGCAACAGAGACTGAAAAAGTGTTCAATAAAATCTGTTAACCAGGGGTGTTCCGAGCTGTAGACACCCTCTGATATTGATTACCACAATCTACTTTATATTACGAACTTATGAAGTTTTTCAAGATTTTCGCAGCCTGCGTGGCTGCAGGAGCCCTCGCGATGGGCACCGTTTCATGCGGTTCTAAAGCCGACGGTGACAAGACAGAGCTTTCAACAGCACAGAAACTGCAGATGAAAGTGCTCGAAAAAGAGGTTGAGGCTGTAAACAAACAGCTCCCCATGGATCAGGGAGATGGCCTCAAACTCATTAAAATGGATATAGAGGACGGCTACATGGTAAGCTATGCCACTTACCCGCAAGATGCCGATTTTGAGATAGAAGACTCACCCGAGACACGCAAGGCGATTGTGGAATCTGCGGGAGCATCGGCTGTAGCACGCCTTAAAGACCTCAACCTCGGTTTGAAATATGTCTATACAGAAGAAGGTACAGACAGCACCACTACCATCACCATCTCTCCTGAGGAAATGTAATCCTCCCTTACCCTAAACCCATAGCCGGGCATCCTGAAATACATCTCTGTCAGGGTGTCCGGCTTGTTTTACAACCTTTGGGGATGATGCGACAATTCGCTATCTTTGCCAACGCAACGCAATTCAGAGAGAAATGGAGAGAACAGAGAGCAACTGGGTGACGGTGAAGTTCGTGGACTTCTGGCCGACATTTGATGTGGAGCACAACAAGTTTGTGGACGCATTGCGTTCGAAATACAGGGTGACGGTGCTCCCAACCGAGGGCGACGAAGTGCCCGACCTGCTGTTTTACTCACGCTGTGGCAACGGACGCCATCTATCCTACGACTGCATAAGGATATACTTTACCGGGGAAAACGACTGCCCCGACTTCAACGAGTGCGACTATGCCCTCTCGTTCTACCCGCTCACATTGGGGGACAGGCATCTGCGTTACCCCCTGTACATGCTTTATGAGTATGACCGGATAGGCACCCCCGAAGCTGTTTCAGACAGCGACGCGCTCGGGCGCGGCTTCTGCTCGCTACTGATGCGTAATTCCACCAACTGCGATCCGAGGCGGCTCGAAATCATAGACTGCATGGAAAGTTACCGCCCGCTTGCATACGGGGGGCCTTTCAGAAACAATACCGGCGGATGCGTCGACGAGAAGATACCGTTCATTTCCCGTTTTAAATTCAATCTGGCGCTTGAAAACAGTCTGGTGGAGGGATATGTCACCGAGAAGATTCTCGAGCCTCTGGTGGCTTCCACGGTGCCTGTTTACTGGGGAGACGACGCGGTGAAGAGCGAGTTCAACCCCGAAGCATTCGTCAACGCGGGCGACTACGACACTCCGGAAGCGCTGGTGGAGGCGGTAAAACGGCTTGACAACGATCCGGGCGCCTATCTGCGCATGCTGCGCGCACCAAAGCTGATAAAGGGATGTGCACCGGATTATGACGGCATGCTCGCAGATTTCCTGTGCCGTATAGCCGCTACAAGGCGCAAATATCTGGTGCGTTACGGGGAACAGAACGTGTTGCACCGGCGTGGCCGCACGGTCGCCATGATAAGAAAATCTCCGCTGTTAATGAAGATACTCGGACGTCTGGGGAATTGCTGAACCCGTAGACAACCGGGCGCTACTTCACCATAGAGAGGAAAGATGCAGGAATCGGTGTGGAGAATTCAAGCAGCTTGCGGGTGATGGGGTGCACGAACGAGATGGTGCGCGCGTGGAGCGCCAGACGGTGGATAGGGGATGTCTTGGCGCCGTAACGGCGGTCGCCCGCTATGGAATATCCCAGATCATGCATGTGCACGCGTATCTGGTTCTTGCGGCCGGTCTCAAGCTCTACTTCAGCCAGAGTGTATCCGTTGGCGCTTTTAATTGTCTTGTAATATGTGACAGCGAGCTTACCCTCTTTGGGATTCTCGGTGGAATACACGAGATGCTGCGAGTTTTCGGCGAGAAAACTGCGCACCTCACCCTCGGCGGGATTGAGCTTTCCCTCCACCACACACACATACTGGCGGTGACGCACCATATTGTTCCAGTTGTGCTGCAGATGCTCCTTCACCTCCACACTCTTCGCCATAAGCATAAGGCCGGAGGTATGCTGGTCAAGGCGGTGCACGATGAAAAGCATGTTGCGCGGGTCCTTGTCTTTAAGATACTGGCGCACGATGCTGTATGCCGTCCCCTCCTTTATCTTGTCATTGCCTACGGAGAGGAGCCCATACCCCTTGTTTATCACGATGATATCGTCATCCTCGTAGACGAGCTGCACACGGCGGTTGTAAAACGTTATGAAAGCGCGGGTGAGGTTCACCTTCACTTCATCGCCGCCGGCGAGAGGGGCGTCGAACTTATGTTCCACTCTGCCGTTTACCATCACCTGGTCATATTTGAGCAGCTCCTTCACGTTTGTGCGCTTGCGGTCGGGCATCGAGGCCATAAGAAACTCAAGCAGCGGCTTGGGCTCCCGCACGGCGAAAGTGAGGACTGTATCGGGTGTGAAGCGGCGTTTTTCCGCTCCCGGTTTTACGGCAGGTTTTTTCATCGTTTATGACGTTGTTATGTAGCTGTTTATTAATCCCGGCAAAGGGAGCCATTATTTTTTGCGGGCGCGGGGACGCTTCGGTTTGGCATCTGCCGACGAAACGATCTCCATGCACTCCTCACGGGTGAGAGCGGCAGGATCCGCTACAGTCTTGGGTATCTTGTAGTTGCCTTTCTTATATGAGATATACACACCGTAACGCCCGTTGAGGATCTGGAGATCAGGCTCTTCGTCGAAGGTCTTCACGACCCTGTTGGCCTCGGCGGTCTGCTTCTCCACGATAAGCTCGATGGCTTCCTCGAGCGTGATATGCGCGGGAGACATATCCTTAGGAATCGACACGAATTTTCCGTCATGCTTCACATAAGGGCCGAAACGACCTATCGCCACCGTCACATCCTTACCTTCATATTCACCGATATTGCGCGGGAACTCGAAGAGTTTGAGCGCTTCCTCAAGTGTTATGGTGCTCACCGACTGCCCTTTGAGCAGCGATGCAAACTGAGGCTTCTCGTCTGTGTCGCCACCCCCGAGCTGAATCATCGGACCGAAACGGCCTATTTTCACAGAAACTGGTTTGCCTGTAGAGGGATCATTGCCGAGCACACGCTCTCCCACCTTGTGCTCCATGCGCATGTTCATGGCGCTGTCCACTGTGGGATGGAACTGCGAGTAGAATGTCTTTATCTCGTTGTGCCAGGGGAGCTTGCCCTCGGCTATATCGTCAAATTTCTCCTCTATTCGCGCCGTGAAGTCGTAGTCGAGGATATCAGGGAAAAACTCTGTGAGGAATGTGTTCACCACCTCTCCTATATCTGTGGGTATGAGCTTGCCACGCTCTGAACCAACTGTCTCGCTGCGGCTTATCGAAGAGATCTTTCCGTCGCGCAGTGTCAGCACCTCATATTCGCGGGCAGTGCCGGCCTTTTCCCCCTTCTCCACATATTCGCGCTGCTGTATGGTGGAGATGGTGGGGGCATATGTCGACGGACGGCCAATGCCGAGTTCCTCCATCTTTTTCACAAGCGACGCCTCTGTGTAGCGGGGAGGCTGCTGTGTGAAACGCTCTGTGGCGGTGACACTCACCGGCAGCATGGCGTCGCCCCTCTTCATCGGCGGGAGGAGCCCCTGGAGGTTGTCATCGGCCTCGTCATCGCAGCTCTCCATGTAAACCTTAAGGAAACCGTCGAACTTTATCACCTCGCCGGTGACAGCGAAATGCTCCTGACGTGCTGAGGTGGCTATATCCACCGTGGTCTTTTCTATCTCGGCATCGGCCATCTGTGATGCGATGGTACGCTTCCATATGAGTGAATAGAGGCGTTTCTCCTGCTGTGTGCCGTCGATGGTCTGCTGGTTCACATATGTAGGACGGATGGCTTCGTGTGCCTCCTGCGCACCCTTCGATGTGGTATGGTAGTGGCGCACTTTCAGGTAGCGTTCTCCCAGTGTAGAGGTGATCTCCTTCTCAAGGGCGCTTATGGCGAGGCTCGAGAGATTCAGAGAGTCGGTACGCATGTAGGTGATATGTCCGGCCTCATAGAGCCGCTGCGCCACCATCATGGTCTGCGAGACAGTGAATCCGAGCTTGCGGGCGGCTTCCTGCTGCAGCGTGGAGGTGGTGAAGGGAGGAGCGGGAGATTTCTTCACGGGACGCACGGTCACGTCGGTCACACTGAAAGCCGCCCCGATGCAATCGCTGAGGAAACGTTCGGCAGTGGCCTTGTCGGGAAGACGGCGCGACAGTTCGGCGGTCACCACAGTGCCGTCGGGAGCCGTGAATTCGGCGTTGACCCTGTAATACTGTTCCGGCACGAACTGCTTGATCTCGTTTTCGCGCTCCATTATAAGCCTCACGGCCACAGACTGCACACGTCCGGCCGAAAGAGCCGGCTTTATCTTTTTCCAAAGCACCGGCGACAGCTCGAAACCCACAATGCGGTCAAGCACACGGCGTGCCTGCTGTGCGTCCACAAGGTTGAGGTCGATGCTGCGGGGATGCTCAATGGCATGGAGAATAGCCTGTTTAGTGATCTCGTTGAAGACGATACGGCGGGTATTTTCAGGCTTCAGGCCGAGCACCTCGTAAAGATGCCATGCTATTGCCTCCCCCTCGCGGTCCTCATCGGAAGCGAGCCAGACCATTTCGGCCTGCCGGGCGTTTTTCTTCAGTTCGGCCACAAGCGCCTTCTTGTCATCCGGTATCTCATACTCCGGTTCGAACCCTTTGTCCTTGTCAAGGGAGAAATTTTTCTTCCTCAAGTCGCGGATATGGCCGTAGCTCGACATCACCGTGAAGTCGGGGCCGAGAAATTTACCGATAGTCTTCGCTTTGTGGGGAGACTCTACTATGACGAGGTTCTTAACCATGGTGTTTCTTTTGAGTATGGATTGGATAATCGGGGGCAAAATTACAGAAATTTTGCTTATCTCACAAAAACACTGCAATGAGCGTTCTTTATATGACAACAACACAACCGCCAAAAAGTGCAGCAGCCTCCTCTCTGCCCCGGGTCAGATGTCCCTGCAGGAGCTGTGGGCAGTGTCCGGTCAATCGTGTGACCAGATGAAACGGTAATTGAACCGCCGGTTGGGCGCTGTGTCGCCGGCTGTGCAGAGATCGGTCACGGAGCGGAGCGACTGCGGATTGTCGGCCCATTTGAAGTCGAACACGATGCTGTCGGCCCGCAGACCGAGGAGTTTACGCGGTATGCTCAATTCAAGTTCGCATCCCTCCACAGCATATGGTATGTCTGCCACCTTCACCCAGTCAGCCTTTGCCTCATCGTAGCGCATGAGTGTGGTTTTCCGGTTGCCGGTAACCTGTCGGTTCACGATAAAATCATAGCCATACCATCCTGTGGAGCTGTTATTGTCACTGTCAATGAAGAGAAGCATCCAGTTCGGATCGGTCGGGGAAGTAAGGGCGCTGTCGGTCAACGCATAAAAATATATATCATGCTTGCCGACGGCGACTTTTGTCTCCACAATGTCGTTGCGGCCTGTTGTGTCGGTATAATGCAGCCCGGCATAACCGTTATGGGAGCGGTGCCATACGTCGCCTCGTGTATCAAAATAATATGACGCCACATCCTTCCAGTCGTCGAAATGGCCGTCGACAGCCATCCGACGTATGCCGGAATGCTGCGGAACGGGTCTGGAACCTTTGTAGCGGCGTATGTTCTGTGCCATCTGCATGTAATAATTGTCGGAACAGATCCCTTTCGCCGGCTGTATGGTGCGGTTGAACTCGGCGTTGTACTGGTCTACGAAATAGAATGTGTTTTCATTACGTCCGAGGAATGACGAGGGGCCGTCGGGTTTGCCGTCGGGGAAAAGCCCGGCGGTGTACTTTCCTGCGGTCCACTCGTTCCAGTCATTGAGATAAATGAAATCGGGATCGACGGAGAGGGCCTCGTCCCATCTGTCCTGGAAATATATCCCGTAAGCCTCGGGGTGCTCCACGGTTTTCCCCAGCCAGGGCACATACGCGCTCTCCACCAGATCGTATTCGTTCAACGGCGGCTCTCCGGTCTCCAGACGCCAGCATTTGCCTGTGACCGACATTGGATGCTGCCCGGCGGTGACCGCCATCTGCTCTACACGCCCACGATGTGTGGCCGCACGTTTCAGCGGCTCGCGCGTCCCCACGGCAGGATCGTTCATCTCATAGCCGAAACACCAGTTGTCTTCAGTTCCCGCATACGGCTTGCCGCCCCACTGGTCGTACCCCCACCACATATTGCGCATCGTGAAGAAATCCTTCACCTCGCGGGTATAGTCGCGGTAGAACTCATCGGCATAATCGGGATCGCCGTAATGCGGATCGGAAGGATCTGTGGCCGCCTGCGGGTAGTAGTTGGGATTGGGGTTCGCAACCCCTCCCCCGTTTGCATCGAGTTCCGGCCTCATATTGCAGAGCAGCAGCGGCTTGCCATCCCAGTAGAACCAGAGGTCGCTGAATTTCCCCTCACGGTAATAGCGCTCGAATATCTCCTGTGTGCGGGTGATCACCGCACCGTTGTAGCTCCAAAAACAGACTTTCGGCACTGGGTTACCCTCGTTTTTCATCTCCTCAAGGGCCGTAAAAAGCTCGTCCCACTCTTTCCAGTAGCACACGGCATTGGTGACATCAAGTATTATGACATCCACTCCGGCATCGGCGAGCATAGAAATATCCTTGCGTATCACATAACGGTCGCCGCTGAGGAAATATCCGGTTTCCGGCTCCCCCCAGTGGTAGCTTCCCATATTGCTCGGCGGTCCCCACAGACCTGTGGCATCGGTAAGCCGTGCCTGCGGATCAGCCTCAAGAATGTCGGTCACATCCCGGTAACCGGCAGGAGAAGCAAACAAGTGCTCTTCATGCCAGGTGATATAGAAGATGCCTACAGTGCGCGGCTTACACTCCCGTGAGGTGTCTGCCGGCGGCTCGGGCATAGTGCGCCCCAGGCCGTCTGTGGCCACCCAGGTGTCAGACATAAGATCGCGCGGCGAGGCTGTGGCACACCCTAAGGCAAACGACGCCAGCAACAATGAGCGCCAAAGTTTTTTCATGGTATGGTATATGGTATGATGATGGTATTCAGACTTCGTGACGGAGAGGGTAATTGTTTCTCAGAGCCTCAAACGAAGATTTGTCGGCACGCAGTCGTGCGGTATCCACGAATGGATCGTAAGAAGCGGTTATCCGTTGTGCAAAAAGGTCGGGATCGTCAGCCGCACCCGCTGTGGCGGCTGACGGAGCAGCGGCCTCTGCCGCGGCAGCAAGCGTCTCCTGCCCTACGTAACGACGCAAGGCTGCAACACACGCGGCCGACGCCCTCTGCTTGCCCTCGATGGAGTATCCGGCGATATGCGGAGTGGCAACGGCGGCAAGCTCAAGCAGTTCGGAAGAGATGGCGGGCTCCCCTTCCCAGCAATCCATCACAGCAGCCCCCACGCTCCCCTCTTTCAATGCCTCCACAAGGGCCGGGTTGTCAACCACCGGGCCGCGGGCGGCATTTATGATCACCGGCTTACGCGAAAGGGAACGGAAGAAATCACGCGAAGCGATATGAAGCGTCCTGTCCTCACCCTCACGTATCAACGGGGTATGGAATGTGATAATATCAGCCTCACGGGCTATCTGCTCAAGGGAGACAAACGGCTCCCGGCCTGCCTCAAAAGGTGCTTCGGGGTTCCAACCACCATCTCTGCGCTGACGGGGAGGGTCGCAGGCGAGGACACGCACGCCGAGAGGTTTCGCCCATTCGGCGACGATGCTCCCCACATGTCCCAGTCCGACGATACCGATTGTTTTCCCTTTTAACGACGGCAACAGCCTCAGAAGCGATGCCCATACATACTGTGCCACAGCCGGTGCGTTGCATCCAGGAGCGCTCACTGTGGTTATGCCGTTGGCAGCACACCAGGGGAGATCGATATGGTCGGTGCCGATGGTGGCTGTAGCTACAAAACTGACATTTGAACCGGCAAGCAGAGCCGCGTCGCAGCGTGTGCGTGTGCGCACGATCATGGCGTCGGCATCAGCCACCGCTTCCGCCGTAAACTCTTCCGGGGCAAGCCTCACGACCTCCCCGAGATCATCAAGCGCATCCCCGATAAAAGGTATATGGGATTCAATGAGTATTTTCATAAGGCAGAAAGTGTGTTAGAAGTAAGAAGTAAGAGCATTAGAAGTCAAGCAATAAATCTTCTGTTTACAAGAGCAATAATGTTCTATAACACAAGAATGTTCTATAACAATAGTATTCTTGCTTGACTTCTAATGCTCTGACTTCTTACTTCTTTATTCTCATATCCCCCACACATACAGCGCGATATAGCCTGCCATTATCAGCAGCAGGGGGATATATGTGCGGCGCTGGCGGCGGTAGGTAAAGAAGTGGGCTATCTGGTAGGCTACCAGAACGTTAAGAAGGGGGATATAAAATGTGAAGTTATTGAAATTCAGGAGGGCGAATATCGCGGTGGCACAGAAAAGCAGTGTAAGAAAACCGTTGAAAGCCCTCACACGCGAATTGTAGCTCAGGATTTTCAGAAGGTTGGCGACCACGAAGATTATACCCAATACGATGGTAATGCCGGTGGTGACCAGAGCCTGCACCATATCGGCCGAATCAAACATCGACCAGGCAGGAGTGAGAAACGATGTCTGAGGCGTCTGCAAAAGCGTCTGAGGCTCTACTATCCCGAAGCCAAGGACAATCCACAGCGGTGTGATCAGCCCCAACAGAGAGGCTAAAAACGTGCGCAGACCGAATATACGCATCTGCACGCATCCCAGAAGGAACACCGGCACATAAAGCAGACATGCTATCTGCGTGAGAGCCTCAGCCCCGAGTAAACAGCAAATAAGAAATACGGGGCGCTGGCCACGATTATCGGAATAAACTGAAAACAGAGTGCCTACACACAGCATCACTGTCAGTACCAGCATGGACCCTCCATAGAACTGGCCGAGCAGCGAAGGCAACGCAACCTGCATGGCCAGAAACATGGTGGCTACAAGTGAAGTGAGACTTCTGAGCACATTGAATCTCCTGTTGATATAAACCGTGAGCAACGCCACTGTGAGGCTCACAGCGAGATTCATCACAGCCGAAACAGGGCCGAAACCGAACCATTGATTGGCACTGGGAAGCCCCCATCCGAGATTCCCGACAATGGGTGCCACTGCCCCCCGCTGCCATGCAAACAGACAGCAAAAGCATGCCACAGCCATCATCAGGGCTGTGGCTCCTCTCTGGTGCAGGAATGAGGTGATATGTTTTTCAGACAACATGGTGGCCGGGAAGTGGGAGAAATTGAGAAATTGAGAAATTTAGAAAATCAGAGGGATCAGAGATATCAGAGAAATCAGAGCCATCAAGTTTCTCAATTTCCTAATTTCTCTATTTCTTGTTTCTCAATTTCTGATTTCACTCACAGAGGTATTCTTGCTTGACTTCTAATGCTCTGACTTCTTACTTCTAAATCTCTTATTTCATCAGATCGCGGCCTATGTCGCGGCGGAAATAGCTGTCGGCGAACTCTACCTGTGAGGCGGCGGCATAGCTGCGGGCAAGCGCGTCGGGGATGCTGTCGCCATAAGAGGTGAGTGCTATCACACGACCGCCGGAGGTAAGCAGACGGCCGTCGGCGTCGAGCTTGGTACCGGCATGGAAGGGGATGGTCTCTGTAACCTTCTCGAGACCTGTGATCTCAAGCCCCTTGCGGTATGAGCCGGGATAACCGCCAGATACCATCATCACAGTTACCGCAGTGCGTGGATCCACCTCCAGGGGGGTGTCGCCGAGATTGCCGGCGGCTGCTTTGGCCATCAGCTCCACAAGATCTGATTTTATGCGGGGCATAACAACTTCTGTTTCCGGATCGCCCATGCGCACGTTGTATTCTATAACCATAGGCTCACCTTCCACATTGATAAGTCCGAGGAATATGAAGCCACGGTAGTCTATGCCACGCTTGGCGAGACCATCTACTGTGGGGCGGATTATGCGTGTCTCCACCTTCTCCATGAAGGTGGCGTCGGCGAAAGGCACGGGGCTTACAGCGCCCATACCGCCGGTATTGAGACCTGTGTCACCCTCGCCGATACGCTTGTAGTCTTTGGCGACGGGAAGAATGCGGTAACCGCCATGACTGTCTGTCAGCACAAAAACGGAGCACTCGATACCTTTGAGGAACTCTTCGATAACCACAGTCGCGGAACTTGCGCCGAACATGCCTGAAAGCATCTCCTTAAGCTCGCGTTTCGCCTCTTCGAGATCATCGATGATAAGCACACCCTTTCCTGCGGCAAGACCGTCGGCCTTGAGCACATAAGGAGGGCGGAGTTCCTCGAGGAAACTGTATCCATCCTCAATGGTGTCGAGTGTGAAGGAACGGTAGCGGGCGGTGGGTATGCCGCACTCTGTCATGAATTCCTTTGCGAAATCCTTGCTCCCTTCCAGACGTGCACCCTCGCGCGACGGCCCCACGACAAGCAGCTCGGGCATAGCCTCGCGGAAATAGTCTGTGATGCCTGCCACGAGCGGATCCTCGTTGCCTACCACCAGCATCCCGATGCCGTTTTCCTTTACAAATGTCTCCACGGCAGGGAAATCAAGCGGCGAAAGCGCCACATTTGTGCCGTAAGCACCTGTGCCTCCGTTGCCCGGAGCTATGAAAAGATGGTCGCAAAGCGCACTCTGAGATATTTTCCACGCCAGAGCGCTTTCGCGCCCTCCGGAACCAAGAAGGAGAATGTTCATACGAGTTGACTGTTTGGGGTTATAATGTGATATGATGTTTTTGCGGGTTTATTTTTCCTTTCGTCTGCGCATCGGGGGAAGAGAAGGCTGCTTGCCCACTATGCTGCGCAACGCCTCTTCGCTGCGGCGCGCCGCAAACGGGTTCTCGCTACGCTCCTGGCGGGGTGAGGCGGTAAAGTCGCGTTTACGGTCGTCGGGGCGCTCATCGCGGAATTTACGGAATCCTCCTTGCTGACGGTCTTCAAACCGGTCATCACGACGGCTGTCACGGCGCTGTGAGAAATTTCCAGTTGATTTTCCACCCGGCCTGTATCGCTCCTCGAGTTTGTTGCGCGGCTCTTTGGCCTTGTTCTCACGGCGCTCCCTGCGCTTGTCGGAGAAGTCGCGCTCACCTTTGCGGGGTGCGCCGTCGCGCCGGAAATCACGGCGTGCCTTGCCGAACTCTTTTTTCTTCTCGGCGCGTCGCTCGGCTTTCTTGTCGTCGATCTCACGCAGGCGGTTGCCCTCGCGGCGGAAGCTCTTGTAGTCACCCTCGAAGATGATATACTCCCTCAGCTCACACTCTATGGAGCCGTTGAGGATGGGGAGCTTCACGCTTGGAGCGAGACCGATCTTGTTGACAAACTCGTTTTTGGCCGCGATGATCCAGGCGTGGTAGCCTTTGAATACGTTTTTCAGCTTGTTGCCGATAAGCGAGTAGAGATCCTCCATGTTCTCGGCTGTGATACGCTCGCCGTAAGGTGGATTTGTGATGAGCACACCGTCGGCGGGGGCCTCGAACCATTCGCTCAGTGGCTTTGTCTGAAGCTCTATCATGCGTCCCACACCCGCACTGCGGATATTACGCGAAGCGATCTCCACGGCTTTGGGAGATATGTCGGCGCCGTAGATCTTGTATGCGAACTCTCTCTCGGCGGAATCGTCGTTGTACAGACGGTCGAAAAGCTCGGGATTGAAGTCTTTCCAGTTCTCGAAAGAGTAATGCTTGCGGTAAATGCCGGGATTTATATTGGCGGCGATCAGCGCGGCCTCGATAAGGAATGTTCCCGAACCGCACATGGGATCGACCAGGGGTGAGTCGCCGCGCCATCCGCTGCGGAGGATTATTCCGGCGGCGAGCACCTCGTTGATGGGCGCCTCTGTCTGCGCCACACGGTAGCCGCGTTTGTGGAGGCTTTCACCGGATGAGTCAAGCGAGAGTGTCACATCCTCGCCGGCAATGTGCACGTTGATCATCACATCGGCATCCTGCAGACGCACGCCGGGACGCTTGTCGGCGCCGTAGCGGTCCTTGAACCAGTCGACAATGGCATCCTTTACGCGATATGTGACAAAACGGGAGTGTGTGAACTCGTCGCTGAACGCTACCGTGTCAATTGAAAAGGTGCTGCCCACCGACATCAGTTCCCCCCAGTTGAATTCCTTGGAGTGCTCGTAAAGCTCGTCGGTATTGCGTGCTGTAAACTTGTAGATAGGTTTGAGGATGCGCAGCGCCGTGCGGCAGCACAGGTTTGCTTTGTAAAGCATCTCGAGGTCACCCTCAAACGAAACCATTCTTCTTCCGGGCTCAACGTTTATGGCCCCGAGGTTACGCAACTCCTCAGCAAGAACATCTTCCAGCCCCTGGAAGGTTTTAGCCACCATTTCAAAATTTTCAGTCATTGTCTGTAACAGCTACTGTTTCGGGTACAAAATTACTAAAATTTTTCCAAACAGCGGGAAT
>CATJQX010000221.1 GCA_949742535.1 uncultured Muribaculaceae bacterium | reverse complement strand
TACAATTGCTGCCCCATGAGATTTTGGAGCTACAGATTGTCTACGGGCACACGATATGTCGGGGTGCGTTTTACCGGGAGGCGGGACGCATGCGCACCTCGGTGCGGGGCTTTATCTTCTTTATGGACTTTATGTAGTCTATGAGATCGGCATACACCACCCGCGAGCTTTTGGCGATCTGGGTGCCACGGGTCAACGGCTTCATGTAGTCGCCGCCGTTGGCAAGATAATCAATAGTCGCCACACGGTATATGCGCTCGGGATCAATGGGGGTGCCATTGATTGTGACGGAGGTGCATTTCCTGGTAGCGGGATCGAACACCGCCTCCACACCGCGGCTCACGCCGTCGCCCCCGCGGGAGGCCATCACGTCAAATGCCTCAGCAAGATCCGATCCTTTTATATCTTCAACCACAATGCGGTTGTCAAACGGCTGCATCATTATGATCTGCCCCTGGGTGATGTCGCCTTTCGGAAGGCTACGGCGTATGCCACCCTTGTTCATCAGGGCGAGATCCACTTTACCGTCCACAAGTTTGGCGGCCTCGTCAAGACAGAAGTCCGAAAGGAAATTGAGCAGCGGCGCTTCCGCGTTTGAAAGCTCCGAGGCGCTTTTGCCTATCTTCTTGCCCATCATCTCATCCACACCCTTGCGGTATGGGGCGAGGATCGAGTCGAGACTATGGTCAACGCGCGCATCAAGCCTGCTGTCTATGGCAATCTGCTTATAGCGCGGAAGTGCGCTGCCGATACTGTCAAGGTCAATGGTAACCTCCGACACATATCCTCCGCTCTTGCCATTCTGAGCCACAAGCACGGGACGCCCTACCGAATTGGTAACCCATTCGTCGCCGCTGCCGGGTTTTATCAGCGTGTGCGAGTGGCCGCCAAGTATCACGTCGATATCTTCGGAAGCAGCAGCTATATCGCGGTCGGAGGGGGGGACTTCGTTATATCCCACGTGTGTCACCGCCACCACCAGATCCACCTTCTCGTTATGCTTCAGATGCCATGCGGTGGCATTGGCAGCCTTAATAGCATCGAGATATCTCACCCCGTCGTAATTCCCTTCCGAGATCATGCCCTCCGGATCAAGGTTAAGACCGATGATGCCCACTTTTTTACCCCCTGTCTCGCGTATGACGTATGGTTTGAAATATGGCGCGATAAGCGAGCCGTCCACATCGTAATTAGTGGATATCCACTGGCTCGTGCTTTCCTTGAGATTGCGCGCCAGCGCCTCCATGCCGTTGTCGAAATCGTGGTTCCCCAGAATGGCGTAGTCGTATCCAAGCTCGTTCATCATCTTCATCTCCACCTCTCCGCCATAGAGGGTGAAGAAGAGCGTGCCCTGAACGGCATCTCCGGCATCAACAAGCACCATGTCGGGATGCTCGGCCCGTATGCTGTCAACCACCACTTTACGCCGCTGTATGCCACCCATCCCCTTGTCGGTGGGATCTATCTGGCTGTGTGTGTCGTTGGTGTGCACGAGCACAAGTTTTTCCGCGCAGAGATCCTGTGCCGCAAGAAACAGGAGGGCGGCGCACCCCGATATCTTTATAAGTCCGTTCATTTCCTAAAGCAACTGTTTTGAATGGCCGTTAAAAAATCTGTCAGCAGGCATCTGCCGATACCTGCCTGCGAAGATACAACAATTTCCCGACACTATATGCCTTACATATATGAAAGCGGCATGCCGGAGAATTACCGGCACACCGCGCATATTGTGTTTCCAAACAGCTGTCTGATCAGGCCTGACCGTCGATAGCCGACGATATCGAGGCAAAAATCTCATCTACGGAACCGCTGCCGTGGATCGGACGGTAAAGCCCCTCCCCTACGTAATAGTCGCGCAAGGGGGTGGTGGACTCATGATACACTTTCAGACGGTTCTTGATCGTCTCAAGGTTGTCGTCGGCACGGCCTGTTTCCTGGCCGCGCTTGATCATGCGTGTTACCAGTTCATCCTCAGGCACTTCAAGACCTATGACATGATCCAGCGTAAGCCCGCGGCGGTCAAAGAAGCGTTTGAGTGCCTCGGCCTGCGGTATCGTGCGGGGGAAACCGTCGAGTATCACACCCTGCTTTGCCTTTGGCTCATTGTCCATTATCTCCTCAAGGATCTGTATCATCAGCGAGTCGGGGATAAGCTGCCCCTGGCTGATATACGTATGTGCGATCTGCCCGATGGGGGTCTTGCGGGCGATGTGGTCACGCAGCACTTCTCCTGTGGAAATATGATGAAGTGCATATTTTTCGATAATCTTCTCGCTTTGTGTGCCCTTACCGCTGCCGGGCGCACCAAATATTACAACATTCATAAATACTTTATTTTGAATTATGGCTTTAGACCAAGACCGCATATGATAAGCCCCGTGCCGTCAACGCACGGTGACACCATCAGACCGGCCAGCACATAGCAAGCCCTGTATTTTATATTTATATAAAACCTATTGTAGAAACCTCAGCGGTCAATAAAAATCAGCTGCGTGCTGAAATCAGTCGGCCTGTTCTTTCAGGACATAGATGTCCTGCAGATTGCGTGCCAGACCGTCAAGATCAAGACCGAAGCCGATAATGAACTTTGGCGGGATTGAGAAACCTACGTAATCGGGATTCACATCCGTGCAGAGGCTCTCAGGTTTGAAAAGCAGTGTGGCGATCTTGATCTCAGCGGGATTCTCCTGACTGAGACGCTCCACAAGGCGCTTGATCGTCTTGCCGGTATCAACGATATCTTCCACCACAATCACCGGACGGCCGCTTACATCCTCGGTCAGTCCCATTACCTCCTTTACTACTCCCGAAGAAGCTGTGCCCTCGTAGCTCTTAAGTCTTATAAAAGCGATCTCGGCATCGGTGTCCACATTCAGGAAAAGCTCGGAGGCGAAAGGGAAAGCGCCGTTAAGCACACATAGAAACAGAGGTTTACGTCCCTTGTATTCCCTCGTTATCTCCTTACCGATCTCCCGGATGCGCTCCTGGATTTTGTCTCTGGTTATGTAGGGCGTGAAAGTCAGCCCGTTATATGTTACTTCTTCCATGCGTCCAAAAATATAGATGCAAAATTAGTAATTTTTTTGCTTCAACACCCAACACGCACGTTTTTTTCATCCCTACTTTCCGCAATTTCATGTTCCGACATACTTTTTAAAAAAAACGACAGATTTCAGCAACTTGTCAATAGCATAACCGGAATATGACAACTGTCTCAGAGCTATATCTCCGGGAGGGATAATGTTTGCGTCAGGATCCGCAGTGTTCAGCAGTTCTATTCCAAAGCTCCGATCGCCCTCAGATAGTCTACATAATTTATGCGGTATTGTGTCCGCGCCTCAATGAGATTGGAATAAGATGTCTGCCATTGAGCCTGAGCTTCCAACATATCGGTCAAAGTGTTCAGCCCTACCTCGTAGCGGTCTTTCATTACACTTAGGTTGTCATCAGCTTCATCTATGGCTATTTTCGCTGCATCTATCATTTGCAAACCGGTCTGAAGATTGCTGTAATACTGGTTCGCTTCCAACTGCATCAGTCTTACGTTTCTTTCTTTTGCCAGGCGGGCATTCTCCACATCAAGTTTAGCCCGTTTCACTTTCTTTACACCTTCTCCCCAATGAAATATCGGAATCTGAACCGATAAAATGCCCATAAATCCGTTGGAATCAGATGTAGATGAAAACGGGACATAATTTCCGGTTTCGTCTTGGGCATAGCCTTTCATTTTGAGATTGCCGAATGCCGACCATCCCAATTGCAATCCAACAGTGGGGAGAAAATCTGCACGCGCCATGTCAACCTGACGCCGCTTGATATCAATGTTTTTGTCAAGGATGAGCGTTTCCGGGCGATTGCCGACACTCAAGGATTCTGCGGGGACGGCGGCGTCATCGCCAAAACTGTATCCTACAGGATTGACTGAAGTGGTGTCGGGCACTCCGATAATTCTGCAAATTGACATTCTACAGATATCGGCACCGGCTTTTGCCTGCTGTAGACGGTATTGAATCTCGCTACGCCGCGTGTTGACGCGCAAAAGAGCGTTTTTTTCAGCCATACCGGTTTCTACCGAACACTCCGTCACCTTATAGATAGAGTCGATCATGGCAAGATAGGCCTCTGTCATATCTATTTTTGACAGTACCGCCACATAAGTCCAGTATGATTTCTCCGCATCGGCAAGAATGTCCATTCTTGTTGCCCTCAATTGCTCCCGCGATATTTCCTGCGCCACATCCGTCATACGGTTGGATGCCCATATTTTTCCTCCGGTATATATGGGCTGGGTAAGATTTATTCCGGCCATGTAAGCGCCGCGTATCTGCATGGTCATCATGTCGCCGATCTTGGAGTCCGGCGCACGATATAACGCCGTTGCATTTCCATCTATCTTGGGAAGATATGCGGTGCGCGCCACTGCTTTGTCAAGGGCAGCACCGTGAAGTTCATTTTCAGCGATTTTCAGATTTTCGTCTGTGGCAAGTGCCATTTCCCGGCATTGCTGTAATGTGAGATCCATCGCAGAGGCTGCAAGACAGCCGGATAGTGCTAATATAATGACATATAGTCTCTTCATGATTTTCTTACTTTATAGAATACGGAATAGAGTGTCGGCAGGAGCAATAATGTGGCAAACGTGCCTGCCAATAGACCTCCGATAATAGTAACCGCGAGAGAACCGTACATGGGGTCGGGTATCAGCGGTATCATTCCTGCAATTGTAGTAAACGATGCAAGTATGACGGGCATCACACGCGACACGGTAGCCTTGATTATGGCCGGATACAACTCCACTCTCTCCTGTGTCGTGAGCCGCGCGATTTCATCCACAAGCACAATGGCATTTTTGATTATCATGCCCATCAGCCCCATCATTCCAAGAATAGCAAGGAATGTGAACGGAGTATCCGTTATAAGGAGTGCCGGCACTATTCCGCATGCCACAAACGGGAAGCAGAGCAATATCACCGCCAGCTTGCGCCAGTCGTTGAAAAGCAGAAGAAGCACTATCACTACAATGGCCAACATCAGAGGCAAGAAAGAGAATATTATATCCATCGCCTCTTCTGAAGTTTCACCTTCGCCGACATAACGCATTGAATATCCGTCAGGAAGCTCTATGGCATCAATCTCCTTAGAGATATCGGCAAGTATCTTGGCTGGCGTGGCGTCGGGGTTTGTTATGTCAGGATCACATTCAGCCTCGATAACTCTCTGCCCGTTCAGCCTATGTATGTTGCCTTCAGCCCATGTAGTGCGAATGGTGTCCACACAAGCAGACAAAAGCGTGGTCCTGTACATCTTGTCTTGCAATTCACCGACGTCTGTCCCACCGTTCATAAGTGCCGAGACATCGTCTGCAGACAGGTTTACATTCATTGTGGTCCATACAGGGAGTTGCGACAAATCATTCAGTTTATTTCCCTGTTCATCGCGTATAAGCAGATTGATGGGTATGGTTTTGTCCCTGTCGTTCACCACCCCTATGGCATAACCGTCGGTAGAGGCCTGTATGGCATTTCCGACGTCTGCACGGTTGACGCCTGCAAAATTGGCCATCTCTGTTTTGTAGCCGAGCGAAACAGTGCGGCTCTTTCCAAGCCAGTTGTTCTGTACGGAAAACGGATCCACATACCTGCTGCCCCTCATTATGGCCTCGGCTTTGGAAGCGAGCATTCTGAGAGTATCGGCATTCTGCCCGGCAAACTCAACTTCCACTGTATGTGAGGAAGATATCGACAAGTTGTATCTTCTGGCCCTGATATATGCATCGGGAGCGATATCGCGCAGTTTTGCAATCAATTCGTCGGAGAGCCTCAATACGGTCTTGAAATCCTTACAACCGATTATAAACTCAGCATACTCTTCTCCGCCGTTGGGCATCGGTCTTACCAGACAATAACGCCCGGGCGCTCCTCCCATGCTGACTGCCACAGACTCCACTCCCGCAAAGCCCATAATGCTGTCAGACAGCTGAAACATTCTGCTGCGCACCTTATCGGGATTGCTCTCTTTGGGGAAAGTACATTCAACAACAAACTGATCATAATCAAAATCCGGAAAAAACACATTGCGAAGCAATGACATAGACATACCCGAACCGACCAAAATGACAACCGCCGCCCCGACAGAGACCCATTTATGGCCAATCAGGAATATCACGATTTTCTTTATGAACTTTTGCAGAGGATTTAATTTCAGTTCCTTGACTTCATTCTCCGCCCTGTCGTCGGGGGATGTCAGCCATTGATCGGAGCATACCGGCACCTGTATCAAGGCAAGCACCCAGCTTACGAGCAGGCTCACACATATGACCAGGAAGAGATCTCCGGCGAACTCGCCCACCGATCCTGGCGTCAGATATATAGGCAAAAATGTAGCGGCTGCGATTATTGTGGCTCCAAGAAGCGGAAGAGCTGTTTTCCTTCCCGTGTCATATAGATAGACATCCTTCCGCTGCCCACGTTTGCGGTCGTTTATGATGCCATCCATAATCACCACGGCGTTGTCAACCAGCATACCCATCGCTACGATAAAAGCTCCGAGAGAGATACGCTGCAATGTTGTCCCTAACGTAGACAGGAGAGGGAATGACAGCGCCACGGTTAACACCAGACCGAAACCGATAATCACTCCCGCTTTCCATCCCATTGCAAGAAGAATTACAATAAAAACGATTGCAACGGATTCAAGGAGATTGATCATAAACGATGATATTGCCTTGTCTACGCGCTCAGGTTGGAAAAATATTTTCTCAACAGTAATTCCTGCCGGAAGATTGTCCACAGCAGACGCAATACGCTTGTCCACTTCCGCACCTACATCAGGCACAACAGCACTCTTTTCAAGAGCCGCCATTATAGTGAGTGACACGTTTTTGTCAACAAAAAACTCCGATGTGCGCGGTTCTACTTCGTGCCTCGACACCTGAGCGATGTCTCCGATGCGAATTTTCTTCCCATCGGGCATTTTTATCAGAATGTCGGATATTTCCTCCTCGGTCAAAGCCCCTTCTGCAATACCCACTGAAAGGCGATCGGAACCATTGTCGACTTTTCCGGCGTTTATTACGGCTGTCGAAGACTGCAATGCCTGGGCTACAAGCATGGGTAGCATACCGTTGCGCTGTATCTGGCCCGGAGTGAATACAATGTCGATCACTTCTCTCTGAACGCCTCCGATTGTCACTCTCTTGACACCTTTCACTCCCAGCATTTCCTGCCTTAGCTTCTTTGCATAGTGCTCAAGCTCGCCTGTATCGTAGCCATCACCCGTAATAGCGTAGAAGATGCCATAGACATCCATCATGTCGTCGATAATCATGGGCGGCAGACACCCCTGAGGCAGCGCACCCTGGACATCTGAAACCTTGCGCCTCAACTGGTCGAAATATTGCTCAATATCTTCCATCGGCACATCCAACTGGAATTCGACTCCAATCAGCGCCTGACCGTGGCTTACGTCGGTTTTAATTTTCTTGACTTCCGGAAGCGTGCGCAACTGGTCTTCGAGCAGAAGCACCACATCGCGTTCTATCCTCTCTGCATCCGCACCGGGATAGACAACAACCACAGATGCCTGCTTTACAGTAACAGCCGGATCCTCAAGTTTCGGCATTCTGAGAAAAAACAAGACACCCGCCAACAATATTATTACCATCAGCGACCAAAACAGTGTGCGTCGCCGCATGAAAAATTCGGTAATCCGCATCATTGCCTCAATCCATTTTTATTTTCGACACATCACCTTTAGGCACAACCTTCTCGCCTTCAGAAAGATGATTTACACCAACGGCTACAATTGCCTCATTGCCAGTCAAACCGGTCACGATATTATTCCCATAAGAATGCGCGCCAACAATAGTCACCTCTTTCGCCGAGAGAGTGCTGTCGGCAGGATTGATGACCCATACGCAATCCTTGCCATCGCGTGTGAACAATGACCGGGAGGCAATCTCATACATCCCCTCGGCATTGTCATTATTCATTTTTATGCTGATTGAAAGGCTCATGCCGGGAATCAGCTCCTTGTTGGCTTCTGTCGGTATCTGCAGACGCAATCTAAAGAGGGAGTTGTTGTCAGCGTCAGGCACAAACCCTATTATGCCGAGTGGAATCTCTGTGTCGCCAGTTGCAGCCGACCGGCCGGCACAGCCAGTGATTTCATTTCTGTGCTCATACAGATATGCCGGCACAGACACAGATGTCTCCATGCTTGAATTATCCTTGATTTTGTAAACGGGAGTACCGGCACCAGCCATTTCGCCCTCTTCCATGTAGCGTTCCACCACATATCCCGATGTGGGAGATACAAGAGTGGTGTACTCCAGCTTGTTGCGCATCATATCCAACTGTGCCTTCACCTGCTCCAGTCCAGACTTTGCCTTCTCATAATCATTGGGAGAAACATTGCCGCGCCTGAACATTTCTTCAAGACGTGATGTCTCAGAGAGCATCTGCTTGTACTGCGACTCGAGCTGACTGACAGACAGGGCATAGTCCGCATCATCAAGATATCCGATTGTCTGACCGTTTTTAACGTAAGCGCCCTCCTTGACCATAAGTTTTTTTATCTGGCCGCCAGTCTTGAAACCGACGTTGACACTCTTGCCTTCATCAACCGATGATGTGAATGTGCGTGTATTCTCCAGGCCACAAGAAATTGGAGATAACGTATACACGCTTTTCAGTTTAATGCTGTCATCGTTTTTATGTGAGCCTCCGCAACTTGCAAACAACGCCGCGATGCTTGCCATTGCAATGATTTGTGCTGTACTTTTCATTCTTTGGAAATTTTGCGCAAAATTAATGCATTGGCAGTATGTTCCGATTATCGGTTAGCCGCAAAATATGTTCTATTTCAAACATACGTATTGCTTATTTATATATTATTGGCTAATTTTGAGTTCCGATTAGAATATCATGATCAAAACATCGTATACTTTACTTGACTTTCCCGCACTTCTCCACATCGGAGGAAATTCATCATTTTACGATGGTATAATGATCTTCGACAATCTTGACGAAAGCCAAGCGGCGCAGGCATCTCAAAACCCATTTGGCGACAAGCCATTAAAACTCAATTTCAATATAGTTCTGATATGCCTGTCAGGTTATCTTGATTTCAATATGGATGGCCGCGAGTCGCTCAGTGTGCATGCCGGTGAAATTGCTGTTTTCGTTCACGGTCAGATAGCCGAGTTCAAAAAAGCCCACCACAGCACCAAATTTATGATGATTGCATCCTCATCAGAAATCAAGACAAACATGGATTGTATCGCCGGCACTTGCGCAAGGCTCGGCCTCATGTCGCACATCCCCGAAAAACAGTATTCAGAAACAGTGTCAGACATATACCGCCTGATGAAAAGACTGATTGACGGAGAAGAAACGAAGTATAAGGCACAAATACTTGGAGATTATCTTGATATCTTATACCTGACAATCAATGAATCTTTTCTCAAGTATTCTTCCAAGCTCTCCTTGACGGGATCTTTTCATCATGCAAACCGGCAGACTGAGATATATCATGCATTTGTAAGCCTTGTAAAGCGGCAATTCAGACAACATCGCGATGTAGGATACTATGCAAACGCACTATGTCTGTCGGCCGGACATCTTTCACGCGTCGTAAAACACCAAAGCGGCAAAACGGTGGGAGAATGGATCAAGGATTACATCATACTTGAGGCCAAAGTGCTGTTGAAATCAACAACAGCCGCAATCTATCAGATAAGCGACACGCTTAATTTCCCCAACACATCATTCTTTTGCAAATATTTCAAAGAGAAGACCGGTATGACACCAAACCAATACAGGAACACCTGAAATCGGTCTGCTCTCATAC